>CALXHS010000138.1 GCA_944388165.1 uncultured Gemmiger sp. | reverse complement strand
GGATTCGCTTTTATTCATTCGGTATGACCTCCTTTAAAAAGAGTGATATAGAAAAATAGGATTTCTAAAATCTTTACCGATAAAGCAAAAAGCCGCAGGAAATCCCGCGGCTTTTCATTGTTTTTGGCATAAAAAAGTTGACAGATTCCATTCGGAATCTGTCAACTTATCATGGTTGCGGGGACAGGACTTGAACCTGCGACCTCCGGGTTATGAGCCCGACGAGCTACCATCTGCTCTACCCCGCGATATTTGGTTGCGCATCTCATCTGAGATAGCTTAATTACTATACCATGCCCAAACGAATCTGTCAAGAGCTTTTTTGAAAAAAGTTTTCGACTTTTTAGCAGTTGGGAAACCAAGGAAATTTTTGTTGCCCCGCACACAAAAAGAAAACACTCTCTTGACATTACAATAACTGTAATGATATAGTTTGTGTAATGAAAGGGGGCTTCTCCATGAAGGTAAACACGAAAGTATCTGAACTGCGTCATTCTGCTGAACCGGCTACACAATCGGCCGATATGTCCGCCCAGACTGCGGCGCAGGCGGAAGTGAGTGAATCCGGGGAATTTTCTGCTGAACAGAAAGCACCGGCAGCCCCTGAACTACCCGCTGACGCAGGGAGGCAATCCCCGGAGGATGGGCCGCAGGAGGAAACAGCCACCCGAAAGGTCCCTTTCCGGGACGACATGCTGATCCTCAGTGACGAAAAATCGGTGGGGATCTTTCTGCATCCGCTTCGCCAGCGCATGTTGGAAAAAATGATGATCCTGGCCGAGCCGGTCACCTCCAAGCGTCTGGCCGACGAACTGGGGAGCGCCCCCAGTTCCGCCCGGCACCATATGCAGAAGCTGGAATCCATCGGTGTGGTGGAAAAGGATCACCAGCAGCTGATCCACGGCATTCTGGCTACCTATTACCGACTGACCGACAAATGCATCTCGCTGGATGTGTGCAACACCGGTTTGTGGGACCCCACCCGCCGTCTGCTGGAGGAAAACGCCCGGCAGGTGCGGGAAGGCGCTCTGAAAATGATGAAGGACTGGCAGCAAAGCACCAGCCAGAACTGGGACGATGCCTGGGGCCTGATCGAGACAAACGGTGTCATCCATCTTACCCGGGAGGAAACCATTGCACTGCGGGACCTGATCGGGGATTATCTGCAGCAGCACAGCCAACCGCGCTCCGGCACGGCGCCCATCCGTTTTGACCTGATTTCCTACCGGGCAGGGGAGGTGAAGGACGATGGCAACCAAGACTGAGACCGCACCCCGCCGGTTCAACCGCAATCTGTTCCTGATCTGGCAGGGCATGGCCGAATCCAAGATCGGCAGCGTTCTGTATTCCATTGCCATCGGCATCTGGGTGTACGACAAAACCGATTCTGCCGCCTGGATGGGCATTACCACCGCCATCAGCTATTTTGGCAACATGATCTTGCAGCCCTTGGGCGGTGTTCTGGCCGACCGCTTCAACCGCAGGAACCTGGCCGCGGGCAGTGACGCTGTGTGCGGTGTGGCCATGCTGGCCCTGGGAGCCCTGGCACTGGCAGGAAAGATGCTGGTATGGCAGGTGTTGCTGGTGGCTGCCATCAGTTCGGTGTGCAGTGCGGTGCTCATGCCGGCGCTGAACGCCCTGCTGCCCCAGTTGGTGGAACAAGCAAATCTGATGCGGGCTTCGGCACTGCTGCATAGCACCCAATCTGCCATCCAGATGATCGGCAATGCGGCGGGGGGCTTTCTGGTGGTAGCCTTCGGCGTACCGGTAATCATCCTGTTCAATGGTGCCACCTTCCTGTTCTCGGCCTTCACCGAATGTTTCATTCGTGTACCCGACACTCCCGGCACCGCCGAATCCCACAGCATCTTGCGGGATTTTGCCGATGGCATCGCTTACTTGAAAGACCACGCCGGTCTGACCGGTATGATGATTGCGGGTTCGGCCGTGAACCTGACCTGCGGCGGGTTTGTGGGCATCGTGTATGTCTGGTGCCTGGACAAAGGAATGAGCATTGAACAGTACGGTTTGTTCCTGGGCGCAGAGAGCGCTGCCATGCTCGTTGCCACGGTCTTTATCACGGCAGTGCCCATTCCGCGCCGCCGCCGTTGGGCGGTATTGGCGCTGGCCAATGTGGGGTACAATGTTCTGTATCTGGGGGCGATGACGGCTTCCGGATTTCAGGTCTGCACGGGACTGTATGCAGGATATGCCTTCTGCAATATGGTGGCCAACATGTTCATGTACCCGGCCTTGATGGAAGCCATCGAACCGGCCTACCACGGGCGGGTGTTGGCTCTGTACAACGCGGCCTGTATCGGTACCATGGCCATCTCCATGGTGATCTACGGATTTTTGGGAGACCTCTTCGGTGTGGTGCCGGTCTCTCTGGCGGGCGGGGTCCTGACCCTGATCCCGGCGTTCTTTTTCGTAATGCACCCCACCCTTCGCAAGCTGCTGTCCCGGCCGTAACTAAAAAACTCCGCTTTCCCCACAGGGAGAGCGGAGTTTTTGTTTGAAACAGAACGGCGGTTTGTTACAGATGAAACCGCTTGGCAAACTCGGCCAGAAGCGCACGGCCCTTGAATATGACCAGTCCCAGGAAGGTGATGATACTCACGATCAGGCAGATGACCCAGGGCAGGGCGGTGCGGGTGTGGCGGATGGTGAGCACGATGTAGGGCGCGACACCCACGCCGATGTTCAGCAGAAGGTAAATCAGGCCGTTTTCGGTGAATTTCCGGTTGATGAAGGCAAACAGGAAGTTCAGCACCAGGGTGGCGGTGCAGAGGATGGGAATGACCGCATCAATGGAAACGCCGCCCCAGCCAAGGAACCAGTCGCAGAACCAGACCAGCAGGGAAGTACCTACCAAAATCTGGAACAGCAGTTTGGGAGCATTGTGGCTGCCCAGCATCAGCGCCCGCAGAAGCAGCAGTGCGGCTGCCACAAAGGCCACTACCACCAGGCTCCAATGCAGGTGCGGGTCTTCCTGCAGAAGGAAGTCTACGGCAGCGCAAACCACCACCGTCGCCAGCAGCAGAAAGGCGGAAATTTTAAAGAACAACGGGGTACGGCGGCCCGGCGGGGGTGCAGGGGGAAAATACGGGGTATCCGGCTCGTCGGAGCCGGGCAGAGGGCTCTGGCACAGGGGGCAGTAAGAGCCGCTGCCCACCTGGATGTTGCAATGGGGGCAGGTTTTCATAGGCTTTGTACCTCGCTTGCATACAGAGTGATGGACAGCCCGGCGTCTGCCAGACTGCGGTAGAAGTTTTTCAGCACGTTGGTGCTGCGGTAAGCCGAAGCAGTGCCCAGCACCAGATCATCCCCGTAAGAACAGACGGTGGTAAAAAGGGAAGGGGTGCTGCAGAAGGCCGCAAACCCGTGAATGTACGGTTGCAGGGCTTCCGCCACCGGGATGCGTCCCATATTGGAGATGGTCAGGGTGACCTTGCGGGCTTCCACCCAGTTGCACAGGCTGACCACCCAGTTTTTCAGGACCAGGGGAACCGGCCGTACCCCGGGGATACGCTCAAAGCGTTCAAAGCCGTCCATCTGGGCCTTGATGCGGTCGTCCGAAAGGGCGGCCCGCAGCTTCTGGTCGAATTCTTTGGCCAGGGATTCCAGGGTCTCGTCGCCGGTAAAGATGTGGGCTACCCGCACAGTGTTGAAGAAGTTGCGGGCTGTGTGGGAAGGAAAATAATTGCGCAGGTTCACCGGCAGGCCCACCGCCATGGCCCGGCCCCGTTCCAGGGCGGGCAGTTCCCGCCAGGCGGCCAGCATCTGGGCGGCGGCCAGGTAACTGGTCATGCTCACCCCCAGGGCGCGGGCCTGGGTCAGAACCTCGGAAGCGGAAAGGTGCGCCTCAAAGAACTGGGTCTGGTCCAGGGGCAGACGGCCCCGCAGCCGGCATACCCGGCGCTTGGCGGCTGCATCGGTGGAAGACTTGTCAGCCCGGCGGTCCGCATAAAACTTGGAATAGGAATTCTGCTCCAGATCTGCCGCCGATGCCCCCTGCTCACGGGGCACGCCGGCCAGTTCCTCCGGATGGCGAAGCTGCAGATAGTTATGCACCAGGCATTTCAGGAACATCAGCCCGCCGTTGCCGTCTGTGAGGGCATGGAGCATTTCCAGGTTGATGCGCGCCCCGTAATAACTCACACGGTAGAGCAGGGCGTTTTTCTGGTCCGGGCCATACAGCGCCGAACAGGGCTGCTTGTTTTCCGGTTCGGGCACCGGCAGTTTGTCGGTGGATTCAAAGTAATGCCAGAACAGACCCCGGTGCAATGTGACCTGAAAATTGGGCAGCTCCCGTGCGGTGCGTTCCAGGGCGCGGGCCAGCAGTTCCGGGTCCACCTCTTCGTTCAAAGTACAGCTGATGCGGAACACCCGCGGGTCACGCCGGTTCATGGTGGCCAGGAAAAGTTTGGCCACGTTGTCCACTTTATACCATTTTTCCGGCACGGCAAAGCCCCCTTTCAAGGTCACGGCAGATCAAAGCTGCCGCTGGATAAACCGCCCCACGCTGTCCATGGCCTGGGCGGCGCTGCGTACCGGCATCTGCTGGAACACGTGCCAGCAATCCTCGTATACTTCCAGGGTGCTGAATACGTTCTGTTCCTGCATCCGACGGTGCAGCTGTTCGGAATCGGAATACAAAATTTCGTTGGTGCCCACCTGGATCAGCGTGGGGGCCAGCCCGCGCAGGTCGGCGAACAACGGCGAAAAACAAGGGTTGGCAAAGTCGGTGCGGGTGCTGCAGTAGGCTGCTCGTACCGATTCCACATACTGCATGGTCAGCATGGGGTCCAGCGCCGCACGCTCGGTATAGCTGGGGCCGGAAAAAGTCATGTCTGTCCAGGGGCTCATAAGGACCAGGGCCCGGGGCTGGCGGCGTCCCTGGCTTTTCAGCTGCAGGGCCAGTTCCAGGGCCAGATTGCCCCCGGCGGAATCCCCGGCCAGAATGATGTCACGGGCGCCGTAGCCAATATAGGCAAGGTGGTCCCACACCGCCACGGCATCCTGCACGGCGGCAGGGTAGGGGTGTTCGGGGGCCAGACGATATTCAAAGGAAAGCACATCACACCCCGCGGCAATGGCCAGCTTGCTGGCCAGTACCCGGGCATAACCCAGCTGGCCGCAGGTATAGCCGCCGCCGTGGCAGTACAGCACCACATGCCGGCGGTCGTGCCCGGCCTCGATGCTCACCCATTCCGCCGGCACCGGCACAGGCCCCTTGTGGATGGTCAGCGGGTCGTTGCGCAGCCCCAGGGTGGGACTGACCAGCCGCCCGAACAGTTCCTGCCCGGCGCGCTGGCGTTCCAGGTCGTCGGGATTGGTGCTGCCGGAGGAGGTGACGCTGTGCACCGCCTTGATGGCCCGCATCATGGGGGTCAGCTGGTCGGATTCGGCGGAAACTTTGCGCCGGGCGCGGTGGAGCTTGCTGCGGTCCACCAGCAGGGGGCGCCGGGGAGTTTTAGGCGATTCAGCCATAAAAATCGTCCTTTCGGTGATGTGGTCGGGCCGTCTGCGGTCAGTCCGGCAGGGCGGCCAGCAGCCGCACCCACAGGGTGTTCAGCAAAGGCGGGTGCGCGGCGGGCAGGCCGCACAGCCGCCACACCACCTTGCGGTCTGGGAAGGTTCCCCGCTTGGTATACCGGCGGTAGAGCAGTTTCAGCTGGCGGTCTTTGCCGCTGCCCGGCAGATGCAGGATGCAGATGGGCACCAGACAGTAGTTGGTGGAAACAAAGTAATGACGGGCTCCCAGCCAGTATCGCCAGATATAGGCGTTGGCAGCCCGCACCGGCTGCCCGGTGCGCAAGGCCCGCCAGGCGGCAATGCACAGGATGACTTCGTCCCCGTCCTGGGGCAGGACGTTTTTGGCCTGCATCTCCTCATACACATCCCGGCACAGGCCCAGAAACTCCCGCAGACGGGGGGCACTGCCCGCCACCAGTTCGCCGCCGAAGTGGGTCAGCACATGGGGGGCGGTTTCGGGATACAGGGCGTCGCAGCAGCCACTGATAGCCACCGCCATGGGCTGGCTGGCGGGGTGGGGCACCTGATACAACAAAACTGCCTCATTGGCTTCCCGCCACAGATCGGTCAGGGGATACTGGGTGTAGGTATCGGCGTCCATCATGACGCAGCGGTCAAAGGTCAGGTTGTTCAGAACCCAGTCCATGGCGCACAGCTTGTAAAAGGCCAGGGACCAGGGCAGATCGGCCCCGAAACGGAACCGGTCAAAGGGACATTGGTATATGGTAACACCTGCCCGGGCAAGCTGGTTGTCGAAGGGGGGCGGTACCGGGGCGTTGGTCACCAGGGCTACCTGGCAGTCCGGGTTCTGGGCCCGGGCGCTGGCCAGGGCCACCACAATGCAGCGGTAATAGACATCCCGGCCCCGGTTGGCGTCGGAATTTTCCCGGAATCCTTCCAGGGCGGCAAAGGCGGTAAAGATCAGATCCATGGCAGAACCTTTCCAGTCAGATGATGGACACCGCCCGGAATTTTCCGGGCTTTGTCAGTTTCATTATACCCGGCGGCCCGGGTTTTGTCCACGCGGTTCCGGCCGCTCCACCAGCCCCAGGTCGTGCAGGATGTCGGTGCGGGTCTCCAGCGCCAGGGTGCTGATGCGACGGATACGTTCCGCCGTCATGTAGGGGGCCAGTCCGCTGATGGAAAAGGCGCTGTCCGCCCGGCCGCCCGGCCCCGGAATGGCCAGGGCCACACAGCGGATGCCCAGTTCGTTCTCTTCATCGTCGATGGCATACCCGCAGCTGCGCACCGTTTCCAGCTGGCTGCGCAGCTGGTCCAGGTCGGTGACGGTGCGGCCGGTCAGCTTCTGCAGGCGGCTGTGGTGCCAGATCTGTTCCACCTCGTCGTCGGGCAGGGTAGCCAGGATGGCCTTGCCCACGCCGGTGCAGTACAGCGGGCTGCGCAGGCCCACCCGGCTGGACATCCGCATGGGGCCGCTTTCCGTTTTATATATGTATACCACGTCCGCCCCGTCCCGGATCACCAGATGCACCGCTTCTGCCGTGCGCTGGGACAGCCGTTCCAGATGCAGCTTGGCCACGCTCATGATGTCCATGCTGTTGACGATGCCGGAAGAGATCTCGAACATCTTCAGCGTCAGCCGGTATTTGCCGTTCTGGGCATCCTGCACTGCATATCCCAGGGCCACCAGACTGCCCAGCAGACGGTGGGCGGTACTTTTGGCCAGATGGGCTTCGGCGGCAAGGCTCTGCAGCCCCGCTCCGGCGGGGTGGGCGGCCAGCACCTCAATCAGTTCAAAGATACGTGCCACGCTCTGCACGCCGCCGCGTTCGGCGTCTTTTTCCGCTGCCTGAGCCATAAGGGCCCTCCTTCAGAAGAATTTACAAAAAGTTCATAATTTGGTCTATGGGACCTTTTTATGAAATCAAGGTTTAAAATAGTTCCACAATATGGAACTAAGTATAGCAGGAAGCGGGCCTTTTCGCAAGGGGCATGCCGAATGATGGAACGGCTGCAAAAACATCAAAAAAGGGCGGGGAACCACTGGCAATTTTGCCCGATTGACGTGGGGAAGGGGAATTTGTATAATAAAATCAGCAAATTGTGGAACGGCGTTCCGGCATACGGAACCCCGAAAACGCAAATTTGGTACGGAAAATCCAGGAAAATTCATTCGAAGGAGAAATGTGCTATGAATCCGGTAGTAGAGCGCGTTTACGAAATCGGTATTATCCCTGTCATTGCTTTCAACAGTGTGGACGAGGCTGTGCCTCTGTGCAAGGCCCTGGTCGCCGGCGGTCTGCCGGCCGCGGAAGTTACCTTCCGCACCGCCTGCGCCGAAGAGTGCATCAAGAAGATCCACGACGAAGTGCCTGAAATGCTGCTGGGCGCCGGCACCGTTCTGACCGTTGATCAGGCTGACCGCGCCATGGCTGCGGGCGCCTCCTTCATCGTTGCCCCCGGCTTTGACCCCGAAGTCACCAAGCACGTCATCGAAAAGGGCGGCCTGATGATGCCCGGCACCGCTTCTGCCGGCGAGATGCAGCAGGCCATGAACCTGGGCTGCGAAGCCCTGAAGTTCTTCCCCGCTGAGGCCAACGGCGGCGTTTCCATGCTGAAGAACATCGGCGCTGCCCTGAAGGGTGCCAAGTGGATGTGCACCGGCGGCGTCAACGCCAAGAACGTGAACGACTACCTGGGCTATGACCAGATCTTCGCCGTGGGCGGCACCTGGATGTGCAAGAGCGACAAGATCAAGGCCGGCGCCTGGGATGAGATCACCGCCATGTGCAAGGAAGCCGTCGACGTGATGCTGGGCCTGGAACTGGGCCACATCGGCATCAACTGCGCCGACGACGCCGAAGCTGCCAAGACCGCCGAGACCCTGGCCGGCCTGCTGAGCATGGCCGTCAAGCCGGGCAACTCCAGCATCTTCGTGGGCAACAAGGAATTCGAGATCATGAAGAAGCCGGGCCGCGGCACCCATGGCCACATCGCCATCAAGACCAACAATGTGGACCGCGCCATCTATCACCTGAGCCGCCGCGGCGTGAAGTTCGATCTGGACTCCAAGAACGTCAAGAACGGCAAGACCATCGCCGTCTACCTGGCTGATGAAGTGGCCGGCTTTGCCATCCACCTGGTGCAGAAATAAGGCACCCGCGCAACCAACGGCAGATACCTTTATTAAAAAGTATTTATAAAAAGGAGAACAACCCATGAAAGTCGTTACTTTTGGCGAACTGATGATCCGTCTGCAGCCGTACAACTACGAGCGCTTTGTTCAGGCTGACCACCTGGAATTCACCTTCGGCGGCGGCGAAGCCAACGTGGCCGTTTCCCTGGCCAACTATGGCGCCCATGCCATCTACGTCACCAAGCTGCCCGCTCATGCCATTGGCCAGGCCGCTGTGAACAGCCTGCGCCGCTACGGCGTCGACACCACCAAGATCGTCCGCGGCGGCGACCGTGTGGGTATCTACTTCAACGAGAAGGGCGCTTCTCAGCGCGGCTCTGTCTGCATCTATGACCGTGCCCATTCTGCTATCCAGGAAGCCAGCACCGCCGACTTCGACTGGGATGCCATCTTCGAGGGCGTGGACTGGTTCCACTTCACCGGCATCACCCCGGCCCTGGGCCCCAACGTCGTCGACATCTGCCGCGAAGCCTGCAAGGCTGCCAAGGCTCATGGCGTCAAGATCAGCTGCGACCTGAACTACCGCGGCAAGCTGTGGACCCGTGAGGAAGCCCGCGCTGCCATGACCGACCTGTGCCAGTACGTGGACGTCTGCATCTCCAACGAAGAGGACGCCAAGGACGTGTTCGGCATCGAGGCCGAAGCCACCGACATCTACGCCGGCGAGATCAACCGCGAAGGCTACAAGAGCGTTGCCAAGCAGCTGGCCGACAAGTTCGGCTTCGAGAAGGTTG
>CALXHS010000137.1 GCA_944388165.1 uncultured Gemmiger sp. | reverse complement strand
GCGATAAACTATTTACGTCGTTCACTCCGAATGACCTCCCTTTGCTTGGCTTGTGCAGTTGGCAGACCGCACTTCCATTATAGCAAAGGGAGTTTTTCTTTCTGCAGTATCGACTATAGTCTTCTTTCGAACCACTCGCCTAGCGAGTGGTTTTCGTTATACAATAAAATGCGGGCAGCCCAAGAACGGGCCGCCCGCAGAAGGAAACGTTATTGCTGATAGCGCAGATGATCTGCATCCAGCTTGCGCAGAACCGGCAGCATGGCCTGGCACTCCTTACGGGCGGTGTCAGGGTCCATCAGACGGTAGTTGCCGCATTCTGTCTCGCTGGCACCGGGGATCGCACCGTCGTATTCTGCCATCCAGGCAAAAGCTTCGGTGGCCAGCTCCAGTGCTTCGGCATCGGTCATGCCCTGGGTCAGCAGATAGAACCCGGTCAGGCAGCCCATAGGACCTACATACACCACATGCTCGCTCCAACGGCTGTTGCGGGCGTAGGTGGCAAACAGGTGCTCGATGGTATGGGCAGCGGCGGGGGAAAGGTAATCTCCCTGGTTGGGACGCTTCATGCGGATGTCCCAGGTCCGGACTTCACCATCCTGCCGGGAAAGATACATTCCGGGCAGCAGGGTGGTATGGTCCACGCAAAAACTGGCGATGCGTTCCATCTTTGATCACTCCATCATCTGCTGAACAACGCCATGCTGGCAGTCCAGGGAAATGTTCATGCCGTCGCGCAGGGTGCGGGTAGCACCCAGAGCACCCACGATGACCGCCTTGCCCAGGGTCAGGGCCACAATGGCGGCGTGGCTGTTGGTGCCGGCTTCTTCGGTGATGACACCGGCGGCCTGGCGGATATAGGGCAGCATGTCATTGGTGGTGTGGGGCGTCACCAGGATCTGGCCGGGCTTGAACTTGCTGGCCACTTCGGCAGCGGTGCGGCAGACGCAGACGGTGCCCTTGGCGTTCTTGCCGCCAATGCCCACGCCGGTCAGCAGGCTGTCGCCCACCAGGTGGACCTTGATCATGTTGGTGGTGCCGGAAACGCCCACGGGCACACCGGCGGTAACAACGGCCATGCTGCCGGCCTGGACCAGACCGGCGTTGACGGCGCAGTCAACGGACATGCTGATCAGTTCGTCGGTGGAGTTGGCATAAGGCATGACCAGCGGGGTGATACCCCAGTGGATGTTCAGCTGACGCTGTACCCGCTCATCCAGCACGCAGGCCACGATGGGGGTGGCGGGGCGGCAGCGGCTGAGCAGTCGGGCGGTCTCACCGCTCTTGGAAACGGTGATGATGGCGCTGGCATGGATGTCGGAAGCGGTGGTGCAGGCAGCATGAGCCACGGCGGCGCTGACGCTCAGGCGGCTTTCGTCGGCCTGGGCATGGTGAACCAGACGGTTGTAGCTGGCGTCAGCCTCGGTGGTTTCAGCAATGGCGACCATAGCCTTCAGGGCAGCCACGGGGTATTTACCGGCAGCGGTCTCGCCACTGAGCATAACGGCAGAGGAACCATCGTAGATGGCGTTGGCCACGTCGGTGATCTCAGCACGGGTGGGACGGGGGTTGGAGATCATGGAATCCAGCATCTGGGTGGCAGTGATGACTACCTTGCCGCTGGACATGGTGCGGTCGATCAGGTGCTTCTGGATGGAGGGGATCTCGGCAAAGTCGATCTCCACGCCCATGTCGCCGCGGGCCACCATGATACCGTCGGCCACAGCCAGGATCTCGTCGATGTTGTCCACACCTTCCTGGTTTTCAATCTTGGCGATGATCTTCATGTTGGAGTGGCACTCATCCAGCAGATGGCGGATCTCCATGATATCGGCGGCGCAGCGGGTAAAGCTGGCGGAAACGATATCAAAGCCCTGCTCGGCACCGAAGGTGATGTCCTGCTTGTCGCGCTGGCTCATATAGGGCATGGACAAGTGAACGCCGGGAACGTTGACACCCTTTTTGGTCTTGATGGTGCCGTCATTTTCCACTACACAGCTGATGTCGGTGTCGGTCACGTTTTCAATGCGCAGGCTGATCAGGCCGTCATCCAGCATGATATGGCCGCCGGGCTGCACATCATGGGGCAGATCCTTATAAGTGATGGAGCAGATCTCGTTGGTGCCCTCCACTTCACGGCTGGTCAGGGTGAACTTCTGACCAGTCACCAGCTTTTCGGACCCGTTCTTGAAGGTGCCCAGACGGATTTCGGGGCCCTTGGTGTCCAGCATGGCGGCGATGGGCTTGCCCAGCTCGGTGCGCAGTGCTTTCAGCTGCTCAAACCGGCCGCGGTGCTCATCGTAGTCACCGTGAGAAAAGTTGAAACGCGCCACGTTCATGCCGTTTTCGATCAGCTGACGCAGCACGTCGCCCTTATCAGTAGAAGGGCCGAGGGTGCAAACGATCTTGGTTTTGCGCATATTTCATTTTCTCCATTTCAAATAAGAGTATTGTATACATTCGAAGATATTATAATACAAAACTTCTGCTTCGACAAGTCAGGGGGTGAAAACTTGCACAAAAATTTGCGCATTTTTTGCCAATTACGCCCATAGAAAAGGCTGTGTAAATGGGTCGTTTTACTTTTGAAAAAAATCATGTATAATACAATTACACAGACCGTGGTACAAAACAAATGTTCTGAACCCCCGGTCACCACTGTTACAAAAGGAGAAACACCATGGCAAAACGTGTGTTTTTGATCGTTCTGGACAGCTTCGGCATCGGCGCTGAGCCGGACGCCGCTGCTTTCGGCGATGCCGGCACCAATACCCTGGCCGCGATTTCCGCCCATCCCAACTGCAAGGCGGACAACCTGGCCTCTCTGGGCCTGTTCAACATTGACGGCGTGACCTGCCGCCCTGCTGCGGCTGCGCCGACGGGCTGCTTTGCCCGTCTGCGGGAAGCCAGCGCCGGCAAGGATACCACCATCGGCCACTGGGAGATTGCGGGGTTGCTTTCCGCCGATCCGTTGCCCACCTTCCCGAATGGCTTCCCAAAAGAATTGCTGGACGAGTTTACGGCACGCACGGGATATCAGGTGCTGTGCAATAAGCCTTATTCCGGCACTCAGGTCCTCCACGATTACGGCGAGGAACACCTGAAGACCGGTGCTCTCATTGTCTACACTTCGGCGGACAGTGTGTTCCAGATCGCAGCCCACGAGGAACTGGTCCCGGTAGAAAAACTGTATGAGATCTGCGAAACGGCCCGTGAACTCCTCAAAGGACCTTACGGTGTAGGCCGTGTGATCGCCCGGCCGTTTGTGGGTACCTGCGCAGAGGATTTCACCCGCACGCCCCGGCGGCATGACTATTCCCTCAAGCCCCCGGCCGCAACCATGCTGGACAAGCTGCAGGCAGCCGGTCTGCAGACCATCGGCGTGGGCAAGATCTACGATATCTTTGCCGGACAGGGCGTAGGGGAGACCATCCGCACCAGCGGCAACACCGAAGGGCTGAAAGTCACCCTGGACCTGGCAAAGCGGGATTTCCACGGACTGGCCTTTGTGAACCTGGTGGATTTCGACATGCTGTACGGCCACCGCCGGGATGTGGCAGGGTATGCGGCTGCCACGGCGGAGTTCGATGCCTGGCTGCCTGAATTCATGGCATGCATGGGGCCGGAGGATGTCCTGATGATCACCGCCGACCACGGCTGCGATCCCTCTTATACCAAGACCACCGACCATACCCGGGAATATGTGCCTTATCTGGTTTACGGGCAGGGCGTGCGTCCGGGCGTGAACCTGGGCACCCGGTACAGCTTCGGCACTATTGCCGATACGGTCTGCCAGGCTCTGGGAATGGAAGCTGATGTGGCAGGATGTGGTGTGTGGAATGAAATCAAAGCCCACTGAGCCCAAGACCCGTAAAGGAGTACTTTTGCAGATCGCTTTGTATCTTTTGGCCGGGGTTATGCTGTTTTACTCGGTCATGCTGGTGTTCACCAGCAACTTCAATATGGGCAACCTGATCGTCTGGATTCTGACGGCAGCCTGTTGTGTGTATGCTTTGTGCCATCAGCGGCTGAATGCATGGTTCACAGGGCCTTTGATCGGACGGATCACGCTGGCGGTGTTGATCTGCGGGGCAGTGTTCTATGCTGGGATGATGGCCTTTGTGGCATTCAGCGGATACGCCAACCCGCCCACCGGTAACGAGAAAGTGGTGATCGTGCTGGGAGCAGGCTTGCGTAAGGACAAACCCAGTCTGCTGCTTCGCTACCGGCTGGACAAGGCTTATGAGTTCGCCCAGAGCCACCCGGATACGCTGGTCATCACCACCGGCGGGCAGGGGCGGGACGAATGGGTTCCGGAAGGCCAGGCCATGCGGGATTACCTGATCGAGAAAGGTCTTTCTCCCGACCGGGTGGTGGCAGAGACCAAGTCCACTTCCACGGAGGAAAACTTCGCCTTTGCCCGTCAGATCCTGGAAGAGATGGGCGTGGATGCAGACCAGTCTATTGTGTATGTGACCAACGCGTTCCACTGTTACCGCGGCGGCAAATATGCACAGATGGCCGGGTTCACTCAGGTATCGGCATTGCCCGCGGGAATCCCGCTGCGCAGCATTCCCACCTGCTACCTGCGGGAAGTGTTTGCGGTGCTGTATTACTGGGTGTTCCGCTCTTCCGAAAGCGGACTGATGCAGAATATGGTGGGCATACTGAGCCTGAACAAAAAATTCTTTTATAAGTAAGCTGCAAGGATGCCGGCCGGGGGACCCCGGCCGGCATCCTGCCGAAGGAGGGACAGCACCATGCAGGTGCGTTATTACAAAGAATACAGCCACAATCTGGGCCGGGAGATGGAATTCAAGGTCTACGGACACAGTGGACGGCCCATCCTGATTTTTCCCTGCCAGTGCGGACGCTTTTACGACTGGGAGGACCGGGGAATGTGCAATATCGCCGCCCCCTGGATTGAGGCAGGCAAGCTGCAGATCATCTGCGCCGACAGTATCGACGGCGAAAGCTGGGACAATCCCGGTCCCTGCCGTCCGCGTATCGAGCAGCATGAGCGGTGGTACCATTACATCTGCGATGAGCTGGTGCCCCGTCTGCTGGAGATCAACCGGGAAAACGGTCCGGACCACACGGGGCGCATTTTGACCGGTGGTGCCAGTATGGGCGCTGCCCATGCGGTCAACTTCTATCTGCGCCGCCCGGATATCTTCAACGGAACCATCGCCCTCAGCGGCATCTACTCTTCCCGCATGTTCTTCGGGGACTATATGGATGATCTGATCTATGCCAACAGCCCCTGCGATTACATGCGCAACTTCCCGGCAGAACACCCGTACTATGAACTGTACGCCAAGGCGGACAAGTTCATCATGTGCTGCGGCCAGGGCGCCTGGGAGGATGACCTGCTGGCTTCCACCCGGGAACTTCGGGACATCCTGGAGAGCAAGGGCATCCATCCCTTTGTGGATATCTGGGGTACGGATGTGTCCCACGACTGGCCCTGGTGGGAAAAACAGTGGCCGTATTTTCTGGAAATGACCCTGGGCAATCCGTAAGAGAACCGAATGAAAAGAAACGACCGGCGCACGAAAGACACCGTGCGCCGGTCTTACTTTGATTGAGGGGAATGTTTATTTCTGTGCCCGTTCATACAGCACCGCCAGACCCTTGAACAACAGGTCGGCGTCATACAGAACCGGCCGGCGGCAGCAGGGAATGATGCCCCGGGCCAGACCACCGGTGGCCACCACTGTGAGAGGCTGGCCCAGCTGGGCTTCCACACGGTCGGCCAGCCCTTCCATCATGGCGGCGGTACCGAACACGGCGCCGCTGTTCAGGCATTCCACCGTATTGCGCCCGATGAGGTGATCGGTCTCTTCCGGTGCAATGGGGGGCAGCTGGGCGGTGCCGGCGCTGATGGCACGCAGGCTGGTCTGCACGCCGGGCACGATGAAACCGCCCAGAAAGTGCCTTTGGGCGTCGATGACATTGTAGGTGGTGGCGGTGCCCAGATCCACCGTCATGCAGGGTAAAGGATACAGCGCTGCGGCGGCTGCGGCGTCTGCGATGCGGTCCTGACCCACCCGTTCGGGGCTTTCCACATCAAAGACCAGGCCGGTGTCCAGGGTGTAGCTTACCCGCAGCGGATCATGCCCGGTCAGGCGCAGAACGGCTTCCGCAAGGGCGCTGCTGAGCCCCGGAACCACGCTGCACAGGATGGCCCCGGTACAGTCGGCCTTGTCAAAGCCAACCCGCCGCAGCAGAAAGCGCAGTTCGGCGGTATATTCGTCGGGGGTGCAGCGGGGGCGGGTCACCATCCGGAAGGTGAAGCGGAGTTCACGGCCGTCCAGCCCTCCGATACAGATGTTGGTATTGCCGATGTCCACTGCCAATATCATGTGTGTGCCCCGTTTCTGTGTGATATAATCTGATTATACCAGCCTTTACAATGAAGTCAAACCGACCTATAATAAAAAACGCGGAAACCGCACGGAAAATAGCAAACAACGGGAGGACCGTATTATGGAAAAAGACCTGCAGGGCAAAACGATCGTGCTGGGTATCACCGGCGGCATTGCTGCCTACAAAATGCCCAATGTGGCCCATGCGCTGGCCAAGCGCGGCGCGTCGGTGCATGTGCTGATGACCCGCCACGCCACTGAATTCATCGCGCCGCTGGTCTTTGAAACACTGACCAACCACCGCTGCATCGTGGATACCTTTGACCGAAACTTTCAGTTCGATGTGGCCCATGTTTCCCTGGCCAACGCGGCGGACCTGATGCTGATCGCCCCCGCCACCGCCAACGTGATCGCCAAGCTGGCCCACGGCATGGCGGATGACATGCTGACCACCGTGACCCTGGCCGCTACCTGTCCCAAACTGGTGGCGCCGGCTATGAATACCCACATGCTGGAAAGCCCCATCACCCAGGATAATATTGCCACGCTGGAACATTACGGCTTCACGGTCATTCCTTCCGGGTCCGGCATGCTGGCCTGCGGGGATGTGGGCAGCGGACGCCTGCCGGATGAGCAGGTGCTCATCGACTACATCGACCGGGAACTGGCGTGCCAGAAGGATCTGGCGGGCAAGAAGATCGTGGTTACAGCGGGGGCTACCAGCGAGCCCATGGACCCGGTGCGCTACATCACCAACCATTCCACCGGCAAGATGGGATACGCCGTTGCACGCGCCTGTATGCTGCGCGGTGCCGATGTGACACTGCTGACGGCACAGACCGCCCTGCGCCCGGTGCCTTTTGTGCACACGGTGCCTTTCACCACGGCCAGGGACCTTTTTGAAGGGGTGCAGAAGTATGCCATGGATGCCGATGCGCTGGTGATGGCTGCCGCTGTGGCGGACTACCGCCCGGCGGAAGTGGCGGATCAGAAGATCAAGAAATCCGACGGGGAACTGTCCATCAAACTGGAACGTACCCAGGATATTCTGGGCTGGGTCGGTTCCCACAAACCGGCCGGGCTCTTCGTCTGCGGCTTCTCCATGGAAACTGAACACCTGCTGGAAAATTCCTCGGTAAAACTGCACAAGAAAAATCTGGACATGATCGTGGCCAACAACCTGAAAACCCCGGGGGCCGGGTTCGGCGTGGACACCAATGTGGTCACCCTCATCACTCCCGAAGGGGCGGAACCGCTGCCGCTGCTGACCAAAGACGAAGTGGCCATGCGCATAGCGGATGCCATCGCTGCCCGCTGACAATCAAATATCGTTTGACAAAAGCAGACTTTTTCAGCCTGACGGGCTGTGGAAGTCTGTTTTTTTGTGCTTTTTCCTCTTAATGGCCGGGTTTGGTTTTCACATATCTTCAAATCTCTATCCCACAATTTTCACAAACTGGGCATATAATCGCAAACGGATATTCATGCGGACGACCGTTCGCAATTCATAAAAAGGGGAGTGTGCATCTTGATTGAAGTCAGCCATCTGACCAAACGGTACGGTTCACATGTGGCAGTGGACGACATCAGCTTTACGGTGGAGAAGGGCTGCATCTATGGCTTGCTTGGCCCCAACGGTGCGGGTAAATCCACCACCATGAATGTGATTACGGGGTATCTTTCTCCCACCAGCGGAACGGTGACCATTAACGGGCATGACATCCAGGAGGAACCCCAGGCTGCCAAGGCGTGCATCGGGTATCTGCCGGAACTGCCGCCCTTGTACACCGACATGGCGGTGCGGGAATACCTGAACTTTGCGGCCGAACTCAAAGGCATGAAGAAAAAAGCCGACCGTGCCGCCGATGTGGCCCGCGTGTGTGAGAAAGCCGGTTTGCAGGGAATGGAAGCCCGGCTGATCCGCAATCTTTCCAAGGGGTACCGTCAGCGCGTGGGAGTGGCGGCCGCGTTGCTGGGAAACCCGGAAGTGATCATTCTGGACGAAGCCACCGTTGGCCTGGACCCGGCCCAGATGATTGAGATCCGTGCCCTGATCCATGATCTGGGCAAAAGCCATACCGTGATTCTCTCCAGCCACATCCTCAGCGAGGTACAGACTGTCTGTGACCGTGTTCTGATCATTTCCGGCGGCAAGCTGGCAGCCCAGGGCACGCCGGAAGAGCTGGCCGCCAGACTGGCAGCCAAAGGCGTGATCTCTGCCACTGCCCAGGGCAGCAGGGAACAGGTCCTGAAAGCAGCGCAGAGCGTGGCGGGACTTACCGACCTGCGGGTGACTGCCGAAAAGAGCGATGAAGTCAGCTTCACTGCTTCCAGCACCGACGGTGCCGATCTGCGCGCCGCTCTGTCTGCAGCGCTGGCGGCGGCCGGGTGCCCGGTGTTGAGCCTGAGCAGCCAGAATCTGAGCCTGGAAGACGTGTTCCTGCAGCTGACCGAAAGCGATGTCTCTGCGGACAGTGAACAGGGAAAACCGGAATCGGCGGATGAGGCCGAAACAGCTATGCCGCTGGCCGAGAATGAAGAGTCTGCCGGGACGGATACGCCGCAGGATAAGGAGGGAGAGTAAAGGATGCTGGCTATTTTCAAGCGTGAAACACGCAGTTATTTTACCAGCATGATCGGGTATGTGGTCATCGGTGTGATCCTGGCTTTCATCGGCCTGTATTACACGGCCAACTGCCTGGTTTATGCCACGTCGGATTTTTCCATTGTTTTGTATTCCACCACGTTAGTCATGCTTTTTGTTCTGCCGGCACTTTCCATGCGCAGTTTTGCGGATGAGCGCCGCAACAAGACGGACCAGCTGCTGCTGACCAGCCCGGTGACCATTCCCCAGATCGTGCTGGGCAAGTACCTGGCACAGCTGGTGGTGCTGGCGGTGCCCATGGCGGTGGCTTGCATCATGCCGTTGATCCTGACCTGTTTCGGTACGGTTTCGCTGACCAGCGCCTACGCCACCCTGTTTGCCTACTGCCTGCTGGCGGCTGCCTGCATTGCGGTGGGGACCTTTATTTCGGTGCTCACCGAAAACCAGATTATTGCTTATCTGGCTACCTTCGGGGTTCTGCTGGTGGCATATCTGATGGAAAGCCTGCAGACCCTGTTTACTTCCGGTAATACGCTGGCTTTTATTGTGTTCTGCATCGTGCTGGCGGTAGCGTCGGTACTGATCGGGTTTGTGTGCAAAAGCATCACGGTGGGCAGCGGTGTGTTCTGCGGCGGTGCAGCGGTGCTGATCGTGCTGTTCCAGCTGCGACCCGCCTGGCTGCTGACGGCATTCAACAGTGTGCTGGATGCCCTGGCGCTTTTTTCTCCTTTTGAAACTTTTGTAGGCGGCATGTTCAGCGTGTCGGACATTGTGTATTATCTTTCGGTCATCGGACTGTTTCTGTTCCTGACCGGTCAGGCGCTGGAACGGCGCCGCTGGAACTGACAGAAAGGAGGACCGAAGATGAAATTCAAATTTGGCAAAAAGCCTGCCGCCAAAACGCCGGAAGTGCAGCCTACCGAAGCCCAGCGCGCCAACCGTCGCCGGATGCTTCATTCCGGTGCCTATGCCAGCGCCCTGGCGGCGGTGGTTTTGGCGGTGGTGATCCTGCTGAATCTGGTTATCCGGGCGGTACCCACCAAGTATACCGAATTCGATATCTCCACAGGGCAGATGTTCACGCTGAGTGAGACCACCGTGAGCATGATGAAGTCTCTGGACAAGGATGTGACCGCCTATTTCCTGGCAGAGACCGGCAACGAGGATACCAACATCACCCGGATCCTGGACCGCTATGCCGGCGAAAGTTCCCATTTCACCTGGCAGCAGAGGGACCCGGCTTTGTACCCTACCTTTGCGGATCAGTATGACGCAGGGGATGCCAGTACCAACAGCGTGATCCTGGTGTGTGGCGAAAAATCCACCATTGTGGATTACAGCGACATGTATGAGTACAGCTACACCGATTACTACTCCTACGACATGGAATTTGCGGCGGAAAGTGCACTGACCACCGCCATTGCCCAGGTGACCCGAGACAGCAGCTATACCATGTATACACTGACCGGGCACGGGGAGGCTTCTCTGGGCAGCGACTTTACCGAGACCCTGACCAATGCCGGGGTGACCGTCAATGACCTGAACCTGAACACCGGAGAAATCCCGGAAGATGCCGATGCTTTGATTATCAATGTGCCCCAGGCGGATTTCAGCGAGCTGGACGCCGACGCTTTGCGGGGGTATCTGGCCGACGGCGGCAAAGTCATTGCGGCTACCAGCCTTTTGTTTGATACCCCCACTCTGGATGAGGTTCTGGAAGAATACGGGATGGTCCGCCAGGACGGTCTTCTGGTGGAAACTGATCCCGGCTATTACGCCTACCGCTATGCCGGCACCTATCTGCTACCTGTGATCCAGAGCAATGAGATCACCTCCGGCATCAATTCCGGTATGTTTGTGTTTGCCCCGTCTTCTCAGGGCATTGTGACGGTGGAGGAAGAATCTGCTCAGACGGATGAGACCGCCGAGAGTGAAAGCACCCTGACTCATACTTCGCTGCTCACCACGTCCAGCGCTGCTTATTCCATGCTGGATTATGAAACAGCTTCGGTGCTGGAGCAGGGGAAAAACGATCCCACCGGCAGCTTTGATCTGGCCGTGGCCGCCGAGGATGAATCCACCGGTGCCAAGTTGGTATGGATCAATTGCGGCAACATCTTCCTGGATGAGATCAACTCCGCTGTATCCGGCGGCAACGCGCAGCTGTTGGGCAGCATCGTGAACTGGATGAACGGGGAGGAAAACGCTGCGGTCATCGACGGCAAGAGCATGAGCGCCGAGAGCCTGACCGTGCCTTCTGTGGCGGTGGCTCCTCTGGGACTGCTGTTTGTCTGCGTGATTCCGCTGTGCTTCCTGTTGGCGGGCGTGGTCATTACCATCCTGCGCCGCCGCCGTTGATGAGGTAACTGCCAATGAAAGCAAAAAAATATATGCCGCTGATCGTACTGGCTGCTGTGGTGGTGGTCCTGGGCGTGGCCCTGGTCCTGCTGAACTGTCTGGAGGAAGAGGAAGAAACCGGTATCCCGTTGTTTGATTTCGAATCTTCCGGCGTGACGGCCCTGTCATATCAGGATGGCGAAACCGAAGTGACTCTGCTGCAGGACGAGGACTGGTATCTGCAGCAGGATGAGGCTTTGCCCCTGGACCAGAATACCGTGACATCCCTGGTGGAGGAATTCACGGCCCTGCAGGCGGTCCGTGATCTGGGTGCAGAAGCCGACACGACGGATATGGGACTGGATGAACCCACTATGGTGTTCACCATCGGTACGGACGGTGCCGACATTGCATCGGCGGAGACGGCTTCCGGGGAGACTGCCACAGGGGAGAGCGCTTCCGGTGTGTATACCGTTACCATCGGGGCGGAAAATTCCATCACTGGTGCCTGCTATGCCAAGGTCAGCTGGAACGATCATATCTATACCATTGATTCTGCCAGCCTGTCCGGCTTGATCAAGACGCCCGGGGATCTGTATGAGGCACAGGACATCACCGACCTGGAAGAGGATGAGGTCACCAGCCTCTCTCTGCAGACTTCCGGCGAGGTCATGAACTTTACCAAGGAAGACGGCACCTGGACGCTGGACGAAGATCCCGATTACGCTCTGGACCAGGATGCCCTGGACAAGATGGCGGCCACCATCTGCACCATGGAAACGGAAATGACCATCACCCACCCGGAAGCAGACAGTGTGTACGGGCTGGATGCCCCGCAGGCTGTGGTCACAGTGACCGGCAGCGACGGAACCACCATCACCTGCAGTTTCGGCAATGTTTCGGACAGCGACAGTGAAGTCTGCTATATGCGCTCCAGCCATACAGCGGGAGTGGTATATGAGGTGAACGCCGATCATTTGGCGGCTTTTGCCCATACCAGAGAGACGCTGCAGGCTGCCACAGAGGAAACGGCGGAAGAGGAAGATTCTTCCGATATCATCGCGGAAAACCCGGTGGGCGGAACGGATGATTATGCCAATTCTGATTCCAATAGCTGATTTTTCCCATTCATAAAAACCTCCGCATGGAATTTCCCTGCAAAAGGGGCATCCATGCGGAGGTTTTCGTTATTCGGAGTGTTCTTTTTTCCAGGTTTTGATTTGTTCCAGACGTGTTTTGTAACGACTTTCCAGACCTTCTTCGGTGGGTTCGTAGTATTCCCTCCCCAGCAGGCTGTCGGGTAAACACTGCATGGAGGACAGTTTGTCCGGTTCGTCATGGGCGTAACGGTAGCCCTTTCCGTAGGACAGCTCTTTCATCAGGCGTGTGGGGGCGTTGCGGATGATCAGCGGCACCGGTTCGGCCAGCTGTTTTACGGCGTCGGCCTTGGCGTGTTCATAAGCCTTGTACAAAGAATTGGACTTGGGCGCCATGGACATGTAGACCACTGCCTGGGTCAGATGGACGGTACATTCCGGCATGCCCAGGAAATGGCAGGCCTGATAGGCGGCCACTGCCTGTTCCAGCGCGCGGGGATCGGCCAGCCCCGCGTCCTCGCTGGCAAAGCGGATGACACGCCGGGCTACATACAAAGGATCTTCGCCGGCTTCCAGCATACGCGCCAACCAATAGACGGCGGCGTCCGGGTCGGAGTTGCGCATGGACTTGTGCAGTGCCGAGATCAGGTTATAGTGTTCCTCTCCGTTCTTGTCATACAATAGAGACTTCTTTTCGGTGCATTGTTCCAGCGTTTCCCGGGTGACGGTTACGCTGCCGTCGGCGTTGACCTCTCCGTTGAGGACCACCATCTCTAAGGTGGAAAGGGCGTTGCGGGCGTCGCCGTTGGCAAATACGGCCAGGGCTTCCAGCATGTCCTCTTCGATGTGGACCACCTGGCTGCCAAAGCCCCGCTCGTCCTGCAGTGCCCGCCGCAGAAGTGCCACCAGATCTTCGGTTTTCAGGGCTTGCAGCACAAACACCTTGCACCGGGACAAAAGAGCGCCGTTGATCTCAAAAGAAGGATTTTCGGTGGTGGCACCAATAAGGATAATGCTGCCCTTCTCCACAAAGGGGAGAAAGGCATCCTGCTGGGCCTTGTTGAAGCGGTGGATCTCATCCACAAAAAGAATGGTCTTTTCTCCGAAACGGCGGTTATCCTCGGCCTGCTGCATCACGGTGCGGATCTCTTTGATGCCGCTGGTCACTGCGGAAAAATCGATAAAGGCAGCCTTGGTGCGGTTGGCAATGATCCGGGCCAGGGTGGTCTTGCCAACGCCCGGCGGGCCCCAGAAAATCATGGAGGAGATCTGGTCGCTTTCAATCAGACGGCGCAGCACCTTGCCGGGGCCCAGCAGATGCGTCTGACCCACGTATTCTTCCAGCGTGCGCGGCCGCAGGCGGGCAGCCAGCGGCTGGGGTGTATTCTGTTCAAACAGAGTGGTTTGCTGCATAGCGGTCCCTCCCCGTATCGGTACGGTGTGATTCTCATTTCATTATACAACGCTGTACCAGCATCGCAAAGACGATTTTTTGATTTTTGTTCCTGTGTGTAGTATAATGAGCGCAAAATTCAGATGTGAAAATCAGGAGGATGGTCATGAAGGAAATACTCAGCCCGGAAGTGTACCAGGCGTATGTGAAGATCCTGCAGGAGGAACTGGTGCCCGCTATGGGATGTACCGAACCCATTGCACTGGCCTATGCGGCGGCCTTGGCCCGGCGGGAACTGGGATGTCTGCCCCAGATGGTAACGGCATCAGTAAGTGCCAATATTATCAAGAACGTCAAAAGTGTGGTGGTTCCCAACACCGGCGGACTGCGGGGCATTCAGGCAGCTGTGGCGGCTGGTGCGGTGGCTGGTGATGCCGATCGGGAACTGGAAGTACTGGCAGGAGTCTCTGCCGAGGATCAGGCGGCTATTTCCGCCTGGCGTGACCGTACGCCCATCACGGTGACCCAGTCGGACAGCGGGTTTATCCTGGACATTGACATTACGATGGCCGGGGACGGCCATACGGCTCGCGTTCGCCTGGTGGGAGGTCATACCAATGTGGTCCGCATTGAGCGGGATGGGGAAATCAAACTGGACCGCCCCTGTACCGAGGAACATTCGGTCAAAACCACCGACCGCAGCCTTTTGAGTGTGGAAGGCATCATTGCTTTTGCGGATCAGCTGAATCCCGAAGATGTGCGGGAAGTGTTGCAGCGCCAGATCGATTATAACACTGCCATTGCGGAAGAAGGCTTGCGGGGAAATTACGGCGCAAACATCGGCCGTATTCTTCTGCAGGCTTATGGCAACGGTGTGCACAACCGCGCCAAAGCCATGGCCGCGGCCGGCTCGGATGCACGTATGAACGGGTGTGAACTGCCGGTGGTCATCAACTCCGGCAGCGGCAACCAGGGGTTGACGGCTTCGCTGCCGGTCATTGTCTATGCCAAACAGATGGAAGCAGATCAGGCGCAGCTGTACCGTGCCCTGGCGGTGTCCAACCTGGTTACCATTCACATCAAGACCGGTATCGGCAAACTCAGTGCTTTCTGCGGGGCTGTGGCTGCCGGTGTGGGGGCCGGCGCTGGGGTGTGCTATCTCCACGGTGGACGGTATAACGAAATTTCCCACACCATCGTCAATGCCATTGCGATGGATTCCGGTATCATCTGTGACGGCGCCAAGGCAAGCTGCGCGGCCAAGATCGCCTCTGCTGTGGAAGCGGGTTTGCTGGGCATGCAGATGCAGGCACACGGCACACAGTTTTACAGCGGTGACGGCATCGTGACCAAAGGCGTGGAAAATAACATCCGCAACATCGGTGCTCTTGCCCGGGAAGGCATGCGGGAAACGGACAAGACCATCATCCGCATGATGACTGAAGGCTGCTGCTGAACTGTAAACCGCCGGTTTATACAGTAAAGCGAAAAGGAGACTTCCGCTCAGTGCGATATTTCGCTACAATAGAGCCAGAAATGCCGCAAAGCGGCTGACAGGGAGGCTTTCACAGTGGAATATCGCAGTTTGCCCCACGGCAGTGATCAGGAGCGTTTCAGTGTTCTGGGGCTGGGATTGGGGGGCATCCAGAAAGCGCCGCCGCAGGAGATCGAAGCGGTGGTGCGCCGTGCACTGGAAAACGGGATCAATTATTTTGATCTGTGTGCCGCCGGTGCCGGGGTGTATGAACCCTTCGGCAAGGCCATCGCCGGGCAGAGGGAACGGGTGTTTTTTCAGCTGCACTTCGGTGCTGTGTACAACCGGGAGGGGGAGTATGGCTGGTCCCGTGATCTTGCGCGCATCCGCAGTACCTTTGAATGGGAGATGAAAACGCTCGGCACCGACTATGTGGATTTCGGGTTTCTGCACTGCGTGGACGAGGTGGAGGACCTGGAAGAATTGCTGCAGGCCGGTGTACTGGACTATGTCCGGGAACTGAAAGATCAGGGCCGGGTGCGGCATATCGGTTTTTCTTCCCACACGCCGGCAGTGGCACAGAAGGCGCTGGATACCGGTTTGATGGATATGATGATGTTTTCCCTCAACCCCGCCTATGACCTGGAGCGTGGGGATGAGCTTGGCATCGGTTCGGTGAACGAACGGGCCGAACTTTTGCGCCGCTGCCAGGTGATGGGCGTGGGCGTTTCGGTCATGAAGCCTTTCCATGGCGGCAAATTGCTGGATGCCGCCACTTCGCCCTTCAGTGTGGCGATGACGCGCTACCAGTGCCTGCAGTATGCCATGGACCGCCCCGGGGTTCTCTCGGTGCTGCCGGGAGTGCGGGGAATGCAGGACCTGGAAGACCTGCTGGGATTCTGGCAGGCGGATGCATCGCAGCGGGATTACTCCCTGATGGCACAGTTTACGCCCAAAGACGTGTACGGCAGCTGTGTTTACTGCAATCACTGCCAGCCGTGCCCGGCAGGCATCGACATCGCCCTGGTGAACAAATACTATGACCTGGCCTGCGCCGGGGACCGCCTGGCGGCAGGGCATTACCAGAAGCTCAAGGTCAAAGCGGACGCCTGTGTCCGCTGCGGCCGATGCGATCGCCGGTGCCCTTTTCATGTGGCACAAAGTGAACGCATGCACGCTATTGCCCGTTATTTCGGCTGACAAAATATCCCTGTGCCGTAAAAGGCGCGGGGACTTTTTTATTGCCGGGTTTTGTCATTGAAGTGATAGTAGTAGTTGAACCAGGCGGACAGCCCGCAAACGGCGGCCATGCCCAGCACAAACACAGCGCCTGTCAGATACTCCTGCCAGGATTGCCCGGGGGCAAAGAGCCAGCCGACATTGGGCAAAAGGATCAGGGCGAACAGGAACAGCCCCGGCAAGGCGCACCGCAGAATACGGATCAAACGCCTGCGCGAAGGGGAGACGGAGGCATCCCCGGCGTCGGCACCGCACAGCCTGCAGCGGATGACAGCCAGAGGTGCACTGACATAACGGAAGCCGATGCGCCGGTAGATCCGTTCCGCTTCATACTCCGCTCCGTCCAGAGTAAAGCGGGGGTACATGCCTTCTTTGGTGATGACGATATCTTTGCCGCAGCCGGTAGCCCAGGCCAGAAGGGCATCGGTAAATTCCCGCGGTGTGGTAACAGGTCCGTCCGGCACGAAGGTGAATTCCTCCCGGTGATGGGCAGCAGCCACACGCTTATAATCCTGTACCCACTGGGTGAAGAAGCCCGCTTGCGGTGTGCTGTCCATCTTTTGCAGGCAGGCGTCTACATCGACATTGTCCGGAGAAAGAAAATCTTCCTGCAGGTCCCGGCAAAACCGGATGGCCGCCTGCAGTTCTTCTGACCGGGCGTGCAGCCGCTGTTCCTGCTCTTTCAGCGCCTGGGCCATGGGCGTCTTTTGTTCCAGCACCAGACGGATTTCTTCCAACGGCATATCCAGCATCCGCAGCATGCGGATCAGCTTGAGGTCGTGCAGGTCCTGCTGGGTATAGATGCGGTAAGAATTGTTGGGGTCACGTTCCGGGTGCAAAAGTCCTTCCCGTTCATAAAAGCGGATGTTCTGAGAAGAAACACCGCTGCTTGCGGCAGCTTCCTTGATGTTCATATACGACGTTCACCGTCCTTTCGAGCACAGTGTAAAGCATGAAGTCGGTATAAGGTCAAGGGGGATGCCAGATTTTTTTGCGAAAAAGCAGAAATTCACAGGAAAAGTTCGTTTGCCTTGCGGTCTGCGCACAGTTTGGCCAGCTTGGCTTCGGTGGCGGCTACGTTCTCGGCATCGGCATGACGGTCGTGTTCGGGCCAGACGGCCACGCAGCGCATGCATCTGATGCACAGAGCTCCATTCACCTGCCGGGGATCTTTGGCAGAAATGGCCCCGGTGGGACAGAGTTTGGTACACACACCGCAGCCGGTGCAGGCATCGCCGGGCAGGGGAATCATGCCCACACCGCCGAAATTGCGGTAGGGGCGGTTGCCGGGAACGTTCAGATCGCCGGTGTCGGGATCGGCCTCCAGTTTTTTGGCAATGGCCTGCCCGAAGGCGGTCAGTTCCGCCGTGTCTGCCTGATCCGGACGGCCTGCGGCATAGCAGCGGGCAATGGAGTGTTCCGCCACCGCCGAAACCGCCGCAACACAGCGGAAGCCTGCTTTTTCGGCCAGGTCTTTCATCTCGATGAGAGTATCATCAATGGCGCGGTTGCCGTATACCGCCACCAGCACCGCAAGGGCGCCGCCGCCTTGCATGGCGGCCATGCGATGAGCGGCGGGGGCGGGAACGCGGCCGCCAAAGCTGGGGACCGAGAAAACACAGATATCCTGCGGAGTAAAGGCGTAGTTGGAGAAGGTTAGTTCCCGGTTACACAAGTCGATGGTATCCACCGGCAAAGCGAACCCGGCGCACAAGGCGTCAGCAACCTTTTGGGTGCCGCCGGTAGGGCTGAAGAATATGTTGTACAGTTTCATGTGTCATACCTCCTTGCTTCTGCGCCCATTATAGCACCGGGACTCTGCTTCGCCAAGACGGAGGAAAGGCATAAAAAAATCCTTCGGGATACATCTTGTACTTTTTGGGGTCGTGCGATATACTAATATGGTATATCTGGGCGTATGCCCATTTGAACCTAATGCAATGGCAGGAGATCGATTTTGGAAAAACTGACCTATACACACGACGCACAGGCGGCTGCCGTGATCGCGTCGGTATACCGGGATGCGCCGCCTCTGGCGTATGTGCACAGCTTCGGCTGCCAGCAGAATGTCAACGACGGCGAAAAGATCCGCGGCGTTCTGATGGATGTGGGCTTCGGGCTGTGTGAAAATGTGGAGCAGGCTGACCTGATCCTGTTCAACACCTGCGCTGTGCGCGAACACGCCGAACAGCGGGTGTTCGGCAATGTGGGTGCGCTGAAAAAACTGAAGGAGAAGAACCCACGGCTGGTTATCGGCGTCTGCGGATGTATGGCCCAGCAGCAGCACATCGTGGACAAGCTGCGCAAGAGCTATCCGTACGTGGATCTGGTGTTTGGTGTGGACGGCATCGACCGTCTGCCCTCTATGCTGGCCGAGCGGTTCCGCCGGGGCAAGCGCTATCTGGAAGATCCCCACAGCCGCAACGCGGTGGTGGAGGATCTGCCCATTCGCCGAGATTCCGGGTTCCGGGCCTGGCTGCCTATTATGTACGGGTGCGATAACTTCTGCACCTACTGCATCGTGCCCTATGTGCGCGGACGGGAACGCAGCCGTGAGCCTGGCGATATCCTGGCTGAATTCAAGCAGCTGATCGAGCAGGGGTATAAAGAAATCACCCTGCTGGGGCAGAACGTGAACAGCTACGGCAAGGGGCTGGCTGAGTCCATCGACTTTGCCGATCTGCTCAATCTTCTGTGCCAGGTGCCGGGGGATTACCAGATCCGCTTTATGACCAGCCATCCCAAGGATGCCAGCCATAAGCTGATCGATACCATCGCCGCCCAGCCCCATCTGTGCAAGCATATCCATCTGCCGGTGCAGTCCGGCAGCGACCGGCTGCTGCAGCAGATGAACCGCCATTACACGGCGGAGCAGTACCGGGAACTGATCGGTTACGCCCGCAAGAAGATTCCCGGCGTTACCTTCTCCAGCGATATCATCGTGGGCTTCCCCGGCGAGACGGAGGAAGACTTCCAGAAGACGCTGGAACTGGTGGAGGATGTGGGCTATATGCAACTGTTCACCTTCATTTATTCCAAGCGGGAAGGCACCCCTGCCGCCAAGATGGAAGACCCCATCACCCGGGAAGAGAAAACCGAGCGGATGGACCGTCTGCTGCGTACCCAGGAGCGGGTGGCCTTTGCGGCCATTGCCCAGCTGGTTGGCCAGACCGTGCGGGTGCTGGTGGAAGGCTCCGGCCGTCTGGAAGGCACCCTCAACGGCCGCCTGGACAACAACCTGGTGGTGGAGTTTTCGGGAAGCGAAGACCTCATCGGACAGTATGCCCAGGTACGCCTGACCGGTTCCCGTGCAGCGCTGCTGCTGGGGGAACGGTGCGAATGAGAGTTCACGAACCCCATACTTTAATGATACAGAATACAAAACTGAAGGAGATTTATCATGGATTGCATTGATCTTTTCAAAAAAGCCGCTGTTGCTATGCAGACCGACCCCCGTTATCTGGAACTGGACGCTGCCCGCCGTGAAAACGACATGGACCAGGAACTGCAGGGCCTGATTGGCGAATTCAACCTGGCCCGCCTGGATCTGAACAACGAAACTTCCAAGAGCGCTCCTGATCACGAGCGCGTGGCGGAACTGAACAAGCGTGTGAACGATCTGTACAGCCAGATCATGGCCAGCGAGGGCATGGTGCGCTACAACACCGCCAAGGCGGAGTGCGAGGCTCTGGTCAGCCACATTGATGCCATCATCACCACCGCCATGATCGTCGGCGATCCCATTACCGTGAACCCGCCCCAAGGCGGCTGCACCGGCAGCTGCGCCACCTGCGGCGGCTGCCACTGAGCACTGTTACCCCCGAAACACAAGGTCACCGTACAAGAATCAGGAGTGTGAAGCATGGCCGGACAAAACGTATCGCCCATGATGCAGCAGTATTTTGATATCAAAAAGCAGCATCCCAATGAGATCCTTTTCTACCGTGTAGGGGATTTCTACGAGATGTTTTATGATGATGCGCTGACGGCTTCGCGCGAACTGGAACTGACCCTGACCGGCAAGGCCTGCGGCCAGGAGGAGCGGGCCCCCATGTGCGGTGTGCCCTTCCATTCCTATGAGATTTACGTGGCCCGCCTCATTGCCAAAGGGTATAAGGTGGCCATCTGCGAACAGATGGAGGACCCCGCCACCGCCAAGGGGGTGGTCAAGCGGGATATCATCCGGGTGGTCACGCCGGGTACCGTCATTGAAAGCAGCATGCTGGCGGAGGACAAGAACAACTATCTTTGCTCCATCTACGCCAAGCGTGTGCGCGGCGGCTGGAAGGCGGGCATCTGCTTTGCCGATATCTCTACCGGTGAAGCCTATGCCACCGAACTGCACAGCGAGAAGATGGGCGGTGCGCTCATTACCGAGCTGTGCCGCTACATGCCCAGCGAAATCCTCATCAACCCGGCTGTGCTGGATCTGAAAGACCTGACCAACTATATCAAGCAGCATACCAACGCCCTGGTGGAACTGCGGGAGGATGACTGCTACAAGCAGGTGGTCATTGACAGTATGCTCACCCGGCAGTTCGGCGCCGACTGGAACAAGACCTGCGGCTTTGCACCGGACGGGTTCGTGCCCCAGGCTTTCGGTGCTCTGCTGGGTTACCTGTACGAGACCCAGAAACATGGCACCGAGCGCATCAAGGCGGTGCAGAATTACGCCGATGCCCAGTATATGCGCCTTTCCGCCGTGACCCGGGCCAATCTGGAACTGACCGAGACCATGCGCGGCCGGGAAAAGAAAGGCACTCTGCTGTGGGTGCTGGACAAGACTGAGACTTCCATGGGCAAGCGCATGCTGCGCTCCTGGATCGAGCAGCCGCTGGTGGACAGCAAGATCATCAATGAACGGCTGGATGCGGTGGACGCCCTGTACAACGCCAATGTGGGCCGTGCTGAACTGAAAGAAGCGCTTTCCCATGTGTTCGACATCGAGCGCCTGACCACCCGTATCCTCTATGGTTCTGCCACGCCCCGGGAAGTAAAAGCTCTGGGGGATACCTGCCAGCGACTGCCCCAGGTCAAGGAACAGGCAGCCGCGGCAGGGGCCAAGCTGCTGGACGATCTGGCCAATGCGGTGGACCCGCTGGAAGATATTCTGGACAAGGTCACCCGGGCGCTAGTGGACGATCCCCCGGCCAACCTCAAGGATGGCGGGGCCATCCGGGAAGGCTACAACGCCGAAGTGGATGAACTGCGGGACATCATGCACGGCGGCAAGGGTGTGCTTTCTCAGCTGGAAGCCGACCTGCGCCAGCAGACCGGCATTCCCAAGCTGAAGATCGGCTTCAACAAGGTGTTCGGCTACTATATTGAGGTCAGCCGCAGTTATCTGGGCAGCGTGCCCGAAACTTTTACCCGCAAGCAGACCCTGACCACCGGCGAACGGTACATCACCCCCGAACTGAAGGAACTGGAAAACAAGATCCTGGGGGCCAATGAACGGCTGCTGGCGCTGGAACATCAGCTTTTCTCCGACCTGCTCAGCGATATTTCCGCTCAGCTGCTGCGCATCCAGCGCACCGCCACTGCGGTGGCCCAGCTGGACGTGCTGGCTTCCTTTGCCGAAGCAGCGGTGCAGAACAACTATGTCAAGCCCACGGTGGATGACAGCGACGTGCTGGACATTGCCGAGGGACGGCACCCCGTCATTGAGCAGATGCTGAAAAACAGACTGTTCGTTCCCAACGATACCACCCTGGATGAAGGGGACAACCGGATGCTCATTATCACCGGTCCCAACATGGCCGGTAAATCCACGTACATGCGGCAGAACGCCCTCATCGCGCTGATGGCCCAGATCGGCAGTTTTGTGCCGGCTGCCCAGTGCCGGGTTGGCGTGGTGGATGCCATCTTCACCCGTGTGGGCGCTTCCGACGACCTGGCTGCCGGGCAGTCCACCTTCATGGTGGAGATGACCGAAGTGGCCGAGATTTTGCGCAACGCCACCAAATCCAGTCTGGTGATCCTGGACGAGATCAGCCGGGGCACTTCGACCTTTGACGGCATGAGCATCGCCCGGGCGGTGGTAGAATACATCTGCGACAACATCGGCTGCAAAACCCTGTTTGCCACCCATTACCATGAACTGACCAGCATGGATAAGGATGTATACGGGGTCAAGAACTACAACATTGCGGTGAAGAAGCGTGGAGAGGACATCACCTTCCTGCGGCGCATTGTGGCGGGGCCCGCGGATGACAGCTACGGTATCGAAGTGGCCAAACTGGCCGGACTGCCGGATGCCGTCATCAAGCGTGCCCACAAGGTCCTGCGCCAGCTGGAAGCCACCGCGCCGGGGGCCAATACTTCCATGCAGCTGGACTTTGAAACGGTGGAAGCTTACAACAACCCCGCTGTTCCCAGCGAAGTGGTGGACAAACTGCACCAGATCGACGTGGAAACCTTGACGCCGCTGGAAGCACTGAACTTTTTGTATGAACTGAAACAAGCGCTGAAATAAACGCGCTTTTCCCATAGACAAGGCAGGTGAACGATCATGGCACAGATCCGTGTGCTGGACAAACATACCGCCGAACTCATCGCAGCAGGTGAGGTGGTGGAGCGCCCCGCTTCGGTGGCCAAGGAACTTCTGGAAAATGCCATCGACGCAGGTGCTACCCAGATCAGCCTTTCCATTGTGCGGGGCGGCATCCAGCAATTGCAGATCTCGGATAACGGCAGCGGCATTGAGGCGGAATCCATCGAGAACGCCTTTATCCGTCATGCCACCAGCAAGATCGCCACGGCGGATGACCTGAATCACATCCATACCCTGGGCTTCCGCGGCGAGGCCCTGGCTTGCATTGCCAGTGTAGCCCGGGTGGAACTGCTGACCAAGACCGATGCCGACGAGTTCGCCTACTGCTATCGCATTGAAGGGGGCGAGCCCCTGGGGCTGGAACCGGGTGCCCGGGGACGGGGAACCACCATCACGGTGAATGATCTGTTTTACAACACGCCTGCCCGCATGAAATTCCTGAAAAAGGATGTGAGCGAAGGTACCTTCGTGGCGGATGCCGTCATGCATGTGGCCTTGTCTCATCCGGAAATCTCTTTCCGCTTTGTGCGGGACGGCAAGCAGCAGTTTGTCACCCCTGGCGACGGTTCCTTGCGCAGTGCTGCCTATGCGGTGCTGGGACGGGACTTTTCCCGGGATCTGCTGGAGCTGGAAGGGGACAACGGCGTTTACAAGATCCGCGGGCTGGTTACGCCGCCCCGGGCTTGCCGCGCCTCCCGCAGCGCCCAGCATTTTTATGTCAACGGCCGCTATGTCAAAAATCGCACCATGATGGCGGGCCTGGAAAATGCCTACAAGGGAACTCTGATGCAGGGGCGCTTCCCCGGTGCTATCCTTATGCTGGATATGCCGGCGGAACTGGTGGATGTCAACGTGCACCCCGCCAAGACCGAGATCCGCTTCGCCCGGGAAAGCGACGTGTTCGACACGGTGTACCGGGCGGTACGCTCGGCACTGACCACCCCGGGCAGCGGCGAATGCCGCTTTGAACTGGGGCATAAGGCCCCTGAGGAAGCCGAAGCTGAGCCTCCCAAGGCGGCACAGCCCAAGCCCGCTATGTCTGCACCTGCGGCGGTTCCTGCCCGTCCTGCGGCACCCCAGCCCCAGAAGCATTTCGCCACCCTGTCAGCGGCGGAATACCGGGCACTGAACCGCATGACCGCGGGCGTTGCCCCGAAAACAGTGCCCGGACTGACCGGGCCGGTCCATCCGCAGGGGGAAGTATCTCTGGAATCCATGCCGGTTTCTTCTGAATCTGTGCTGGATATCCTTCCGGATCTGCCGGGCAGTAAGCCCACGCCTCCGGTGTCTGCACCGGAGCCTGTGGCGCAGCCGGAGAGGGAAGAAAAGACGCCCACTCCGGTTCCTGCCGAGCCTAGAGAAAAACCGGCAGAGGACATTCCGGAAGAACGGGAAGTGACAAAGCACGCGCTCAGTGCGCTTCCTGCGGAAAACGTGGAGCAGACCACCTTTGATCCGGAACCGGCCAGCACGCCCCTGCGTCTGGTGGGTGAGGTGTTCAAAACCTATATCATTACCGAACGTGACGGGGAACTGTGCCTGATTGATAAGCACGCCGCCCATGAACGTATCCTTTTTGAAAGACTGTCCCGGGATTACGGCAACGTCCCGGCGCAGATGCTGCTGATGCCGGTGCAGGTCAACATGAGCGCCCAGGAAAAGCTGGCCGTTCTGCAGAATCAGGAACTTTTGCAGAATGCAGGCATTGAGGTGGAGGATTACGGCGGCCCCACGGTGATCGTGCGGGCGGTGCCTGCGGACGTGCCGGTGGACGATGTGGGAGATATGCTGCTGGAACTGGCAGCGCACCTGCAGAATGGTGCCCGCGACGCTTTGCGGGAAAAGACCGAGTGGGTGCTCCATTCCATTGCCTGCCGAGCCGCCATCAAGGCAGGGGACAAGACCAATGCCGAAGAAATGCTGGCCCTTGCCCAGAAGATCCTGGACGGTACGGTGCCGCCCTTCTGCCCTCATGGCCGCCCCTGCGTGCTGAAAATTACCCGGAAGGAGCTGGAAAAGCAGTTTGGACGTCTTGCCTGATAAAAACCTTCCCAGGGTCGTGGCCATCGGCGGGCCCACTGCCACAGGTAAAACCGCTCTTTCGGTGGCGCTGGCAAAGCAATTTAATGGCGAAGTGGTCAGCGCCGATTCAATGCAGATCTATCGGGGCCTGGATGTGGGTACCGCCAAAGTCACCCCCGAGGAGTGCTGCGGCGTACCGCACCACCTGGTGGATATTCTCGACCCGGAAACGCCCTTCAGTGTGGCGGATTTCGCGTCGGCTGCCGATAAATGTATCCGTTCCATTACCGCTGCGGGAAGACTGCCGTTGGTAGTTGGCGGAACCGGCCTGTACATCACCAGCCTGCTCAACGGACTGGGATTTGCCCCGGAAAAGGGTGATCCGGCCATCCGCCGCAAGCTGGAACAGCGGGCCAAAGAAGAAGGCAAAGAAGCCCTGTACCGGGAATTGCAGAAGATCGACCCGGACTATGCCGAGACGGTGCACCCCAACAATCTGCCGCGGGTCATCCGGGCGCTGGAACTTTACCAGAACACCGGACGCCGCATGAGTGAACAGCGCCGCCAGGCCCGGAGCGAAGAGCCGCCTTATCGGTCGTTATGCCTGTGTCTGGGATATAAGGACAGATCTCTTTTGTACCGCCGCATCGACGAGCGGGTGGACCGGATGCTGGAAGCCGGAATTCTGGAAGAAGCCCGTATGGTCTACGATCACCGGGAAACCTACAGAACGGCAGCCCAAGCCATCGGGTACAAAGAATTCTTCCCTTATTTTGAGGAGACACAGTCGCTGGATGCCTGTCTGGAACGTCTGAAACAAGCGTCCCGCAATTATGCCAAACGGCAGCTGACCTGGTTCCGCCATCAGCAGGAAGCCGTATGGCTGTATGTGGATGAACCGGACGCACCGCCTTTGGTGGAGCGGGCACGGGATGCCATCGAGTCATTTCTTCAAATCTGAACTGCAAAGGAGGATTACAGATGCCTGACCGGGAAGCAAGCCGCCGAGCCGCGATCAAAGCGGTTTTCGCCATGGGAGTATTGCTGTTCCTTTTGGCGGCGGCTTATATCATCGTGCAGCTGTATGTGATCCTCGGTCGGGATTACAAGACGGAAACGGCTATTGCCTATACCATGGCCGACAGTGTGGAGCTGGACGGCTTTGTTATGTTTGATGCCGTCAATGTGGCCGGTGAAGGAAATCTGGGATACCTGGTGGAGGACGGCGAACGTGTGTCGGAAGGTACCGTGATTGCAGAAAAATATACCGATGATTCCCAAAGTGCTGCCCGTGAACAGCTCATCCGCCTGCAGAACAATATTGATCTGCTCACCAAATCCCAGAACTCTGCCGGCAGTGATCTGACGCTGCTGACCACCCAGACCAAAACCGCACTCTATAACCTGCTGGATCAGTTGGATACCGCTTCTTACAGCGGCATGCAGGATGCGGAATCCGAATTCCTGCTGGCCCAGAACCGTCTGCAGATCTCCACCGGGCAGTCCAGCGGCTTCCAGTCCACCATTGCGGAACTGGAAGCCGAGCGGGACACGGTGGCGGCGCAGCTGGCCGGGCTGGAAACCATCACGGCGGCAGAAAACGGATATTTTATCTCGGCAGCGTCGGCTATGCCCCTGGATCTGGAAGAGCAGACGCTGAAAGACGCCACTCCCGCCCAGATACAGGAATTACTGCAGGAAGGCGTTTCCCTCAGTACCGAAAGCCTGGCCGGACGGATCGTGGAAGGCTTCTCCTGGCGGTTTTACACCGTCTGTGACCTGGAAACGGTGGAGCGATTCGACGGTCTGACCGATGTGCACATCAGCATTCCTGGCAAGGAGGAAACACCGCTGGATGCCACCGTCTCGTCGGTGGAGCTGGATGAGGAAGCCGGGCTTGCCAAAATCGTGGTGGAATGCCAGACCATCAATTCCGATGTGCTGCGCCTGGGACAGGAAACTGCCAAGATCGATCTGGAAACCTATCAGGGCATCCGGATCGACAAAAATGCACTGCACATCGTGGATGGTGAAAAGGGCGTATATGTAAAATACGGAGACCTGCAGCGGTTCCGCAAGATCCAGATCCTGTATGAGGATGACCAGTACATGCTGGTGCCTGCCGACGGTGCCGTGGGCACGGACAACGAGGTCCGCCTGTATGACGAGATCATCGTGGAAGGAAGCAATCTGCAGGACGGTGGTCTGATATAACGGCTGCATCCATGGAAATATCGCCATTGTATTGACAATTGGACAGAAAAAGACGATAATAGTTTATGTATATCGCTGGAATTATTGTCCGTCCGGCTCTATACGACCACCTGATATGGTATAGCAACTGCTTTATGTTATTCAGAGAAACGAAGGAGAGAATCCATCATGTCAATGTTCGACGGCCTGAAAAACGTTCTGGGAATCAACCAGGACCCTGACGGGGATGCCTATGTGGATGATACCGAGGACGAAATCTTTGCAGGGGGGCAGGGCGGTTCGGCTGCGGCTGATTCATACGCTCCCCGCGAGCCGGTGCAGCAGCGCAACAAGGTAGTCAATATCAACGCCACCACCCAGCTGCAGGTGGTCCTGGTCAAGCCGGAACGCTTTGATGACGCTTCCACCATCGCGGACCAGCTCAATGCCAAGCGTACCGTTGTGCTGAACCTGGAATCCACAAACAAAGAAGTGTCCCGCCGCCTGATCGACTTCCTGTCCGGTGTGGCTTATGCCAACAATGGCCAGATCAAGCGCGTGGCTACCAGCACCTTTATTATTACCCCGTACAACGTGGATATTATGGGTGATCTGATCGACGAACTGGAGAACAATGGCGTCTTCTTCTGATACCGGCGTTCGCGGATTTGTTCCGCCGCAGAATGAGGCGGAACGTTTTTTCATGCATCGCGTACAGGAACTGTGCACCCTGGCTGAGAAGCGCGGGATTCCCCGCAACACCGGTTTTTTGTCGGACCGGGGGCAGGCGCTTGCATCGGCGGCGCTCAACCGGGAAAACTGTACATGTGCCCGCTTCTGGGGTGGTGCGGATCGTACTGAGCGCAAGGTGCTGTGCATTGAGCCCCCGGATGCCTGGCAGACGGAGCCGGTTTCAGCCCTCCGCCTGACGGCACAGGGCGGGCAGTCGTCCCGGTATCCCGGGCACCGGGAATACCTGGGGGCTATTCTTGGCCTTGGCCTTGACCGGGCGTGTCTGGGGGATATTCTGCAGGACCCTGAGGATCCGGCAGTGATGTATGCCTTTGTCCTGGAAGATAAAGTTGAATTTCTGGTGGAACAGCTGCACCAGGCCGGAAGCTGGAATGTTCGGACCGAAGCCTGTGACCAGGTGCCGGACCGTGTTCTTGCCGAACCGGAACGGGAGCTGCACGATACCACCGTTTCCAGCCTGCGTGCGGACGCGGTCCTGGCTGCGATGATGCACACTTCCCGCGGGATTGCGGCGCAGGCCATCAGCACCGGCAGGGTAGAGATCAACCATCTGCCGCTGCGCAGCGCGTCCGAGCCGGTATATGCCGGGGATCTGTTCACGGTCCGCGGAGCCGGCCGCTGGCGCGTGAAGGAAATAGGCGGCACCAGCCGGAAAGGCCGTCTTTTCATCACCTATTTTCAATATTGAGATCAAGCAGGACCGAAAAAATACGGCTTCGGCCGAACAGGAGGAGTAACGGATGATTGCTTCGGAGGATGTCCGCCGCGTGACCTTTGAGCGCGCGATGCGCGGGTACCGCTGCGAGGATGTGGACGATTATCTCAAGCAGGTTGCGGACAGTATCGACGCGCTGAGCGCCGAGAACGAAGATCTGCAGAAGAAACTGGTCGTGCTGGCTCAGCGTATCGACCAGTACCGTGCCGAGGAAGATACCCTGCGCACCACCATGATCAACGCCCAGCGCCTGGGCGAGAATGTGATCCGGGAAGCCAAGCAGAAAGCGGCCGAGATCATCCGTGCGGCCAACATTAAGTCGGAAGACCGGGAACAGCATGCCCGGGATGAAGTGGAACTGGCCAAGCAGGAACTGATTACCCTGAAAAAAGAGGCGGACAGCTTCAAAAAGACTTTGATGGGGATGTACCGCGAACACATTGAGGTCCTGAGCAAGATCCCCGAATACCCCGGAGAGCTGGCCCAGGAAGCCGCCGCCGAGCAAAAAGCACGGGAAGCAGAAAACGAAGTATATGATGAACCGGAGATCGAGCCGCAGCCGCTGACTGCCGAACCGGCCGCTCCTGTGGCAGAGCCGGAACCTCAGCCGGTGGTGCAGGAAGAATCTGCTTACCAGGAGCCTGAATACGCTGAGGCTGCCTACGATCAGCCGGGATATTATGACTCCGGAGCGACTGATCCCAACCAGGAAGGCCGCATTGATACGGTGGAGTTCGCCATAGCTCCCAAGCCGGAAGAACCGGAACCCGAGTATTACGAACCGGAGCCGGAACCTCAGCCGCAGCCTGAGGATGAGCTGCCGGATGCTTCCGGGTTGTATGCCGACTTGACACCTGAGCCGCCCAAAAAGACGACCCGCAGCCGGAGTACCACCAAAAAGACCACCACCCGCAAATCAAAAACGACCAAGCAGGCCAAGGAAGAAAGCCTGCCCGCCGCCTTTGACGCGTTCCAGGGCGTGGATTATAACGACTGACCCCGCAGATCTATTCGCGGCGGCCTGCCCGGCTGCCGCGGTTTTGCGGTGATTATATCAATGATAGAGGGAGTTGGAAAACTTGGCGCAAAATTACAACGATACCATCCACAAGATGGCGACCCCGTTTGAGATGCGGGCCGGCCTGCCGAAAAAGGAACCCAAAATGCTGGAAGACTGGGAGAAAAACCATGTCTATGAGCAGATGATCAAAAACAACGAGGGCTGCCCGGACTTCATTCTCCACGACGGCCCGCCGTATGCCAATGGCAGCATCCATATGGGCACGGCGCTGAACAAGATCATCAAGGATATCATCATCCGTTACAAGAATATGGCCGGTTTCCGCGCTCCCTATGTTCCCGGCTACGATACCCACGGCCTGCCTATTGAACTGAAGGCTCTGGGGTCTCTGGGCGACAAGAAGGCCGGTATCTCCAAGCTGGAACTGCGCCGCATCTGCCGCGAGTTCGCCACTGAGCACATCGACGTGATGAACAGCCAGTTCAAGCGTCTGGGCGTACAGGGCGACTTCGAAAACCCCTACCTTACCCTGCGCCCGGAATTTGAAGCCCGCCAGGTAGAGATCTTCGGCAAAATGGCCCAGAAAGGCTACATTTATAAGGGCAAGCGCGTTGTGTACTGGTGCCCTGAGGACCAGACCGCTCTGGCAGAAGCCGAGATCGAGTACGGCGAGGATGAGTGCGATTCTCTGTATGTCCGCTTCAAGCTGACCGGCGACCCCAACGGTGTGCTGGCCAAGGCCGGCGTACCGCTGGATAAGGCCTGGATCGTGATCTGGACCACCACCACCTGGACTCTGCCCGCCAACGTGGCAACCTGCCTGCACCCTGACTTTGAATATACCTTTGTCAAGATCGGTGACGATTACCACATCATGGCCGCTGACCGTGTGGAAGCTGCCATGAAGGCCTGCGGTGTGGAAGATTACACCGTGCTGGATGTGCGCATTCCCGGCCGTGATCTGGAACTGATGGAGTACAAGCATCCCTTCCTGGATCGTACTGGCCTGGTGATTCTGGGCAACCATGTCACCCTGGAAAGCGGCACCGGCTGCGTCCATACCGCTCCCGGCCACGGCGCCGAGGACTTTGACGCCTGCGTGGGTCATTATCCCCAGCTGCCCATCGTGATGCCGGTTGATGCCGCTGGCTGCCTGACCGAAGAAGCGGGCAAGGAATTTGCCGGCCTGAAGGTCTGGACTGCCAACAAGGTCATTCTGGAACATATCCGCGAGAGCGGCCACCTGCTGGGCGTGGAGCATATCGTCCACCAGTATCCTCATTGCTGGCGCTGCCATCATCCCATCATCTACCGTGCCACCGAGCAGTGGTTCTGCTCCATCGACGCCTTCAAGGAAGATGTCTACAAGGCCATTGACGGCGTGAAGTGGCAGCCCGCCTGGGGCCATGACCGCATGACCGGCATGGTGCGTGACCGCAGCGACTGGTGTATCTCCCGTCAGCGCGTGTGGGGCGTGCCCATTCCTGCTTTCTACTGCAAGAAGTGCGGCAAGTACCACATCACCGAAACTTCCATCAAGGCTGTGTCCGACCTGTTCCGCAAGGAGGGCAGCGACGCCTGGTACAAGTACGACGCCAACGACATCATGCCCAAGGGTGAGGTGTGCGAATGCGGTGCCGCTGACTGGGAGAAGGACGGCGACATCATGGACGTCTGGTTCGACTCCGGTTCCACCTGGAGCGCTGTCTGCCGTGAACGCGATGAACTGCGCTGGCCCGTGGACCTGTATATGGAAGGTGCCGACCAGTTCCGCGGCTGGTTCCAGTCCAGCCTGCTGACCAGCGTTGCCACCGAAGGCATTGCTCCCTATAAGGGTGTTCTGTGCCATGGCTGGGTGGTGGACGCCCAGGGCAAGCAGATGCACAAGTCTGCCGGCAACGGTATGGAACCTGCTGAGATCATTCGGGATTACGGCGCCGATATCATCCGTCTGTGGGTCGCTTCCAGCGACTACACCGTGGACGTGCGTGCCGGCAAGGAAATCTTCAAACAGCTGTCCGAGGCTTACCGCAAGATGCGCAACACTGCCCGCTTCATGCTGGGCAACCTGGGCGACTTTGATCCCGCCAAGGATATGGTGGCTGATGACCAGCTGTTCGAGATTGACCGCTGGGCGCTGGAAGCTGTGGCTGAGCTGATCCGTACCATGCGTGCGGCATACGACGACTACGACTTCTCCCGCGCGTACCATGCCATCTACAACTTCTGCGTCATCGACATGTCCAACTTCTACATGGACGTGATCAAGGACCGTCTGTACTGCGCCGACGATCATGCCCGCCGCTGTGCCCAGACTGCCCTGTACCGCATTCTGGTGGACTTCACCAAGCTGCTGGCCCCCATCCTGTGCTTTACCAGCCAGGAAATCTGGAGCTACATCCCGAAGCTGCCTGGCATGAAGGACTACGTGGTCTTCGAGCGTATGCCCGAACCGCAGGCTGCTGCCGACGAAGCCTTTACCGCCAAGTGGGAGCGCATCATGGCTGTCCGTGATGACGTGAAGAAGGTTCTGGAACAGGCCCGCGCCGACAAGGTCATCGGTTCTTCTCTGGAAGCTGCCCTGACCCTGTACTGCAGCGATGAGCTGTATGACTTCCTCAACGTCATTCCCATGGATGAACTGGCCGACCTGATGATCGTTTCCCAGGTCAAGCTGGAAAAGGGTGAAGGCGGTGCCAAGGGCACCGTGGAAGGCCTGGGGGTCAGTGCGGCTCATGCCGCCGGCAACAAGTGCCTGCGCTGCTGGAAGTTTGATGATGCGGTGAGCGAAGACGGGCTGTGCCCGCGCTGCGCCGCTGTGCTCAACCGTGCCTGAGATCTCTAACAGAGCGTCCAGGCAATAACAAAGCCCTGTGGGCGGTGCTTTACATCTGATGGAAAGCACCGCCTTTTGCGGCTTGAACGAGGCTGTGTGTCTCGAAAGGTAATTTTGTATGCTGACTGGCATTTGTTTTGTCATCGGGGGCCTGGCACTGGCTGCTCTGGACCAGCTCATCAAGGTCTGGGCAACTACCTACCTGCTGCCGGTGGGCAGCATGCCCCTGATACCGGGGTTCATTGAGCTGCGGTATGTCCTGAATGACGGTATGGCCTTTTCTCTGCTCAGCGGACGTCGTTGGCTGCTCATTGGCGTCACTGGTGTGGTGCTGCTGGCGGTGGCCATCGCTCTCATTGTGCATAAAATGCCCCGCCTGGAGCGGATTGTCTGGATGCTGGTGCTGGGCGGAGGCCTGGGCAACTTGATTGACCGTGTTCGTACCGGTGTTGTGGTAGACTATCTGAATTTCCAGTTCATTGATTTCCCAGTATTCAACTTTGCCGATATCTGTGTCTGCACCGGCGTGGGGCTTCTGGTTCTCTCGCTGCTGCTGGATCTGCGCAAAGAACGCCGTGCCGCTGCATCGGCACCCGCTCAGTCCGAACAGAACGATGCAGACGCTTGAATTCGTTGCTGCGCCCCAGGATGCGGGCCAGCGCATGGACCGCTGGCTGTCCGGCTGCTGTGGGGAATTGTCCCGCAGTGCGCTGCAGGCGCTGATGGAACAGGGGGCCGTTCTGCGTGCCAGCCGGCCGGTGAACAAGAAGGACAAGGTGGCGGCGGGGGACACCGTGCAGGTGTTCCTGCCCGATCCGCAGCCCATTGAGGCGCAGCCTCAGGATATTCCGCTGGATATCGTCTATGAGGACGCCCATCTTCTGGTGGTGAACAAGCCCAAAGGGATGGTGGTGCATCCGGCACCCGGCAACCCCGACGGCACTCTGGTCAATGCTCTGCTTTACCATTGTGCGGGCGGGCTGTCCGGTATCGGCGGAGCGATCCGCCCCGGTATTGTCCATCGCATTGACAAGGATACCAGCGGCCTGCTGGTGGTGGCCAAAGATGACGCGACCCACCAGGGGCTGAGCGATCAGATGGCCGTGCATGATATCCACCGTGTGTATCATGCGGTGGTATACGGCAATCTGAAGGAGGATTCCGGCACGGTGGATGCCCCCATCGGCCGTGATCCCAAGGACCGCAAAAAAATGGCGGTGACTCCCAACAACTCCAAACCGGCACGTACCCACTGGCAGGTGCTGGAGCGCTTCGGCAATTTCACATATATTGCCTGCAAGCTGGAAACCGGACGCACCCACCAGATCCGGGTGCATATGGCGCATATTGGCCATCCTTTGGCGGGGGACGGTGTGTACGGTCCCCGGACGGTGCTGCGTTTTCTGAACGGACAGTGCTTGCACGCCAAGGAATTGGGATTCCGCAATCCCGTCACAGGCGAGATGCTTCGCTTTGACAGTGAACTGCCGCCTTATTTCCAAGATTATCTGACGCGTCTGAGAAAGGAACATCGCAGATGAAACGGAACCTGCACGATTATCTGGTCTTTTGCGATATGGACAACACGCTGCTGACGGCAAAGGAAGGCATCCCTGAATGCAACCGCACCGTTATCCGCCTGTTCATCCGAATGGGTGGGCGGTTCACGGTGGCGTCCGGCCGTCCACCGGAGTCCATCCGGGCGGCGCTGGGGGATATCCCGTTGTCGCTGCCGGCGATTTCGTGCAACGGTGCTCTTCTGTATGATTTCACCACCAACCGTGTGCTGCGTCATGCCACTCTGGAACGTTCCCAGGCCACCGCCGCCATTCTGGATATTATGCAGAAATTCCCCCAGATCGGTGTGGAAGTGATGGCGGGTGCAGGGGAGATGTACATAGTACAGGCCAACTCCTATACCCATGCCCATCAGGTGGACGAAAAACTCTCCGGTGTGGCATGTCCCCTGGACAGCATACCGGATGGCTGGGTCAAGGTGGTGTTTGCCGCTGACCCGGAGACCATCCGCAAGGTGGGGCAGTATGCCAAGACCCGTTACTATGGTCGGGAAAACTATTTCCTGCCCACCAACAGTATCTATCTGGAGATCATGCCTGCCGGTATCGGCAAGGCGTCCGGTCTGCGGGATACATGTACACTGTTGGGGGAGCCGGTCCAGAATACGCTGGTCATCGGAGACTATTACAACGATCTGGAAATGATGCAGCAGGCGGGATACGCGGTGGCTGTGGCCAACGCACCCGCCGAAGTCAAGGCTGCTGCCAATGAAGTAACCACCTGCACCTGCTCTGAAGGTGCGGTGGGCGAGTTCCTGTACAAGCTGATCGAACAGGCCACTGCTTATTGAGAGCAGAAAGGAGGCTGCGGCCGTGCGTGTGAGTGATCTTTTGAACCGGGACAGCGTGCTGCTTCATGCCGACATAGCGGACGCAGCAGACGCTTTGGGCGTTCTGGTGGAACTGCAGGAATCCAATGGTGTGATTACCAACGGGACAGCCTATTATAATGCGGTCTGCGAGCGGGAAGCTGCCGGCGGCAGCACTGCTATCGGTGACGGAATGGCTTTGCCTCACGCCTGCAATGCGGGCGTGGCTGCGCCCGGCGTGGCAGCCCTGACCCTGCGCCAGGGGGTCGACTGGGGGGCACCGGATAACCGTCCGGTGGACCTGATCTTTATGATCGCTGTGCCGCCCCAGGCACAGGCCGAGCATCTTCTGATCCTGGCCCGGATGGTCAATCTTCTCTCTGACCCCACGCTGGTCAAGGAATTGCGTGCCAGCGTTTCCCGGGAAGACTTTATCATGCGTATGGCCCGGGCGGAAGCCTCCCGCTTTGCCTGAAGCCCCGGCGTGGATCTGATTAAAAACAAAATAGGGGAATGAGGTTCTCCCCGGGGTGACCCAAACCGCTGTAAAGCTGATGACTTCTGTGATGAAATTTTGTCGCAGAAGGTGTCAGCTTTTTTATTTATCATTTTTAGGAGGAAACAGAATGCTTACGTCTTTGGCCTTTATTTTTCTTGCGGGACTTTCGGCAGCTGCTTTGTGCCGTTTCCTGCACTTGCCTCGCATCATCGGGATGCTGCGGCAAGGGGATTCCGCAGCTGATCATGGCGGGGGCTTCCTGTGATGACATCTATGTGATCGTGCTTTTCTCCACCTTCGTGGGGATGGCCCAGGGCGGGAGTGCCCATTGGCAGGACTTTGCTGCCATTCCGGTCTCCATTCTGCTGGGAATCCTGGTGGGGGCTGTGGTGGGCGTTGGCCTTGCCATGTTCTTTGAAACCGCATACGCCCGGCGCCACTACGTTCGCAACAGCATGAAGGTGATCGTGGTTCTGGGCGTGGCGTTCCTGCTGGTGGCTCTGGAAAACTGGCTCAAGGGAATTGTGCCCGTATCCGGTCTGTTGGCGGTTGTGGCCATGGCCTGTGCCCTCAAGCTGAAGAGCACGACCTTTGTCTCCAAGCGTCTTTCGGAAAAATTCGGCAAACTGTGGCTGGCAGCGGAAGTGATCCTGTTCGTGCTGGTAGGGGCTGCGGTAGATATCCGTTATACCTTGTCTGCCGGGTTTGCGGCTCTTGCCATGATTCTGGTGGCCTTGATGTTCCGGGCTGTGGGCGTGCTGCTTTGCATGCTGGGTACAAACCTGAACCGGAAGGAACGTCTTTTCTGCGTCGTTGCCTATATGCCAAAAGCCACCGTCCAGGCCGCCATCGGTTCGGTGCCGCTGGCACTGGGGCTGGCCTGCGGGCAAATCGTTCTGTCTGTGGCAGTGGTGGCGATTCTGTTTACTGCGCCGCTGGGAGTTTTGGGCATTGACGTCAGCTGCCGCCGATTGCTGGAGAAAGAAGAAGCCCGGAAAGAATGAAATGCCGGAAAACATCTGCGCGGGGCAAAGAAAATTGTGCAAGTTGTATGTATATATAGTATATTTAGAAACAAAATTAGACAAAACAGATATTGCCAATGATGGTTAGCTGTGATATACTTTAAAGCACTAAATCGCAAAAGAGATGTGCGCGTAGCTCTTTTGCGGTAAGAGGAATCAGGAGGAAGTAAGATGAAGAAGCGTATCATTTCTCTTATCACAGCGGCTTGCATGGTGTTCGGGCTGGTTGGCTGCACTTCCGGCGGCAGCAGCCAGAGTGTCCAGAGCGATACATCCGAAGCGTCCACCACAGAGAGCGGTGAGACCTCTGCTGAAGGCGCCAAGTATACGGTTGGTATCTGCCAGCTGGTCCAGCACGATGCGCTGGATGCGGCTACCCAGGGCTTTAAAGATGCCATTGTGGAAGCACTGGGCGCGGACGCCGTTACCTTCGACGAACAGAATGCCCAGAATGATACCAACACCTGCGCCACCATCATCACCGGGTTTGTGGCCTCTGAAGTGGATCTGATCCTGGCCAACGCCACCCCCGCCCTGCAGGCTGCCCAGGCTGGTACGAACACCATTCCCGTTCTGGGTACCTCGGTCACCGAATACGGTGTGGCCTTGGGCATCGATGATTTCGATGGCCTGGTGGGGACCAACATTTCCGGTACCAGCGATCTGGCTCCTCTGGATGAACAGGCGGCCATGATTCAGGAGCTGTTCCCGGATGCCGAGAACATCGGCCTGCTGTACTGCAGCGCCGAGGCCAACAGCCAGTACCAGGTGGATACCGTCAAAGCGGAACTGGAAGCAATGGGCTACACCTGCGAATATTACGCTTTCAGCGACTCCAACGACCTGGCAACCGTTTGCCAGAGTGCTGCTGATGCCAGCGATGTGATTTACATTCCCACTGACAACACCGCGGCCAACAACACCGAACTCATCAACAACATCTGCTACGGCAAAGTTCCCGTGGTGGCAGGTGAAGAGGGTATTTGCTCCGGTTGCGGCGTGGCCACTCTGTCCATCAGCTATTACGATCTGGGCGTGGCCACCGGCAATATGGCTGTGAAGATCCTGACCGGCGAAAGCAAGGTGGAGGAAATGCCCATCGAATATGCGCCGCAGTTCACCAAAAAGTACAACGCAGCCAACGCCGAGGCGCTGGGCATCACCATCCCGGAAGACTACGTTGCCATTGAGTAAGATACAGAGCATTCTGCACTAAAACAGAGGCAGAAAGCCACGAGAATGGTCGTTCCATTTTTCGTGGCTTTTTACTGTCATAACGACACACTTCATATTTTGAGGAGAGGATCTTTCCCGTGGATATTTCAACGCTTTTCAACGCCATGCCCGGCGCCTTTTCCCAGGGGCTTATATGGGCTGTAATGGCCATCGGCGTATACATCACCTTCCGAATTCTGGATGTGGCCGACCTGACTGTGGACGGTACTTTGGGCCTAGGCGGTGCCGTCTGCATCATGTGCATGCTGGCCGGTATGAACGTGTGGACCGCCATGGCGCTGGCCTTTGCCGCTGGTATTCTTGCCGGGCTTGTTACCGGCCTGTTCCATACCCTGATGGGCATTCCTGCCATTCTGGCCGGTATTCTGACCCAGCTTTCCCTGTATACCGTTAACCTCAAAGTCATGGGAAAGGCCAACCAGGCCATTAACGTGGACAAGTACGACCTGCTGATTTCTCTGCGGTATGTAAAGGACGTTCCCTTCTGGCAGAACACCATCGTGGTAGTTGCCTTTATCGTAGTTCTGCTCATTGCTATTCTGTACTGGTTCTTCGGCACCGAACTGGGCTGCTCCATCCGTGCCACCGGCTGCAACGGCAACATGGCCCGGGCACAGGGCATTAACACCAGCTTTACGACGGTTCTGGGCCTGATGCTCTCCAACGGGTTGGTGGCGTTTTCCGGCGCTCTGCTGTGCCAGTACCAGGGCTTTGCCGATGTCTCCATGGGACGCGGCGCCATTGTCATCGGTCTGGCTGCGGTGGTCATTGGCGAAACTCTGTTCAGCAAGGTTTTCCGCAACTTTGCCCTTAAATTGCTCAGCGTGGTGATCGGCAGCATTGTGTACTACATCGTGATGCAGGTTTGTATCTGGTTCAAGATCGACACCGACCTGCTTAAGATGCTCAGTGCCATTGTGGTCGCCATCTTCCTGGCGGTTCCGTACTGGAAATCCAAATATTTCACCAAGGTGAATGTGCGCAAGGGAGGTGCCGACCGTGCTTGAACTGAAAAACGTATATAAGACCTTCAATGTCGGCACCGTCAATGAAAAGGTGGCCTTGAACGGATTAGACCTGAAGCTGGAGGACGGCGATTTCGTGACCGTTATCGGCGGCAACGGTGCGGGCAAATCCACCATGCTCAACGCTGTGGCCGGGGTATGGCCCATTGATATGGGCAAGATCCTCATCGACGGCAAGGATATTACCCGGCTGCCGGAACACAAGCGAGCCAAGTATATCGGCCGCGTGTTCCAGGACCCTATGATGGGCACTGCCGCCACCATGGAAATTGAGGAAAACCTGGCCTTGGCTCTGCGCCGCGGCAGCACCCGCTCGCTGAAGGTGGGAATTACCCGCCAGGAACGGGAAATGTATCGGGAACGGCTCAAAATTCTGGAACTGGGTTTGGAGAACCGCATGACCAGCAAAGTTGGGCTGCTTTCCGGTGGTCAGCGTCAGGCTATCACCCTGCTCATGGCGACTCTTAAAAATCCCCGCCTTCTCCTTTTGGATGAGCACACCGCAGCTCTTGACCCCAAAACGGCGGCCAATGTTCTGGAACTGTCCGAGCGGATCGTGCAGGAAAATCATCTCACTACTCTGATGATCACCCACAACATGAAGGATGCCATCAAATACGGTAACCGTCTGATCATGATGCACGAAGGGCGCATCATTTATGATGTCCGCGGAGAAGAGAAGGCTTCGCTGCAGGTGTCCGACCTTCTGGCACGCTTTGAGCAGCTCAGCGGTGGCGAAGGCGGAGCCAACGACAGAATGCTGCTTTCCTGATCCTTTGTCCAAGAATAACCATGATCCACACGCCGGTCCCTTTGGGGGCCGGCGCTTTTTGTATAACGAAAACCACTCGCTAGGCGAGTGGTTCAAAAGAAGACTATAGTCGATACTGCAGAAAGAAAAACTCCCTTTGCTATAATAGAAGTGCGGTCTGCCAACTGCACAAGCCAAGCAA
>CALXHS010000136.1 GCA_944388165.1 uncultured Gemmiger sp. | reverse complement strand
CCTTTCTATCTCAGGACCGCCGTGTGGATGCCCTCCGGCGCAATGACGGTATCAAAGCGCACCGGCAGCGCCTCCAGCGCCGCCAGTGCGGCGGGGGCTTCGCACCCGGTCTTGGCGGTGAGCTGCTTCATGGCGGCAAAATCGCTTTCGGGCACGGCTTCGCCCAACGCGGCGAGCACGTCCCGGGGGAACTTGAAGGGGCTGGCGGTGGACAGCACCACCATGGGGGCGGCGGTGCGGTTTTCTTCCGCCACGCGGAAGGCCACCGCGGTGTGGGGGTCGCACAGATAGCCGTCCGCCTCAAAGCAGGTACGGATCTGGGCGGCGGCGTCCTCATCCCCGTCGCAGCCGCAGTCGAAACTATCCCGGATAGCGGCCAGGGTAGCCTCGTCCACCTTGTAGATACCGGCGGTGTTCAGCTCCTGCATCCAGGCCGCCACCTTGGCGTCGTCTTCGGTCACATGGTACAAAAGACGTTCCAGGTTACTGGAGATCAGGATGTCCATGGACGGAGAAGTGGTCTTGTAGAACTCCCGGCGCTTGTCGTACACACCGGTGTTGATGAAGTCGGTGAGGACGTTGTTGCGGTTGGACGCGCAGACCAGACGGCCCACGGGCAGGCCCATGCGCTTAGCATAGTAGCCCGCCAGAATGTCGCCGAAGTTGCCAGTGGGCACGCAGAAGTCCACAGGTTCGCCCCACTTCACTTCGCCCTGTTCCGCCAGACGGAAGTAGGCGTAGAAGTAGTAGACGATCTGAGGCGCCAGGCGGCCCCAGTTGATGGAGTTGGCGCTGGACAGGCGGATATCCCGGGCCGCCAGTTCCTCGGCCACAGCAGCGTCGCCGAACACCTTCTTCACGCCGGTCTGGGCATCGTCGAAGTTGCCCTGCACAGCATACACCGCCACATTGTCCCCGGTCTGGGTGGCCATCTGCAGGCGCTGGATCTCGCTGGTGCCGTCGTTGGGATAGAACACGGCAATGTCGATGCCTTCCAGCCCGGCATACCCGGCCAGGGCAGCCTTGCCGGTATCGCCGGAAGTGGCCACCAGGATGCGGGTGTGTTCGGTGCGGTTCAGGTTCTTTTTGGCCTGCACCAGCAGTTTGGGCATGAGCTGAAGAGCGTAATCCTTGAAAGCGCTGGTGGGACCGTGCCACAGTTCCAGAGAATGCAGCCCGCCGCTGACCTTGCGCACAAAGCCCGCCTTGCCGCCGAAGGATTCGCCGTAGGCTTCATGGGCGGCACGGCGGAGAAATTCGGGGTCATAGTCGGTGAGGTACAGCGCCAGGACCTTGGCGGCCAGTTCAGGATAACTCAGATCCTTCCAGCCTTCCAGATCAGCGGCAGGGAAAGCCTGCGGCACGAACAGCCCGCCGTCCGGCGTCAGCCCGCGCACGATGGCTTCGGAAGAACTTACAACGGTCCCGTGATTTCGTGTGCTTTGATACTGCATGTCCTTTCCCCTTTTCTCTATGTCATTTGGAACGCATCCCGAATGCAGTGCACCTGCCAGCCGCGGGACGTGGGGATCACTTCCACCAAGTCGAACCGGGCGAGGACGTCTGCATAGGGGCTGCGCTGCAGATACAGCTGGGCGGCCGCGATCAGACGGCGGCGCTTGTGGGCGTCTACCGCTTCGGCCGGGGATGCTTTGCGGGTATCGGTCCGGGTCTTGACCTCGGCAAACACGATCCCGCCGTCCTTATATAGAATCAGGTCCACCTCACCCATGCGGGTGCGGTAGTTGTGGTTGAGCAAAAGGTATCCGTTTTGCTGGTAGTACTTGGCGGCCACGGCTTCCCCCGTGGCACCCAGCTGCTTGTCGGCAGCCATTTCAGTACCCCAGCTTTTTCAGAAAGCTGCGTCGGTAGAAGGGCTGGATGCCGTACTGGGCAATCAGCTGGTAATGCAGCGCGGTGGGATAGCCCTTGTGTTTGGCCAGCTGATACTGGGGATACTGCGCATCCAGTTCCAGCATAAAACGATCACGGCTGACCTTGGCCAGGATGGACGCCGCCGCGATGGAAGCGCTGGTGGCATCCCCCTTGACCACCGACCGGGAAGGAAAACCCAGGTCCGGCGGGCAGCGGTTGCCGTCCACCAGCACCAGGCCGGGCTTCTGCCCCAGGGCCTGCACAGCCCGGGTCATCCCCGCCATGGTGGCCCACAGGATGTTCTTTTCGTCGATCTCCTGGGGAGAAACGAACTCCACATGCCAGGCCAGGGCTTTTTGGGTGATCTCTTCGTACAGTTCTTCCCGCCGCTTTTCGCTGAGCTTTTTGGAGTCGGTCACCCCGGGGATGGGGTTATCAGGGTCCAGAATCACCGCGCCGCAGCACACCGGCCCGCACAGGGGGCCGCGCCCGGCTTCGTCCACGCCGCACAGCACACCGCATTCGGTGCGCAGGGCTTCGTCATACTCATACAGCAGGGTGGAATCAATCGTCTTGCGGGGCATCGTCGTCCTCCCATTCAATCGCCTGGGTGCGCTGGGGCGGGCGTTCCAGCGAGATGCGGCCCCATTTGCTGGCGCGGAACTCCCCTACCAGCATGCGGGCGGCACGCTCGGCGTCCACTTCCCCGCCGGAGATCAGCATACCGCGCTTGGCGCCGATGGCCTGCAGCAGGTCATAAGGCGGCAGGTCCAGAGCACTTTCCTCCAGCTTGTAGCGTTCCAGCAGGCGCTGGGGGTAGATCTGGCGCACGCTCTCCAAAAGGCCGCAGGCCAGTTCCTCAATGTCCAGGATGTCGTCCCGGATGGAACCGATGAAGGCCAGATTTGCCGCCGTCTGCAAAGAATCAAACTTCTTCCACAGCACGCCGGGCATGTCCATCAGGTCGTAGTTGCCCACGGTGATCCACTGCTTGCCCCGGGTCACACCCGGTTTGTTGGCAGCCTTGGCGCGGGTGGTGCCCGCAAAGGAGTTGATGAAGGTGGACTTGCCCACGTTGGGGATGCCCACGATCATCACGCGGATGCGGGCGCCCACCATACCCCGGGCCTTGCGGCGCTCCATCAAAGCGCCCAGTTCCTTCTCAATCAGTTCCTTGGCGGCACCGGCCTTGCCGTTCTGCTTGGAATCCATGGGCAGGCAGCCCGCGCCCGCTTCCCGGAAATAGGCCAGCCACTGCTTGGTGATCTCCGGGTCGGCCAGATCGGCCTTGTTCAGCACATACAGATGGGGTTTACCCTGGGTGATGCGCTCGATCTCCGGGTTCAGGCTGGAAAGAGGGATGCGGGCATCCAGCACCTGCAAAACGCAGTCCACATTGCGGATCTCGGTTTCCATCAGGCGCAGGGTCTTGGCCATATGGCCCGGGAACCAGTGGATCTGACGGCGGTTGATGATATCTTCACTCATAGCGGCACCTGCATGATCACGCGGCCCAGCACATCGCGGGTATCAATGAAGCCCACGCTGGCGGAGCGGCTGTCAGTAGAATTGTTGCGGTTATCACCCATCACGAAGATGCAGCCTTCCGGCACTGTGACCGGGAAGGTCACGGTCTCCTGCAGATAGGTAGGTTCGGCGGTATACGGCTCATACAGGGCATTGCCGTTGCGGTATACGATACCGTTTTCAAAGTCGATGTCGATGGTATCCCCCGCCATGCCGATGACCCGCTTGACCAAAGGCTGGCCGTAGGAGGTGTACTGGTCGATAATAACGATATCACCGTACTGAGGCGTATAGGGCAGGCTGGAGATGAGCAGCCGTTCCCCGTCCTGCAGCGTGGGCTGCATGGAACGGCCGTCCACCCGGATCATACGCACGCCGAAGGTGAACACCAGCGCCACCGCCACCACAGCCAGCACAATGGCTTCGAACCATTCCAGAAGGTCCCGGTTGCGCTTGAACCGGTTGTTGAAACGGTCGCGCACGGACAGTTCCTGGGTCATATCTTCACCCCGACTTTCTTGCAGAATTTTTGTATAGGAAACGCAAAAAGGGAGAACGCCAACCGTCCTCCCCCTTCGCGGCCGCTGTTACACGGCCGGTTTTGAATTTCTCAGATACGCGCCTTGACCTTGGCGGCCTTGCCGGTGCGGCTGCGCAGATAGAACAGCTTGGCACGACGGACCTTGCCGCGGCGGACAACTTCCACCTTTTCAACAAAGGGGCTGTTCACAGGGAACACGCGCTCGACGCCGACGCCGTAGGAAGTGCGGCGGACGGTGAAGGTCTCGGCGATGCCGCCGTGCTTCTTCGCGATGACAGTGCCTTCAAAGGCCTGGATACGCTCCTTGTCGCCTTCCTTGATACGGACAGACACGCGAACGGTGTCGCCGACTTCGAACTGCGGGCGGTTCTCTTTGATCATGCCCTCGGTCAGTTTCTTCATTGCGTCCATTGATCAATTCCTCCATGTTTTCCGACGTTCATGCCTCAAAAAACCGGGCAGAGGACCGCCTGTATAATGATGTGTCATTACCCCGCCGGTGGCCCGGCGTACTAACGCTCGAATATCATACCATACCAACGCCGTTTTTGCAAGCCTTATTTTGGAAAATCAACAAAAAACTGCGCCATTTTTTGTATAAAGCTGCGTGCGGAGCACCTCATACTGCCAGGGCGGAATGGCATGGGTCTGCTGCAAATGCGCCAACAGCAGCGACGGGTTCAGATTGACTCCTTCGCCGGAGGCGCAGGGCATGCGAACCGAGAAGGAAAGGCTGTCCCCCTTTTTCTCATAGTCCAGACGAAGGATATAGGTTTTCAGGTCCACTTCATGGGTGCCGCGCTTGGTCTTTTTGCTCACCATTGCCGTGTCGCGTTCGTTGTAGGCGATGAGGGCGTCCTCCGCCGAAAGCGGCAGGGTGATGGTATAATCGGCAAAGCCGATCTCGCTGCTCTTTTCCTGGGCCGGTGCCACCGAACGGATCACGATGCCCTTTGGCATGTAGGGCTGCAGGGTCTCCTTCCAGGAAGCCAGGTCCGGGTTTTCCTCGGCGGTCTTGATCTCGCAGCTCTCGCACAGGCTTTCCTGCCCCAGGGAGAGCGGACTGGCAAAGGACAGATAGATGTGGGGGTTGAACCCTTGGGTATAATACACCGGCAGGCCGCTGCGCTTGAGGATGCGCTGGAACACCCGCTGCAGATCCAGCAGCGAGATATAAGCAGCCTCGGCCCGTTTTTCAAAGCTGATTCTGATCGTAAGCAAAGCACGGCCCTCCCAGCAGTTTGTTGGCTCCGCAGCCGCTGCACTGGCGGTTGCAGGGCTGTGTGGTTTCGGCACGCAGCGCCTTCTGATATTCCCGGGCCAAGAACGCCTGGCTGACCCCCACGTCCAGGTGGGACCAGGGAGTCACCTCGTCCAGGGCCAGGGTGCGGTAGTTGTAGAAGTTGGGGTCAATACCGCATTCCGCAAAGGCCTGGAGCCAGCGGTCGTAATCAAAGTATTCCTCCCAGGTGTCAAAGAAGGCGCCGTGGTTGAAGGCGGTCTCGATGACCTTACCCAGGCGGCGGTCCCCCTTGGCAAAGATGCCTTCCAGCACGCTG
>CALXHS010000135.1 GCA_944388165.1 uncultured Gemmiger sp. | reverse complement strand
AGAAAATCAAAGATGGGGGTATCGCAGACGCCGGTCTCGGCCAGATCACGCAGACAGCGGCGCAGCACCGGCAGGTCCAGGGCTTCCACACATTCGTAGTCATCGGAGCCGTCGGCCTGTTTGGGGTAGCGCCCCTCCCCCACAAAGAAATCATCCAGGCTGATGACCGCACTGCGGCGCCCGGCCGCAGCGATGCGCTCGGACAGTTTGCGGGCGGTGGTGGTCTTGCCGGTGGCCGAAGGGCCGGTGAGCATGATGATCTGGGCTCCGCGGTTCAGCACGGCATGGGCGGCAGCGTCCAGACGGTCATGGTAGCGCTGTTCGCACACCTGCACAAAGCGGGCCTGATCGGCCGCCGCCAGATTGATGAGTTCACAGCCGACCAGACGTTTGGGCGGCGTTCGTTTGGAGACAAGCGTCATAGAATCGTTTCACTCCCTTCTTACGGTCCAGGACCGTGTCGAAGCGATCAATGTATTCGGTGGGATATTTGAAGTTGAAGATGCGCTCGATCTTGCCGCGGCGCTGCCCCGGCATGACCAGCTTGGTAGAACCGCCTGCCCCGGCGGAGAGGATAGTGTGCACTTCCTCCATGCTACAGATGTTGTACAGACATTCCTTGCCCGGTTTGCTCCAGCCGATGTTTTCCAGGTTCTGCAGGGTACCTTTCTGACGGTAGAGGTAGTAAGGGCGATATCCCGCCTGATACAGCAGGTCGCAGCTTTCCACCATGGCCGCCACATCAGCATATGCGGCGGCGCGGTGTTCCACCACCAGATTGGAGGCCCGTTTCAGGGTCAGGGTGTGCACGGTGATATTTTCGGGGTCCAGGGAGATGGCCGTTTCCAGGCTGCGGCGGAAACCTTCCACCGTGTCCCCGGGCAGACCGGCGATCAGGTCCATATTGATGTTGTCGTGCCCCACAACCCGGGCGGTGCGGTAGCAGTCCAGGATATCCTGGGCCGTATGCCGCCGTCCGATGTTGCGCAGCACCTCGTCGGAGAAGGTCTGGGGATTGATGGAGATACGGGTGGCCCCGTACTCTTTCAGAATCCGCAGCTTTTCTTCATCGGTGCAGTCGGGGCGCCCCGCCTCCACCGTGTACTCCTGCATTTCGGACAAGGGGAAGGTATCGGCCATGTGGGCCATGAGTCGGCGCAGCTGGGGTGCTGTCAGGCTGGTGGGGGTGCCGCCGCCGATGTACAGCGTGCGCACCCGCAGGCCGCAGTCATCCGCCGCCTGACGGGTAGCAGTGAGTTCCCGGCACAGGCAGTCCACATAGGGTTCCACCAAAGCGCGGGTGGACTTGTCCCCCACCGTGCGGGAGACAAAACTGCAGTAGCTGCACCGGGTGGGACAGAACGGGATCCCCGCATAAATGCTGCAGTCCATGGGGAGAGAATTTTCCAGCACCGGGCGCTGCAGGTCGGCAATGGCCATAGCGGTGGCAAAGCGTTTGGTGGTGCAGTCGTACTCTTCCAGGAAACGGCGCTCGATATCCGCTTCGGTGGCACCGGCGTCCCGCATATCGTGGATGATACGCACCGGGCGCACCCCGGTCATCATGCCCCAGGGCGGACGGATGCCGGTATGCTCACACAGCAGTTTATACAGCATGCGGCACAGGGAATACTCCCGCTGTTTGGGGGGCAGCTCCCGTTCCACCGTTTCCATCAGCCAGAAAAGATCGCCGTTCTGACGCAGATAAACCAGCTGTGCCAGGCTGTGGTCAATGGCTGCCACCACGTCCTGGGCGGGGTCGTCCAGGCGGCAGTCGGCCCCTGCCAGCACCGCTTCGGAGAAAAACAGACGGGCCACATGTTCGGCTTCATAGCCAGCCGACGGGCCGCGCAGAATGATTTGCATGCGGGGGACCTCCTGCAGAAATAATCAATACCATTCGCCCAGCAGATAGGGATTGCTGCGGCGTTCTTTGCCCAGGGTGGAGAAACTCTCGTGACCGGGCAGGACCTGGGTCTCGTCCGGCAGAGGCAGGTTGGCCACCATCGAAAGGCTGCGGCGCATCTGCTCAGGATCACCGCCGGGCAGGTCCACCCGCCCGCAGGACATGGCAAAAAGGGTATCGCCGCTGAACAGGTACCCGCCGCAGGCCAGGCAGACACTGCCCTGGCTGTGGCCGGGGGTGTGCCAGACCCGGAATGTCAGTTCATCCACCGTGACGGTGCCGCTTTCGGGCCAGACTTCGTCCACCAGGTCCTTGGTCAGCGGGAACATCTGGGTGCCTTGGGCGTCGGCGGGGTCCATCCTCACCTTGGCGCCGGTCTGCTGTTTGAGCGCAGCGACGGTGCCCACATGGTCATAATGGCCGTGGGTCAGGAAGATGTGGGACAAAGTGGCACCGGCCTCCTTCAGCGGGTCCAGATACCGGGCGGGGTCTGCCGCCGGGTCGATGGCGATACCGTGACCGCCCTCGGTGATGATGAGGAAGGTGTTGGTGCACAAAGGCCAGGGGCCGTTGATATGCAAAAGTTTCATGGATGGTACCTCACTTTTTCCATTCGTCGGTGTCAATCATGATGGTCACGGGGCCGTCGTTGGTCAGCGCCACCTGCATGTCAGCGCCAAATTCCCCGTGCTGCAGTTCCTTGATGGGCTGCTTGCCCAGTTCGGTCAGAAATGCCTGGTACAGGCTTTCGGCGGCTTCGCCTTTGGCGGCGCGGATAAAGCTGGGACGGTTGCCCCGGGATGTATCACCATAGAGGGTGAAGTTGGACACCACCAGCACCGAAAGCCCCAGTTCCGCCGCGCTGCGGTTGAGCTTGCCTTCCTCGTCGGCAAAGATGCGCAGGTTGGCACACTTGGCGGCCAGCTTGGGCACAATGGCGGAGTCTTCCCCGTCGCAGACACCCAGCAGAATGACCAGGCCGGGGCCAATAACCCGGGGTTCGCCGCCATTGACGACCACCGACGCCTCCGATACACGTTGGATCACAGCGCGCATGAAAAGGTTCTCCTTTGGTAATATTGCGCCGCGTGAATCAGGGATTCACGCAGAGCATGAAGTAACAGGAATCCGCCACAAAGAAGGTCAGGGTGTCATCATCGGCAAAAATCTGCTGCCATTGCAGCCATACGCTTTCGTCGGTGGTGACATAGACGGCGGAAGGATCATAGCTGCCGCTTTGCAGCAAAGCGGCGGTATCGGCACGGTTTTGGGCGGCGGCTTCCCGGCTGCCGGACACCGCGATGTCCAGGTTGGTGGAAAGACCTTCCCTGCCCGCCAGAATGGCCAGCAGGCGCAGGCGGTCGTCCCGCACCTCCCCTGCTGCCAGCAGGCTGGTGTGGTTGGTGCCGATGCCGGAGGTCTTGGAATGGAATGCCACATTCTCCACCGGTTCGGCCATAGCCTGGGCAAACCAGGCCCGCTTTTCGGCAGCCACAGCGGAGAGATCCCACACCTGCACCGCCAGCAAAACAGCCAGCACAGCGCAACTACACACAGCCGGGCGGGACAAGCGGCGGCAGGCCCCCACAAGGGTATATACGCCCCACACCACCAGACAGGCAGCAGGCAGATAGAACATCCGGCCGCTGGAGCGGAAGATGCCGCACAGGTTCAGCAGCCACTGGGGCAGCGGGATGGTAAAACCCGCATTCCCCCAATACACCTGGTTGCTGACCGCAAACAGGGTGAGCAGCACGCAGGCTGCCGCCACCGGCCAGTTGCGGCGCCACCAGGCCCCCGCCATACGGGGACGGCGGAAAAGACGGACCACGGACAAGAGCAGCGCCAGTGCCAGAAGTACCAGCACCCCCAGCCCCAAGTAGTTGAAACCGTCATACTGGCCGGACTGCTGAGGCAGCACCGGCAGCATCTTAGACCAGGTATACTGTCCTCGGGAATAAGGATTGATGAGGGCGTTGAGGTTCATGGAAAATTCGCCGTAGCCCTCCCGGCTCAAAGAGGTACCGGAACCGATGGCCCCGCACAGCACCCCGCCCACCAGAGCGGCAGCCAGGGCGGCGGTGAAATCCACGGTAGCCCCTGCCCACGCCCGGCTCAGGCGGACGCGGTCGATACTCCACAAGAGCGCGCAGACCATGACCAGGGGCAGGAAGTAAGGGTGGATGCCTACGGCAACAAAAGCCAGCACGGGGAGCCACCACCACATGCGGGGCGCCCGCCCCGTACGGTGTAAAGCAGAACGGCTTTCCAGGTATACATACAGAGCGAAAAGAAACAGCCACTGGGATGCCAGCGCGGTATGGCGGAAGGCCCGCTCCCACAAGGTGGGCAGGCAGGCAAAGAGTACACCGCCCAGCAGACCCACCGCCGCCTGCTGCCTGATGCCGGAAACACAGCGGGCGCAGAGCAGCGCCCCTGCCGCTCCCTGCAGGGCAAAGCAGCCCAGGGTGTACCAGCCAAACCACTGGAAGGTCGCGGGAAGCACGCCCCGCAGCAGCTTGAAGAAGATGCTCACCCAGGGCAGGCTGTCGGTATAAGAGATGACGGTGCCGTCGGGCACGGCGATGGTATCGGCCATACCCAAGGGGAAAGACCAGTGGGCGTTGCGGAACAGAAGCCAGCCTGCGTAATGCTGCTGCACGTCCCATTCGTCATAGCCACGCAGAATCCAGTTATCCCAGCCTGTATGCAGGGGCGCGGTTCCGTAGACCCACAAAAACACCGTAACGCCCGCGGCTGCTCCCAAAAGAGCAGGCAGGAGCCGCCGGAGCCAGGTCCGGTTTTGAAGTTGCTTTGTCATAACCAATCAGATACGGGTGACCGACATCACATCGCGGACTTTCTGCAGACGCAGCACCACGTTGTTCAGATGTTCGGTGTTGTTGATGCCCACGGTCAGGGTCATGCGGGCCCGGCCCTGGTCGGCGGAGCGGGCGTCCAGGGAGTAGATGGGCACACGCATGTCGCCCAGCGCCAGGGCTACGTCGGACAGAAGGTTGGCACGATCCATGCACATGAGTTCCAAAGTGGCCTTGTAGTCTTCGCGCACGTTGTCCGCCCAGTAAGCACGCACCCAGCGGGCGGCATTTTCCGGGGATTTCATACTCTCCCTCACGTTGCCGCAATCCTTTTTATGGATGGACACGCCGAAGCCGCGGGTAACAAAGCCCACGATCTCGTCCCCGGGCAGGGGCGAGCAGCACTTGGCAAACTTGATGGGGCAGTTGTCGATGCCTTCCACCACCACGCCGGCAGTGGAATGGATCTTTTTCACATCTACCGTGATGGGCTTGGGTTCGGAGGCTTTCAGACGATTGTATTCGTCCTTCAGCTTGGGCAGGATGCGGGCCATCTGCAGGCCGCCGTAACCGATGGTGGCGTACATTTCCTCCACCGTGTTGCAGTGGTTGCGCTTGGCCAGGGCCGCCATGAACTCGTCGTACTGGTCCGCCGGGACGGTCATCAGGTTGCGGCGCATCTCCCGTTCCAGGGCTTCGCGGCCTTCCACGATGTTCTCTTCCCGGCGCTCCTTCTTGAACCAGTTGCGGATCTTGTTCTTGGCTTCGCTGGTCTTGACGATGTTGAGCCAGTCACGGGAAGGGCCGCGGTTTTCCGGCCCGGTGATGATTTCAATGATCTCACCGGTGGCCACCCGGTGGTCAATGGGCACAATGCGATTGTTGACCTTGGCGCCGATCATCCGGTTACCCACCGCCGAATGGATAGCGTAAGCAAAGTCGATGGCCGTGGCACCGGCGGGCAGGTTGATCACATCGCCCCGGGGGGTGAAGGCAAAGACTTCTTCGGGCAGAAGGTCGGACTTGATGTCGCTGAGCAAGTCGGTGGCATCCACACTGGAACGCTGGCTTTCCAGCAGGCGGCGCACCCAGGCCAGGCGTTCTTCCAGCTTTTCATTGCTGGTAGAGATGCCGGCCTTGTACTTCCAGTGGGCGGCAATGCCGTATTCCGCCATGCGGTCCATATCCCAGGTGCGGATCTGCACTTCAAAAGGAATGGCCTCGTGCCCGATGACGGTGGTATGCAGGCTCTGGTAGCCGTTGGGCTTGGGTGTGGAGATATAATCCTTGAAGCGGTTGGGCAGCGGATGGTACATATCATGGATGAGGCCCAGGGCGGTGTAGCATTCCGCCACCGAGTTGATGATGATACGCACGGCGTACACATCATAAATTTCCTCAAAGTCCTTATTCTGCATATACATCTTGCGGTAGATACCGTAGATGCTCTTGACCCGGTGGCGGATGGCGGCGTTCTCGATGCCGTTATCTTCCAGATGGCTGCGGATGGTGTTGCAGACATCTTCCAGGAAGGCGTCGCCGTGCTTGTTCAGCAGCGAGCGGATGGTTTCATAGCCGATGGGGTCCAGGTAATGCAGGCTGCGGTCTTCCAGCTCTTCCTTGATATTGGAGATGCCCAGGCGGTGGGCAATGGGGGCGTAGACCTCCATGGTTTCCAGGGCCTTGTCCCGGCGCTTCTGTTCGGGCCAGGCATCGCCGGTGCGCATGTTATGCAGGCGGTCGCACAGCTTGATGATCATGACCCGCACATCCTGGCTCATGGCCAGGAGCATCTTGCGCAGGTTTTCGGCCTGGCGGTCCTCCACGTTGGAGAATTTGATCTGGGTCAGCTTGGTGACGCCGTCCACCAGCAGCGCCACCTCGTCACCAAACTTGGAGCGGATCTCGTCCACGCTCACCGCCGTATCCTCGGCCACATCATGCATCAGGGCGGCAGCGATGCTCTCGCTGTCCATGCCCAGTTCCACCAGAATCTGAGCCACTGAGAGCGGGTGGCAGATATACGGTTCGCCGCTGCGGCGGCGCTGCCCGTTGTGAGCCGCATCGGCCAGCGCATAGGCGCGGTCGATCATGGCAAAGTCATACGGCCGTCCGCTTTCGGTCATATTCTGTTTGAGCTGCTCATAGGTGATGGGCATTTTGACTTCGTTTTCCATTGCGGTTCCTCCCCCGGATCTTGTATTCTGTGCGCCTTGAGTTGTGGGGTCATTCCCCCTGGCCCGCAGCCATGGCACGCAGTTTTTGCAAAATGGGTGCATCATCCAGATTTTTCTTGCCGGTAACAGCAGCAGGCATCCAGCGCCCGTTTTGCTGTTCCACCAGCCCCAGTTCACACAAAGCCGTCAGGCTGGCCAGGGTCTTGCCGGTGTTCTGTGCCCCCGCCGCCGCAAACACCGGCTGCAGATCGGCGGAAGGTACGCCCCCCGCCCGGATGCGCCGGTACAGGTCGGCGGTATCGCTGCGTTCCGGCAGGAAAGCGGCGGCCTGTACCGGCGGCAGCACCGTTCCGGCACACACCGCGTCAAAGGCAGCCGCCTGGCGGGCGGGCTCGTTGCCCAGCCCCGCGGGGCGCAGGGCCTTGCAGTGGGCCGAAACCATCGGCCCGCTGCGCCCATGAAAGACGCTGACCTCGATGGCGGCGTCCACCGCCGTCCCCGGCTGGTACAGCATATCCTGGGGCGCGGTGCCGAACACCGAAACAAAGCAGGAGGCATCTCCCTGGCGCAGGCGAACACGGGTATGGCGGCCTTCGCTGCCCAGCGGCCACAGGCCATCCACCACAGCGTTCTGGATGAGCAGAAGGGGCACCGGGTTGCCGCTGCCGAAGGGCGCCAGACGCCCCAGCTGCTGCACAGCCCCCAGATCCAGTTCCGACAGCCGCACCGCCGCGTCCAGCTTGAGCACGCCGGGTTCCGGCACCGGGTATTCCCGGGCCGCCCAGGCGTTGACAGCGGCCCGGAAGACACCGATCTTTTCTTCTTCCACCAGCAGGCCCGCTGCCGCCGCATGTCCGCCGCTGCGGATCAGGCAGGAAGAGCAGGCCGCCAGGGCTTTGTGCAGGTTGAACCCCGCCGGGGCACGGCCGCTGCCCCGGCCTTCACCGTTTTCGGTGGAGATGACAATGGCCGGGCGGCCGAAACGGTCCATCAGGCGGCTGGCCACGATGCCGATGACGCCGGGGTGCCAGCCCTCCCCCGCCACCACAAGCACCCGGTCATGGGTGCGGGCAGGGTCGGCTTCGATGGCCTGCAAAGCCGCTGCCAGGATCTGCTGTTCGGTCTGCTGGCGCTCGGTGTTGATCTCACCCAGGCGGGCAGCGATACCGGCGGCCTGTTCCTCGTTTTCGCACAGAAGCAGCTTGAGGGCCACAGCGGCGGTATCCATCCGTCCGGCGGCGTTGAGCCGGGGGGCCAGGCCGTAACTGACCGTTTCAGCGGTGACCGGCTTGCCGCCATATCCGGCATTTTCCAGAAGAGCCTGCAAACCGGGGCGCATGGTCTCCTGCAGCACTGCCAGCCCTTCCCGCACCAGGGTGCGGTTTTCCCCCACAAGGGGCATCACGTCGGCAATGGTGCCCAGGGCCGCCAGTTCCCCGAACATATCCAGCAGTTCGGAGGGTTCGCAGCCTTCCAGGGCAGCACAGAGCTTGAAGGCCACCCCCGCACCGCACAGGTACTTGAAGGGGCTTTCGTCATCGGCGCGGTTGGGGTCCACCACCGCCACCGCCTCGGGCAGTTCCTCGCCGGGGAGATGGTGGTCGGTAATGACCAGGTCAATGCCCAGTTCTTTGGCGCAGCGGGCTTCCTCCACGGCGGCAATGCCGTTATCCACCGTGACCACCAGGGTATACCCCTTGGCGGCCAGGCTCTTGAGGATGTCGGTGTTCAAGCCGTAGCCGCCGCCGTCACGGCTGGGCAGCTTGCAGCGCACCTGCGCGCCCTGGTTGGACAGGCATTCGAAGAGAATGGCGGTGGCGGAAACACCGTCCACGTCATAGTCGCCGAAAATGACGATGGGCTCCCCTTCTTCCACGGCACGCTGGATGCGTTCCACCGCCTTGTCCATATCCTTGAGAAGGAACGGGTCGCTGAGTTCGTCCCGGCCGTCCAGCAGATGGCGGGCGGCTTCGGGCGTATGGATTCCCCGGGCTGCCAGCACACGGCTGAGCAGCACGCCGAAGCCTTCGGCGCGCAGAGCTTCGGCGTCCTGTTCAGCGGCTTGATTCAGCTGCCAGGCACGGTAGTTCATAGCGGTTCGCTCCTTATACTTCCACAGTTTATACGTTCATCTTTCCTGCCCCGAAATCCTGTTGGAAATCGTGGGTCAGGCCATCCTGCCGCAGCATAGTCTCCAGAGTGTCGATCTCGGTGGACACATCCAGACTCACGTCCTGCAGCAGCGTTTCATACAGCTTGGTGTAGGCGATGTTCAGGGTATGCAGAATGCCGGTGATCTCGCCGCGGATCTTGTCGGCGGCTTCCACATCGGCGCTGCCCAGGCCCAGGGCCGTATCCAGCAGCTTGCGGGTGGTGGGCAGGTAATACTCCCGGAAGCGGCGCAGCCGGGTCAGCTGGTCCGGGTGGTTGTGGGCAAAGCCCAGAATGGCGCCGCAGGTCTTTTGCATGGCGGCCAGTTCCTCATCGGCACCGGCGTCCAGCTTGCCGCGGCAGACCCGCAGATAGTTGAGGAAGTCCACGCCTTCCCGGCGCAGCTGTTCGGCTTCACTTACCTCCTCGGCAGGCGCCGGGGCGGGTTCCGTCTGGGGCTGCGGCGGGGTGTAGCGGCTGTCGTCCAGATACAGTGTCTTGCCGTCCGGGGAGATCAACGCCCCCGGGATCTCGCCCCGGGCGATGGATTTCTGCAGTTCTTCCCGCACGCGGTTTTCGGGCTGCATGGATTCCCGGGCCAGGTCGGAGATGCTGCACACCCAGCCCCGGGCAGCCCGCAGATAGCTGCGCAGCCGGTTATACCGGCCCCACAGCCGGACCCCCGCCACGCCCATCACCGAAAAACCGATGGCGATGGGGGTGAAGCAGGCAGCCAGAATGGGAAAGACCACATGGTCTTCCGGCACCATGGACAAAGCCTCCGGACCCACCATGGCCAGGATGAACATAACCAGTGCCGCGATGCCGAAGCCGGCGGCAAAGGTCCAGCCGCCCACGGCCATACCCAGGTAGCCGTCCTGCTCGTTGTTTTTCAGGCGCTTGTCCAGACGGCGGCACCATTCGGCAAAAGGCACATCTTTGTTGGCCAGGTTGCGGCTGCGCAGAGCATCGCTCACCGACTGCAGCGCACCGGCAATACCGCCCAGCACACCCGAGCCGATCTCGGCCCCCACATGGACGATCTCATTGAGAGCGGCGTCCACATCGGGCATATCAGTATAATTTTCCCGGGAGCGGGCGTTGTCGTCATTCCGGGCAGAACCGTTGGGGTCCCGGTAGGGATTTTGGGAAGACATATTTCTTGTGGTTCCTTTCGCTTCAAACGATTCAGCAGTCTCCGGCGGGGGGAGCACAGCGTTCCATCAGGGCGGCGGCACAGCGCAGACCGTCCACCGCGGCGGTCATGATGCCGCCCGCATAACCTGCGCCCTCCCCGCAGGGATACAGCCCGGACAGGGCGGCGCACTGCATATCCTGCCCGCGCAAAAGACGCAGCGGGCTGGAGGTCCGGGTCTCCAGCCCGGTGAGCACGGCTTCGGGGGAACGGTAGGCCGCCAGTTTGCGGCCGAAAGCAGTAAGCCCCTGGCGCAGCGCACCGGAAAGTTCCGAAGGAAGCAGGCTCCCCAGATCACAGGGCACCACGCCCCGGGGATAGGTGGGCTGAACGGCGCCCAATTCCAGGCGCCCCGCACCTTGCAGGAAGCTGCCCACCGTTTCGGCGGGGGCTGCATAGTTGCCGCCTCCCGCCCGAAAGGCCGCCTGCTCCAGCTGCCGCTGGAAGGCTACCGCCTTGGCGGGGTCGTTATCAAAGTCCCGACCGTCCACGCTGACCACCACGGCGGCGTTGGCGTTGCGGCCGTCCCGGGCGTGCAGGCTCATGCCGTTGGTGACCACACCGCCCTCCTCGCTGGCGGCGGCGCAAACGGTGCCGCCGGGGCACATGCAGAAGGTATACACACAGCGCCCGCCGTCCACATGCTGGCTGAGCTGGTACTCGCCCCGGGGCAGCGCCGGGTGCCCGGCCGCCCCATGATACAGGCTGCGTTCGATCTCGGTTTGCAGGTGCTCCGCCCGGAAGCCCACCGAGAAAGGTTTGCATTCCAGGGGCAGTCCCATATTGCCCAGCATGGCGAAGGTATCCCGGGCACTGTGGCCTACGGCCAGAATCAGCTGTTCGCAGGCAAAATCGCCGGCGGTAGTGCGTACCCCGGCCAGCGCCCCGCCCCGCACGTCCAAACCGGTCAGGCAGGTGTTGAAGAGCACTTCGCCCCCCAGGGATTCGATCTCTGCCCGGATGCCTGCAATGACGCCCCGCAGCAGGTCAGTGCCCACATGGGGTTTCTGCCGCCAGGCAATGTCATTGGGCGCACCGTGCTGCAGGAAGGTCCGGGTAACGTAAGCGCACAGAGCGTCGCCGGTGCGGGTGGTGAGTTTGCCGTCCGAGAAGGTCCCGGCGCCCCCTTCCCCGAACTGGATGTTGGCGTTCAGGTTCAGCGGGCCGCCCTGTTCAAAGGCCTGCACCGCCGCCACCCGCTGTTCCAGGGCGGGGCCCCGTTCCAGCACCAACGGGCGGTACCCGTGGCGGGCCAGCAGCAGCGCTGCAAACAGCCCCGCCGGGCCCAGGCCCACCACCACAGGGCGGTGAGAAAGGGTATTATGCCCCTGGGGAAAGTGAAATTCGGGCAGGCGTGTGAAACAGACACAGGGCGAGGCCCCGGCCAAAGCCGATTCCTCACCCTCGTCGTTGAGCGTGATGGCTACGGTGTAAACCAGCACGGGCGTACCATGCCGGGCATCCACCGAAAGTTTTGCGATACCGCCCCCTGCCGTTTTGCCGGCGGGAAGGCCCAGTATCTTGCGCGCCCGGCGCACTGCCTCGGCCCCGGGATCAGGGCAGGTCAGCGGCAGGCGGATATTGCGTACCAAAAGCACTTTCGGGTATGGTCTCCTTTTTATTTACTGGGTGGTGATGGCGCACTGTACCGTGTAGCTGCCCACCGCAAAGATGCGGCTGGAGGACGGGATCTGGATATTGACGGGAATCGTCTGCTGCCCGGCCGTGACCGAGATGCTCTGGCAGTCCACCTGGGCCAGGACGTTATCGGCAGAAAGCTCCTCGATCTCATCCGCAGGACCGTACAGGATCACACCGCTGATGCGGCTGGTAAGCACATCCACTTCCACATCGCTGGGCACGTTGATGACCCGGATGTTGGAGACATTCAGGGTAGTGCTGGCCATGTTGGTGGTATCGAAGGTCAGGGTCACGGTGGTGATGCCGTCCTGGGAAACGATGCCGTCGGGCAATTCCACCGAAAGCTGGTAATCCCGGTCAAAAGCGAAACTCTGGCTCAGATCCAGACTGGCCACGCTCAGCTCGTTCATCTTGCTGATGGTCTTGGCCGGGCCCGCCACACGCAGGGTACTTCGATCCAGAGAGTATTTCAGACTGGACACATCAAACCCGGTGGGAAGACCAATGAAGTCCACGGTAAGGGGCAGTTCCCGCACCTGCAGCACGTTGAGGGTAATGGCGGCGGTATCGCTGTCCATGGTGGTATACTGCGGCGTGACCACGTTGCCGTTGGCGTCCCGCATTTCCAGAGGCGCTTCCAGAGTAATGGAATCATCCAGCTTTTCATCGCTGGTAACGGTGGCAACCACCGAGTCGATCTGTTCCAGTTCGGTGGTGGGACCGGTGAGGGTGACCTCCGCCGGAACACTGGACACACTGTTCAGGATAAATCCGTCGGCAATGGCGATCTGTGAGGTATCGGCGGTGACCCGCACCGTCTTTTCGCTCACGTTATCGAACACCACCGTCACGGTGGTGGGGTTTTCCACGATCAGTTCGATACCCAGATTATCATAGTCCGAAGTGATGAACCGCGCCCCCAGTTCCAGGGTGACAGTGCCCGCACCGCGGACGGTGGAGTATTTGGGATAGACCATGATGTCGCTTTCCCGGATACCACCAATGATGGTACCGCTGCCCTTGATGCGCACGGTCACGCCGGAAATTTCTGGAGTCTCCACGATATCCAGGCCCAGGCTGCTGTAGGTGCTGGACTGGTAGGTATAGGTGATGTTGCTCACCGTCACGGTCTTGTCGCTTTCCTGGTCAAAGTACATGGTCACGATCAGCCAGGCCAGCACGGCACAGGCCACCGCCGCGCACCACAGCACAGCAGGATAATCCCACACTGTGCGCCGCTCCCGCTTTTTGGGGGCTGCGGCGGTCTGTTCAGGTTTATTTTTTCTGAGCGGCATGCTTTACGGCACCTCCTTTGCCAAACAGCCGGGTCCACACAGGAACCTTCTGCTCCTCTTGCGTTTCGGGCGGGATGATCTCCTCCTGCAGCAGGTTGAACAGGTTCTGGCGGTCCAGGCGGCGGATAAGAACGCCGTTCTTGGCCAGGGAGATGATGCCGGTTTCTTCGCTGACCACGATGACCACGGCATCGGAATTCTCGCTCATGCCCAGGCCCGCACGGTGGCGGGTACCCATATCCTTGCCCATTTCCAGGTTGTTGGAAAGGGGTAGCACACAGCCCGCCGCCACAATGCGCCCGTCGCGGATGACCACGGCACCGTCATGCAAAGGGGTGCCTTCATAGAAGATGGTACCCAGCATTTCGGGGATGACATTGGCGGAAAGAGGCGTGCCGGTGCGGATGATTTCTTCCAGGTTGTTGTTGCGTTCCAGCACCATCAAGGCACCGGTGCGGGTATCAGACAGCTGTTCCGCCGCATCGCAGATAGCCACAACAGCGCTCTGCCACACAGCCCGCAGAGAGGGGTCGGTGCGGCGGATGCTGAACAGCCGCCCGGTCCAGTTGGCGCTCTGGCCCAGGCGTTCCAGGGTGCGGCGCAGTTCCGGCTGGAACAGCACCACAGCAGCAATGAAGCCCACCTGCAGAAAGTTATTCAGCAGCCAGCGCACGGTGCGCAGCTCAAACAGATAGGCCAACGCAAAACAGATCAGCGCCAGCATCAGGCCGCGCACCAGCTGGCCCGCGCGGGATTTTTTTGCGAACAGGAACAATTCATAGAATGCAACGGTAATGACCAGGATGTCCACCAGGTCGCGCACGCCGAAGGTACGCAGGTTGCTGATCACACCGCCAAAAAAGTCGTATAAGCCGAGCATGCCGGTCACAGCCTCCTTACAGCCGCCGGGCAAAGGGCGGAGTCGGTTCTGTTGTTAAGTATAGCACACCAGGGTGCCGATGGAAAGTTTTGGAGAGAGAACTCAGCCTTCCAGCAAAGCCACGGCGTGGGCCGCGATCCCCTGCCCCTGGCCGGTAAAGCCCAGGTGCTCTTCGGTGGTGGCTTTGACGCTGACACGGTCCACATCCACCCCCAGGGCACCGGCAATGTTGGCCCGCATGGTCTGGATATGCGGGGCCAGCTTGGGCGCCTGGCAGAGCACGGTGGCATCGATGTTGCCCACCGTATATCCTGCTTCTCCAATCAGGCGGCCCACCTCCTGCAGCAAGCGCAGGGAATCGGCCCCCTTATAGCGGGGATCGGTATCGGGGAAATGTTTGCCGATGTCCCCCAGAGCGGCGGCGCCCAGCAGAGCATCGGAAATGGCATGCAGCAGCACGTCGGCGTCCGAATGGCCCAACAAGCCCTTTTCATAGGGGATGTCCACCCCGCCCAGAATCAGCCGCCGGTCTTCCACCAGGCGGTGAACGTCGTACCCGTGCCCAATGCGCATGGTATTCTCCCCTTTCAAGTCCTCTTTCGTGGTGATCTTCAGATTGGCATAGTCGCCGGCAGTCAGCACCACCGGCAGGCCTGCCAGTTCAAACAGGCTGCAGTCGTCGGTGACCAGGTCCGCCTTATCTCCCGAAACGGAGGCCAGCGCCTGGCAATACAGTTCCCGCCGGAAACACTGGGGCGTCTGCACCGCAAACAGGGTGCTGCGGTCAGGTGTATTCAGCACCCTACCATCCTTCCCCGCCACTTTTACGGTATCTTTCACCGGCACGGCGGGTGCGGCGGCGCCGTTTTTCTCGGCGGCTTCAATGGCTGCCGTGATGACTTCCTCGCTGACAAAGGGGCGGGCGGCATCATGAATGGCCACGATTTCCCCGGAAGCTGCTGCCAGGCCCGCGCGGACACTTTCCGCCCGGGTGACGCCGCCGGACACGGCGGTACAAGGTTTGCCGCAGGAAGCCGCCAGCTGACGGCAGACATCCAGGTTGGCTCCCGCCACCAAAACCAGTTCGGTAACACGGGGATGGTTTTCAAACGCCCGCAGGCTTGTCTGCAAGACGGTCAGCCCGCCGGGAAGGCGGTGGCTGAGTTTATCGAATCCCATGCGCCGGGAGGACCCCGCCGCCACCAGGATCGCAGTAACGGTTTGCGCCATGACCGGCGCCCCCTTCCTTATATTATAGATATCCGGCCAGACGGGGCAAATTGTACACATGTCCCAGTTTGACCATGTTTTCATTATACAGGCATCATCCGGAAAAATCTACCGCTTTGGGGCGTATTGAGAAATTTTTGAAATAAATGCAAACAAAAAACCTCCCACGAAAGGCGGGAGGGAATTTGAGGCGGGTATACTTTTGACAAATCAGGCGCGGCGGCGCTTGTCCAGGCGGATCTTGTCCGCAATCATGGCGATGAATTCGGAGTTGGTGGGCTTGCCCCGCAGGCTGTGGATGGTGTAGCCGAAATACCCGTTGAGGGTATCCACATCACCCCGGTCCCAGGCCACCTCAATGGCGTGGCGGATGGCGCGCTCCACCCGGGAAGCAGTGGTGCCGTTGCGCTTGGCAATTTCGGGATACAGGCGCTTGGTCACGGCGTTGATGTACTCGTGGTCCTCCACCGCCAGCAGGATGGCATCCCGCAGGAACTGGTATCCCTTGATGTGGGCGGGTACGCCTACCTGATGCAGGATCTCGGTAACGGTCAGCTCGTCGCTGTCCTGAGAAAACGCCTGGGGACGGGACGGCCCGCCCGCCGCTTTCAGCACACGGCTGACCAGAACAGACTCATCAAAGGGTTTGACAAAAAAGAAGGAAAAGCCGTTATCCAGCAGTTCCTGTTCCATCTCTTCGCTCTGGAATGCACCTGTCACAAAGCAGGTGGTGCGGGTTCTGGTGGTATCCTGGGCTTCATACCGCTGTTTCACCGTGATGGCATCCAAATCGGGCATGAAGGCATCCAACAGCACCGCCTGGGGATGGTTGTCCAGCAGCGCTTTCAGGGCCTTGCTGCCGTTTTTCTCGCACACAGTCACCGCAACACCCTTGTCTTCCAGCGCCTGGCGGCACAGCGCCGTAGTCTGCGCGCCGGTATCGGTCATCAAAAACTTGATCTTGTCCATTGTGATACACTCCTCATAAATCGGCGGCCAGCCGCCCGGCCGCATCAGTTGCTCTCGACAATGGAAATATTACCATATTTTACCATTTCTGGCAATAGTAAGTTTTCGGGACCGTTCGACTCTGCTCCCCTCTCTTCGACAAAGTCCGACACCATATTTCGGTTTTCGCGCTGAGTATATCCCCTCTTTACCTCCCGGTTCATCCCGATGGCAGCCACAACGCTGGAAAGGCAATGGGAATATTACCAGAAACGGCGAGACGTTACCTTACTCCTTCACCTCATATACAATGTTGCCGGTATAATAAAGGGAAACCATTACTTCGATCAGGTTTTCCTTACCCGGAAGCGACAGATACCCTCGGTAAGACACCGTGTTATAGCCGTATGCTTCCTCCTGTATCTCAAAGGAGATGTCCCGGTATCGCTGAAGGAATTCTTCCAGTTCCATCCGTTCTCCGGTAAATTTACCATATGCGCCGTTTTCACTCAGGAAATACACGTCGGAAAAGGTCATGCTCACCTTTTCGATCAGCAGGTCCCCGTCTACCTGGCGGTTTTCCCCTTTCAATTCTGTATAGCCGTATTCAAAGCAGAAGCGCAGATCATCCCCTGTCCATTCCATACGGTTTACCCGCATATCATGCAGGCTGTACGGCATTACGGGCTGAAAATGAAAGACCACATTCATGTCGAT
>CALXHS010000134.1 GCA_944388165.1 uncultured Gemmiger sp. | reverse complement strand
AGGAAAATGATTTTAATGCCATTTCCCGGAAGGCGCTACTTTGCGGAAGAAGGACTTAACTTCCCCTCAAGGATTTTAAATCCATTCCTTGCTCAGGCCCCCCAGGGCCTGAGTAGGCCGTCGTTAGGTGGCCGCATTCCCCGGGTCCAGGGCCGCAGCCCTGGTCGGCGTCCACCGCCTCGAAACGGTGGCGGTTTTTCGGTTCCTTTTTGACGCCAAAAAGGAACAACTACACGGCAGACTCCCGTCTGCCAAGAAGCCGCCAAAAAGCCAAGGGAGTTTTGAGGGGTCTCCCCTCAAAATTCCAGCCTTTCGGCTCTTCGTTTCAGCGCCGCAGTGGACAACTGCGAAATATACACCGTCTCGCCGGAAAAGTCCGTCAATATAAAACTTTTCGGCATAGCGCCGGAAATATCCACCACCGCCCCTTCGTGTTGGGCGCGGCGGAAAAACTCGTCGGTGAGTTTGGGTTTCTGCCCGGCGTCGGTGGAGGTATCCAGATCGAACACCCCGATAATATCCCGGGTGTTCACGATGAAATCCTGTCCCACGTGAAGGTACATATCATTCCTCCCGCACGCGGCCCGCCTCCACAAACACCAGCTTGCCGTTGGTGCGGGCGAAGGCCGCGGAATCACAGGTGGTGACAAAAGTCTGCTTGTCCTCGATGCGGGTGAGCAGATAGGTCTGACGGGCGTCGTCCAGCTCGCTGAGCACGTCGTCCAGCAGCATCACCGGATGTTCCCCCAGCACGTCCCCGGCCACGGTGGCTTCCGCCAGTTTCAGAGAGAGCACCGCGCTGCGCTGCTGTCCCTGGCTGCCGTAGATCTTGCCGGGCTGGCCGTCGATGAGGATATCCAGGTCCTCCCGGTGGGGTCCTGTCAGGCAGAACCCCGCCCGCAGTTCCTGGTTTTTCACTTCCCGCAATCGGGCGGCCAACGCGGCCGGGTCGGGGTCGCAGCAGGGAAGATACCGCACCCCCAGCACCTCGGCGCCGCTGGAAATATCCCGGTAGTTGGCTTCGGCCAACGGGGCCAGCTTTTCCAGATACCCGGCCCGCCGCTGCATGACCTCGGCCCCGGACTGGGCCATGGCTTCGTTGTAGGTCTCCAGCAGCACATCCGCCCCCGGGGTGATGTCATAGGCTTTGAGCAGGGCGTTTTTCTGGGCGGTCAGGCGGGCATACCGCCGCAGTGCCGCCAGATACCCGGGGTAAAGCTGGCACAGCGCCGCGTCCAGAAAATGCCGCCGCCCTTCCGGCCCGGCCTTGACCAGGCTCAGGTGGTTGGGGTCGAACACCACAGCGGTGAAGGTCCCCGCCACAGCCGAAGCCCGGCCCCGGTCCGCCCCGTTCAGGCGGGCACGGCGGCCGGGACGTTCGCTCTGCCGGGACCCCACCGTCAGGCGCAGGGCCTGGTCCCGGCCCCCGCCATCAAATTCCGCTTCAATGACCGCAAAAGGCTGGTCGCGGCGGATGAGTTCGGCGTCCTTGGCCCCCCGGAAGCTCTTGGCCCCGGTGAGCAGCCAGATGCTTTCCAGCAGATTGGTCTTGCCCTGGCCGTTGGCCCCGCACAACACGGTGAGCCGGGGAGCCGGGTTCAGTTCGGCGGCTTCCAGGTTGCGGAACTGCTCCACCTTCAGGTGGTCCAGGCGCATCAGTTGCCCTCCGCGATCTTCACTTCGCGGCCGTCCAGCTCCACCACATCCCCGGCACGGCATTTCTTGCCCCGCTGGGTGCAGACTTCGCCGTTCAGACGCACCGCGCCGCCCTGTACCAGCTCTTTGGCTTCGCCGCCGGTCTCACACAGACCGGAAAACTTCAGCAGGGCATCCAGTTTGATAAATTCCGTATTGATCCTGATCAGATCCATAACTCACCCTTCGTTCTTGAACCGCACCGGCAGCACCAGATAGATGAAGTCCTTGCCTTCGGTGGGCAGCAGCTTCACCGGGCTGAGAGGTCCGTTGATCTCCATGAGCATCTGCTCACACTTGGAGTTGCGCAGCGCGTCCAGCATATACCGGTTGTTGAAGCCGATCTCCACTTCCTCGCCTTCCATGGACACCGGCGGGAACTCGTCCACCACCTTGCCCAGGGGGGTCTGGCAGCGGACGGTCACCCTGTCCTTGCCGAAGGTGATGCGCAGCGGGTTCTTCAGACGCTCGGTGATGATGAGGGACGCGCGCTCGATGGTCTCGATGAAGGGCTTGCAGTCCACGACCACCTTTGTGCGGGCACCCTGGGGGATGACGCTCTCATAGTTCAGGAAGTCGCCCTCGATGAGGCGGCTCATGATGGTGTAGCCGTTGGTGGTGAACACCACATACCGGCGGTTGGCGTCGATCTTGACGGGGTCTTCCGGTCCGCCCATGATCTTGAGCAGTTCCTGCAGGGTTTTTGCGGGGATGATGATGCGGATGTCACGGGTGCACTCCACATTCCGCTGCAGAATGGCCAGACGGTAGCCGTCCAGGGCCACGATGGTCAGGCTGCCCGGCTCGATGACGAAGAGTTCGCCGGTGTGGGCGGGCTTTTTGTCGTCCTGGGCCACCGCATAAATGGTCTTTTCGATCATCTCCCGCATCATGGAGCAGGGGATGGTCATGGTGTTTTCGGCGGCGGTGTTGGGCAGGGAGGGATAATCGCTGGCGTTCATGGCCGGGATCTCAAATTCCGCCACGCCGCCCCGGATGGTGGTCATGCCTTCGTCATCCAGTTCGATCATCACGTTTCCTGCGGGCATGCGGCCCACCATGGAACCCAGCAGCTTGGCGTCCAGCACGATCTCGCCGGGAACCAGGACGTTGCAATCAATAGTGGTAGTGATTCCCATTTCCATGTCATAGCCGGTGAGGGTGAGTTTGAACCCCTCGGCCTTCAGGTAGATGCCTTCCAGCACGGGAATGGCGGAGCGGTTGGTGATGGCACGGGAAACGCCTTCGATGGCGGCGGCCAGCAGCGACTTTTCGCATTCGATCTTCAAGAGTGGTCACCTCGTATTTCTTGGAAAAAAGTTTCGGGGGGCAGGGCCTTCCGGTCAGCAGGGCCCTGCGGGTGGGGAGGAAGTTTTTCCCTCCCCTTAATGGCCGAAAAGGCAGGGCCTTTGTGCGGGCAGGACTTTTTGGGGAAACCTTGTTTCCCGGTGCGAAAACCAGATACTTTGAAAGTAGTAGTAGTAGGGGCCGTGGAATCTGTGGAAAAGTCCGGGGACCCGCATAACGGATGTATTTTCGGGGTGGAAATTTTCCCAAAAACCCTGTGGAAGAAAAATTGGTCCTTGTGGACAACTCGGGTTTTTAACACGAATTGTGGAAAACCAATGTTAATTGTTGAAAAAACGGTGGAAAATGGGGAAAACTGGCGAACTTTTTCAACAGCCTGTTTTTCGGGGTTTTTTACCCCGGTTTTCAGGTGCGGATGTTCTTCATGATATCATCCACCATCTCTTTCAGATGGCGGTCTTTGCCGATATTCTTCTCCATGGTATTGATGGAGTAGACCACGGTGGAATGGTCGCGCTGGAATTCCGATCCGATGGCTTCCATGCTCATGCCGGTGATCTCCCGGATGATGTACATGGTCATCTGGCGCGCGGCGCTCACGTTGGCGTTGCGCTTTTTGCCCCGGATGTCGGCGGGCATGACGTTATAGGTCCGGGCCACCTCGTTGATGATCTTCTCGATGGTGACGGGGATGGGCTGCTGGTCGTTCAGGGTGTCTTTGATGGCGGTGGTGGTCACGCCGATGCAGGGGGCGATGCCTTCCAGCATGTAGTAGGCGTTGAGCTTCTTCACCGCGCCTTCCAGCTGGCGGATGTTCTGTTTCAGGTGGTTGGCGATGTATTCGGCCACGTCGTCGGGCAGGTCCAGGTTGAGAAGTTCCGCCTTGCGCTTGACGATGGCGACGCGGGTCTCGAAATCCGGGGGCTGGATGTCGGCGGTCAGGCCCCATTCAAAACGGGTGCGCAGACGCTCTTCCAAACTCTTGATCTCCTTGGCGGGACGGTCGCAGGCCAGCACGATCTGCTTGCCGGCATTGTGCAGGGTGTTGAAGGTGTGGAAGAATTCTTCCTGGGTGGCTTCCTTGCCGGCGATGAACTGGATGTCGTCGATGAGCAGCACGTCCGCTTCCCGGTAGGTCTGGCGGAAGAGCTCGGTGGTGTTGTTGCGCACCGCGGTGATGATCTCGTTGGTGAACTTTTCGCAGTCCACATACACGATGTTGAAGTCCGGGTGGTTCTTCTTGATCTCGATCTGGATGGCGTTGAGCAGGTGCGTCTTGCCAAGGCCGGAAGGACCATAGATGAACAGCGGGTTGTAGGCGCCGGACGGGTTGGCCGCCACCGCCTGGGCTGCCGCGAAGGCGAACTGGTTGGACGGACCGCGGATGAAGTTTTCGAAGGTGAAGTCATACCGGCCGGAAGGGAGGTTGTCCTCGGTGATGCGTTCGGGGGCTTTTTCCCCTTCTTCCTGCTGCGACGGCGGAATGACCAGCTGCAGCTCGATGTCGAAACCCAGCACGGCTTTGAAGGCGTCCTTGAGCAGCGCGGTATAACGGTCCGAAACGATCTTGCGGATGAAGTCGTTTCGCACCATGAGCGTGACACAGTTGGAGTTTTCAAAGCTGACCGGTTCCAGGCCGCTGATGTAGCACTGGTAGGTCGCGTCGGCGGTATGTTCGCGGCAATAGGCTTTGGCCGCGTCCAAAACGTCGTTAAAAGAATCCATGTTTTTCCCCACTTCGTATTCGGTCTTACGCCCCGGCCTGCCGGGCCGTTTGGGCGCAGAAATATACGGTAATATTATAGCACAAATTCAAACGCAATACAATTCGTATATCTGGTATATATAAATAAAGTAGACAACTATTTGTTGAAAACCGGGAGAGGGGACAGGTTTCCACAAATTTTGAGGGAATTGTGGAAAGAGGAGGGCGGGGGCATCTTGGTGCCCGGCCGCTCTTTTGGCTGGTTGCTTCTAAGGGGACGGCAGGCTGCCGTTCAGTTCTTGTTTTTGGGTTCTGGCTTCTTGGCAGACGGCGGTCTGCCGTGTAGTTGTTCCTTTTTGGCGTCAAAAAGGAACCGAAAAACCGCCGCCTCGGAACGGCGGGCCCTTTTCGCTTCCTTTTCGGGCACGAAAAGGAAGGAGTATCCAGTAAGATGCCGTTTCCCAAAAAAAAGAGAAACCAACAAAAAAGCAGCCCTTTCGGACTGCTTTGAAAACTGCCAAAGTTTTCCACACTTTTTCGGCTCACTGTTGATTATTCCCCTGCTCCGGCACATCCTGCCGGGGAAAAACATAATTCACCAGCAGCGCCAGCAACACACCCATGGCGGTGTCGGCGATGCGATTGAGGGCATAGGATACGTAGCTGTCCACCGGGGTGCTGAACAGCACGATGCAGAGCACCACCCCACCGGGCTGCACACCCCCCGGCCAGAACCGCAGGCACAGCTGCACCAGCACCACGATGCCGAATCCCAGCAGCACCGCCAGCCAGAAACTGTGTCCCCCTTCGGGGAAGGGGAGCAGGTACAGCCGGAAAAGCAAAATGGACAAAAGGCCGCCGATGAGGGTGCCGAACAGACGGTTTCCGCCGTTCTTGATGGAATCCTTCATATCGGCGCCCATGCCGAAGATCACACCGATGCAGGCAAAGGCGGGGTTGCGGTCCAGCAGGCAGTAGACCGCCGCAAGCAATGCGGCGGTGAGGGCGGTTTTCAGGGTACGCATACCCACGGAGGGACGGCGGGTCGTGCCGGGCGGCATGGCGGACACTCCTTCACAAGGTTTTCTTTTGATTATACCATGGCACGGCCCCGGGGAAAAGGCACAGCTTTCCCGCTTTTTCGGAAAGAAACCCGGCAATGGCGGCGTTTTTTCCACAAAAAGAGGCGGCTTCTGTGGAAAAAACGCGCCCTTCGGGCGCAGGATATGGGGGAAAAGCCCGGCCGGGGCAGGGGAAACACCCCATATTTTGCGCCGCGGCCCCGCCGTGCCCGTGCCCGGGAACGGGGCAGTATGGATTTTTTGCACAAAAAGGTATTGACAAGTCGTGGTTTTATCCTTTATAATCAAAGTCTGCAAGGCTGCCCCCAGGAACCGGGCAATGCCGAAAGCGATTTTTTATCACTAAGGAACCGCCCGCCAGGGGAGAACCGCGTAAAGGAGGAAAAAAGATGAAGCAGACTTTCCAGCCCAAAAAGCGTCAGCGCAGCCGCGTCCATGGCTTTTTGAAGCGTATGGCCACCAAGAACGGCCGTAAGGTCATTGCGCGCCGTCGCGCCAAGGGCCGCAAGAGCCTGACCGTCTGAGTCAAGCCAACCCGATAACGAGCACAAAGGCCGCTGAAGTATGTTCAGTGGCCTTTTTTGCTAAATTTCCGCCCGTGAACCGAAAGAGGCCAAGGATGAAATACCGTGTTCTGAATAAAAACCGGGACTTTACCCGCATTTACAGCCGGGGCAAAAGCTACGTGCACCCCCATATGGTGCTGTACGTGGCCAAAAACCGCCTGGGCACCACCCGGGTGGGCCTGACCGCCACCAAAAAGGTGGGCAAGGCGGTACAGCGCAACCGCGCCCGCCGTGTGATGCGCGCCGCGCTGCAGGAACACCTCTCGCAAAATGTGGGCGGATATGATATAATTTTAGTAGCGCGCGCACGCACGCCTTATCTCAAGAGCACCCAGGTCAGCCGGACCTTCAGCCGTCTGTTGCAGAAGGCCGGGCTGCCCGACAAAGCTCCTGTTGCTCAGGCAACAAAACAGCCCAAGGAAGCCCCCAAACCCGCTGCCCCGAAAGGGGAACCACAGGCATGATCGCCCGGGGGATGGTGGCGCTGATCCGGGGGTATCAGCGGTATATCAGCCCTCATCTGGGGCATCACTGCCGCTTTGTGCCCACCTGCAGCGAGTATGCGGTGCAGGCTCTGACCATCCACGGGCCGTTGAAAGGTTCGCTGCTGGCCGCGTGGCGCATCCTGCGCTGCAATCCCCTTTGCAGGTTCGGGTTTGACCCGGTACCGCCCAAAGGGCGGTGGATCAGCGACGAGAGGAAGCTGACACGGGGGTGAGTCCCCGGGGACCCCTTTGCAGGGGGAGCGGCTTGCTTCTTGGCAGACGGCAGACTGCCGGGGAAACGGCTGGCAGCCGATGTGTTGTTCCTTTTTGGCGTCAAAAAGGAACCGAAAAACCGCCACCGTTTCGAGGCGGTGGACGCCGACCAGGGCTGCGGCCCTGGACCCGGGGAGTGCGGCCACCTAACGACGGCCTATTCACCGGGCTGGGGCCCGGTGAACAAGGTATTGTTTTAATACCATTTCCCGGCAGCGATTACTTGACGGAAACAGCAATCCGCTTTCCCGCAAGGATTTTAAATCCATTCCTTGCTCAGGTCCCCCAGGACCTGAGTAGGCCGTCGTAAGGTGGCCGCATCTTGGGGTCTGGGGCCGCAGCCCCAGCCGGCGGCCGCCGCATCGGAACGGCGGGCCCTTTTCGCTTCCTTTTCGGGCACGAAAAGGAAGGAGTATCCGGCTGGCAGCCGTTTCCCTAGAAACGGAAAAGAGAAAAGGGATCTATCCCATTCTCCCACCTGCGAAGCTTTCCACAAACTATTCAAAAATTGTGGAAACCAAACCAAGTCTCCTTATGTCTTTGTCCCGCGCGGCAAAGACCTTCGAATATAAAATACTAGTCCCGGGCGCGGCCGGGGCGGAATGGAACGACTATGGGTTTTCTCGCATTCATCCTGGGGCCGGTGATGGCACTTGTCTATCAGCTGATCCCCAACTACGCCGTCACGATGATCGTTTTCACCGTGATCATCCGCATCCTGCTGCTGCCCCTGGCCATCAAGCAGCAGAAATCCACCGCCAAGATGTCGGTGTACCAGCCGCTGATCAATGAGATCCAGCAGAAGTACAAGAACAACAAGGAAAAGCAGAACGAAGAGCTGATGAAGCTGCAGCAGGAATATGGGTACAACCCCATGTCCGGCTGCCTGCCCATGCTGCTGAACCTGCTGGTCCTGTTCGGCGTTATCGAGGTCGTGTACCGCCCCGTGCAGTACATCCTGGGTATCTCCTCCGACGTGATCACCGCCGCCTGCCAGGAACTGGGCATCGCCACCAACAACGTCACCCTGATGCAGAGCAACCTCATCGCCCAGATCCAGAGCGGCGCTGCCTGCTCCGCCCTGAGTGCCGATCAGTATGCCGCTATCCAGAATTTCAACACCAGCTTCCTGGGCTTCCAGATGACCGGTGCTGCCGGCTTTGCTATCACTCCGCTGGCCATCTTCCCCATCCTGGCCGCCGTGACCATGTTCATCTCCTTCTTCATTAGCCAGAAGCTCTCCGGTATGGACAACCAGATGCAGGGCAGCATGAAGGTCATGATGCTCATTATGAACCTGATGTTCGTGTGGTTCTGCTTCACCGCTCCCGTGGGCTTCTGCCTGTACTACACCGCATCCAACATCTGCCAGATCGGCCAGAGCTTCCTGACCTACAAGATCTACAGCCCCGAAAAGTTCAAGGCCCAGTATGAGGCCGAACTGGCCGCCAAGAAGGCCGCCAAGAAAGCCACCCACACCGTCGTGGTGGAGGAGAAGGGCCAGAAGGTGGAAAAGACCGTGAACCAGCGCGAGCTGGACAAGCTGCGCCTGGAACGGGCCCGTCAGAAAGCCGCCGAGAAGTACGCCGGTGAGCGTACCACCCCCCTGACCGAGGCCGAGCGCCTGGAAATGGAGATCGAGGGCAAGAAGGGCCGCCGCAAGAAGTAAAGCGGCACATGGGTAACAATCAGCCCTTTTCAAAAGGGCAGACAGGAGGAAGTCAACATGCGCGAAATGGAAATGACCGCCAAGACCGTGGAGGAAGCCGTTGAGGCTGCCTGCCGTGCGCTGGGGGTGGACCGCGACGACCTGGGCGTGAGCTATGAGGTGCTGGAGTTCCCGGCCCGCAAGCTGTTCAAGAGCATTCCGGCCAAGGTCCGTGTGACCGTGGAAGAGCCGGAAGCCGAGACCGCCGCTCCCGCCCCCGTGGCAGAAGAGGCCCCCAAGGCTGAACCGGTGGCTGCGGAAGAACCCGCCGTCCCCGCCGCCGAGGAAGCCCCCGCTGCCGAAGCTGCCGAGACCGAAGCTCCCGCCGAGGCCGACAGCAACACCGAAGTGCCTCTGGACATCGAGGCCGACCCGCAGCTGAAAGCCGCGGTGGACTATCTGACCCCCATCTTCAACCTGCTGGGCGCCAAGGATTTCACCTTCCGCGCCGTCAAGCAGGGCGAAGCCACCATCCTGAAGGTGGACGGCGAGCACATGGGTGTGCTCATCGGCCGCCGCGGCGAGACCATGGAAAGCCTGTCCTACCTGGCCAGCCTGGTCATCAACCGGATGGAAGGCCCCTATATCAAGCTGGGCATCGACGTGGGAGGTTACCGCGGCAAGCGGGAAGACGACCTGTGCGCCCTGGCCCGCCGCATTGCCGAGCGGGTGCAGCGCACCGGCTGCTGCTACGAAATGGAGCCCATGAACCCCTATGAGCGCCACATCATCCACACCGCCATCGCTTCCATCGAGGGCGTGCGCAGCGAGAGCAAGGGCGAAGGCAAGGACCGCCGCGTGGTGATCTATTCCACCGACCCCGACGCCAGCAACCTGCCCGACCGTGAGAGCATCGGCCGTCGTGGCCGTGGTCCCCGCCGCGACGATCGCCGCGGCGGACGCGGCCCCCGCCGTGACGGACGGGGCGGCAACCGTGGCGGCCGTGGCCCCCGCCGTGAAGGCGGCCGCGGCTACGGCAAGGGCGGCCCCCGGAATTCCAGCGTGCCCGGCCGTGAGTTCGCCGGCGCGCCCCGTGATCCCGAGGCCAAGCCCCAGGCTCCGGCCCGCAGCACCCGCATCAACGACAGCGATGATTTCGAGATGTTCGGGAAGATTGAGCTGTAAGATTTGATTTTGCAAACCACCCCTGTGCCGGGAACGGCATGGGGGTGGTTTTTTGCTCGGGCGGCTATGCCGCCCGATGGCGCGCAGCGCCATGCAAAAACAACGCGAAGCGTTGTTTCCGAAATTGGTCGGCCGCGAACAGCGGCCGGTGGGTTTGGAAAGTTTTCCACAATTTTTGAGGGAGTTGTGGAATGATAGGGAGTAGGAGGACGGGATTTATCCTGTCCTTTTTTGTTGTTTTTTCTTAGGGAAACGGCATCTTTCCGGGGGTCCTTCCTTTTCGTGCCCGAAAAGGAAGCGAAAAGGGCCCGCCGTTCCGATGCGGCGGCCGCCGGCCGGGGCTGCGGCCCCAGACCCCAAGATGCGGCCACCTTACGACGGCCTATTCACCGGCCTGGGGGCCGGTGAACAAGGAAAATGATTTAATACCATTTCCCGGCAGCTGCTGCTTTCCGGGAAAAAGCCTTTACTTTCCCGCAAGGATTTTAAATCCATTCCTTGCTCAGGCCCTCCAGGGCCTGAGTAGGCCGTCGTAAGGTGGCCGCACTCCCCGGGTCCAGGGCCGCAGCCCTGGTCGGCGTCCACCGCCTCGAAACGGTGGCGGTTTTTCCGTCGCTTTTTGGCGGCAAAAAGCGACAACAC
>CALXHS010000133.1 GCA_944388165.1 uncultured Gemmiger sp. | reverse complement strand
CGCTCTTCTTTGCCATCAACTCCTACACCGAGGGCCTGAGCCCCGCGGTGATGGAATACATCCTGAAAACCAACCTCTGCCCTGTCAAGGGCGGAAAAACCTGGTGCGATGAGATCGGCCTGCCGGTCTCGGCCACCGGGGGCGTGGTGCCCTGCGGCGCCACCGCCGTGTGGGAAAAGGAATAAAAAGGGGGTAAGGTTCATGGAACCCATGCTCAAAGCCCAGGATGTGCACTTCCGCTATGACCCCGAACGCCCGGACTACGCCGTGGACGGCGTCAGCCTGGAGGTCAAGCGCGGCGAGTTCGTCGCCGTGCTGGGGGGCAACGGCAGCGGCAAGAGCACGCTTGCCAAACATTTCAACGCCATTCTGCTGCCCGAGACCGGCACCGTGCTGGTGGAGGGCATCGACACCCGCACCGAGGAAAAACTCTACGACATCCGCCAGAAGGCGGGCATGGTGTTTCAGAATCCGGACAACCAGATCGTGGCCACCATCGTGGAGGAGGACGTGGCTTTCGCCCTGGAAAACCTGGGCGTGCCCAGCGAACAGATCCGCACCCGGGTGGATGAGGCCATGCAGATGACCGGCATCTACGAATTCCGGGAAAAGGCCCCCTACAAGCTTTCCGGCGGCCAGAAACAGCGTGTGGCCATCGCGGGCGTCATCGCCATGCGGCCGGACTGCCTGATCCTGGACGAAGCCACTGCCATGCTGGACCCCCGGGGCCGGGCGGCGGTGATGCAGACCATCCACAGCCTGCGGGCGGCGGGCATCACCATCGTGTCCATCACCCATTATATGGAAGAGGCCGCCCAGGCCGACCGGGTTCTGGTCATGAGCCGGGGCCGCATCGTCATGGAAGGCACCCCCGAAGAGGTGTTCAGCCAGACCGAACGGGTCAAGCGCTACCGCCTGGATGTGCCCCAGGCCGCCGAACTGCGGGACGAACTGGCTGCCGCCGGGCTGCCCATGCCCGCCAATGTCATCACCCCCGAAGCCTGCGCCAAAGCGCTGTACGACCTGCTTCGCTGAAACGCGGCCTTTTGCGCCGCACAATCTTACAAGACCGCAGCTTCACCGGCAAAGGCCGGGCGGCATGCGGAAGGAAGGGAAACGAACGTGTCAGAGATCATTCGCTGCGAACATCTGCGCTATGTGTACAACGCCGGCCTGCCGGACGAGACTGCGGCCCTCAACGATGTCAGCTTTTCCATTGAGGAAGGGGACTTCGTGGGCATCATCGGTTCCACCGGCAGCGGCAAATCCACCCTTATCAGCCATTTCAACGGCCTGAACCGCCCCACCTCCGGCAAGATCTTTGTGGATGGCCGGGATATGTGGGCGGAAGGGGAGGACCTGCGGAGCTTCCGTTTTCTGGTGGGCCTGGTCTTCCAGTACCCCGAATACCAGCTGTTTGAAGAGACCTGCGCCAAGGATATCGCCTACGGCCCCCGCAACATGGGCCTGAGCGAGGAGGAAGTCCAGCGCCGGGTCAAGGAAGCCGCTGAGTTCACCGGCCTGAGCGAGGAACTGCTCCAGCGCAGCCCCTTTGAACTGTCCGGCGGCCAGAAGCGCCGGGTGGCCATCGCGGGCGTCATGGCCATGGAACCCCGCATCCTGGTGCTGGACGAGCCCGCCGCCGGTCTGGACCCCGAAGGCCGGGACACCATCCTGGCCCAGATCAAGGCTTATCACAAAAAGACCGGCGTCACCGTGGTGCTGGTCAGCCATTCCATGGAAGACATCGCCAAATACGCCGACAAGGTGCTGGTCATGCACCGGGCGGGGGTGGCCATGTACGACACGGTGGAAAAGATCTTTGCCCGGGCGCCGGAACTGCTGGAGCTGGGGCTTTCGGTGCCCCAGGTCACCCAGATCTTCCTGCGCCTGAAGGAGATGGGCCTGGACATCAAGACCGACGTCTACACCATGCCCTATGCGGTCAAGACAGTGCTCAAGGCCTACAACGCCCGCCACCCGGAAAAACCGCTGCCGCTGCCGGAAGAAAAAGGAGGGGAAGACCATGCTTCGTGATATCACTATCGGGCAGCACTTCCCCGGAAATTCGGTGCTGCACCGCTGCGACCCCCGCCTGAAACTGGTGGGCACCATCGCCTATATCATCGTGCTTTTCGTGGCCTCCAACCCCCTGGGCATTGCTTTGTCCCTGGCGCTGCTGGCCCTGCTGTATACCGTGGCAAAGATCCCTTACCGCCTGATTCTCAAGAGCCTGAAACCCATCGTGCCCATCATCGTCTTCACGGCGGTACTGAACCTGTTTTTCATCACCGGGGAAGGGGAGCCCCTGGTGCGGCTGTGGATCTTCTCCATCTATGAGGAGGGCGTGTCCTACGCCGTGCTCATGGCGGTGCGTGTGGTGGCCCTCATTGCCGGCACCAGCCTGCTGACCTACACCACCAGCCCCATCGTCCTCACCGACGCCATCGAATCTCTGCTGCGGCCGCTGCAGAAGCTGCACTTCCCGGTGCATGAGCTGGCCATGATGATGACCATTGCCCTTCGGTTCATCCCCACCCTCATCGAGGAGACCGAGAAGATCATGAACGCCCAGAAGGCCCGGGGCGCCAAGCTGGACAACGGCAAATTCTCCGAGCGCATCCGCGCCCTCATCCCCATCCTGATCCCCCTGTTCATCAGCGCCTTCCGCCGTGCCGACGAGCTGGCCATGGCCATGGAATGCCGCTGCTACCACGGGGGCGAGGGCCGCACCCGGCTGAAGGTGCTGCACTTCGGCAAGCTGGACGTGCAGTGCGCCCTGGCCCTGACGGTGCTGCTGGGTATCATCCTGTCCACCACCCTGCTGTTCTGAGGAAATGCCCATGACCGTACTTTTGTGGCTGGCCTACAAGGGCACCCGGTACGCCGGGTTTCAGGTGCAGCCCAACGCCCTGACCGTCTGCCAGGTATTGCAGGACGCCATGGAGGCGGTGCTGGGTTCCCGCCCCGATGTGAAGGGCTGTTCCCGCACCGACTCCGGCGTTCATGCGCGCCGTTTCGCGCTCAGTTTCCGGTATGATGGGACCGTGCCGCTGCGCCGCCTGCCCCTGGCCCTCAACGCCCACCTGCCCGCCGATGTGCGGGTGATGCAGGCCCAACAGGTGCCGGAGGATTTCCACGCCCGGTACGCCGCCCACGCCAAAACCTACTGTTACCGCATCCGAAACGGGGCGGTGGATGACCCCTTCGACGCTGAATTTACCCACCGGGTGCCCAAACCCCTGGATGAACAGGCCATGCAGCGGGCCGCCGCCGGGTTTGTGGGGACCCATGATTTCCTGGCCCTGTGCGCCTCCGGTTCCTCGGTGGCTGCCCATGGGGACACGGTGCGCACCATCACCCGGTGCGATGTGACCCGGGAAGGGGAGATCTTCACCATCACCGTCACCGCCGACGGATACCTCTATAATATGGTGCGTATCCTGGCGGGGACCATCCTGCAGGCGGGGCTGGGCAAACTGGACCCGGCACAAGTGCCCGCCATCCTGCAAAGCCGGGACCGCCGCCGTGCCGGTCCCACCCTGCCCGCCAACGGCCTGTGCCTGGCGGATGTGCAGTATCCCGGCCTTTTGCCGGAAACCGACGAATGAACGATATGTTCTGTAAAATTTTACGAAAGGGGAAACGCCGATGAGAGCCGAAGATAAGGAACGTCTCGCCCGGCGCCAGCGTATGCTGGCACGGGAACGCGGCGAATCCCTGCCTGAACCGGAGCCGGGGCGCACTGAGCCCAAAAAGCCGGAGCGTAAGGCTAAACCGGCGGCCCAGGCCACCAAGACCATCCGCAAACCGGACGAAAGCCGGGGCGGGGAAAAGACCGAAGAGACCAAGACCATCTCCTTAACCCCCCGCCCGGAGGGGGTCCGTGCCCCCCGGACGGGCAATACCCGGCCCTTCAGCCCCATTCTGCGCCGCCGTGCCCGGCGCCGCCGCATCATGCTGGTGGTGCTTCTGCTGGCCCTTTTGCTGGCAGCGGCTTCGGTCACCGGGGTGCTGGGGGCGTCTCTCTCCTCTTTGGGGGACACCCTGGATTCCGTCGCCCTGTATTTCCAGCGGGGCGGCGGCTGGCCGGCAGAAACCGGCATCCAGGAACCCACCCGCATCGAGGAACTGGCCGGGGGCTTTGTGGAACTGGACGGCGAGGACGTGGCCATCTATTCCGCCTACGGCACCCAGGTGCGCACCCTGCAGCCCGGCTACACCCGCCCCGCTCTGGCGGTGGGCAACACCCGGTTCGTTCTGTATGACCGTTCGGGCACCAGCCTGCAGGTGGAAAGCCGCACCCGCACCCTGTATACCAAAACCTTCACCAATGCCATCATGCTCTGCGCCATGTCCCAGAACGGGTCGCTGGGCGTGGTGACCGAATCCGATCGCTACGCCGCCGAACTGCAGGTGTTCAGCCCCACCATGCGCAGCACCTACAGCTGGAAGATGACCCAGGACCAGGGCACCCCCCTGGCCATGAGCTTCGCTTCGGATAACCGCCGCTTTGCGGTGGGCACGGTGGCCGCCCGCAACGGGCAGATGGCCTGCACCGTCTTTATGATGGACACCGCCAAAAGCGAGACCGGCCCCGCCTACACCGCCGACGAAGGCAGTCTGCTGCTGCAGCTGCACTGGCTGTCCTCCGACCGTGTGCTGGCTGTCTTCGATACCTACGCCGCGGTGCTCTCCGCCTCCGACGGGACCGAGACCGCCCGCTATGACTTCGGCGGCGTCAGCCTGCAGGGGGCGTCGGTGAACCGGCGCACCACTGCGCTGCTGCTGTCCACCCACAGCGGCAACGAACTGCTGGTGCTCAACGGTGACCTGCAGGTGGTGGGCCAGGGGGATGCCGGGCAGGCCGAAGGCGTTGCCTGTGCCGATACCGCCGTCTATCTGTGGGGCGTGAACAGCGTTTCCTGCCATGAGCTGGACGGCTCCGAACGCTGGACCCGGGAACTGGACAGCCGCCCTCAGGCCATCCTGGTGGCCAACCAGCCCCTTCTCTTTACTGCCGGCCGTGTGGAAGTGCTGAACGCCTCCACTTGAAAATACAATTCGTTATAATCTCTAGAGGAAAAACAAAATGGACTATTCTATCACTGGTTTTCTGTACGATCTTCTGTTTGTTGTGGTGCTGATCCTGACCGCCTCCTCCGGGTGGCGCCGGGGCTTTGTCTCCTCGCTGATGCTGCTCATTGGCGGGGTGGCGGGCATCTTCGGCGCGGTGCTGGTGGCTCGCACCGCCGGACCGGTCATCTACAACGACTATGTGGGCGCCAGCATCGCCGAAAAAGTCTCGGCGACGCTGGCTGAAAGCGGCGGCGACGCCGCGGCCGCTGTGCAGTCTCTGACCTTTTTGCCCGAATCCATCCGCCAGACTCTGGTGGATACCATGACCGAAATCACCGGCGAAGCCACCCCCCACGTCATCGAAGTGCTGGAACCCATTGTCCTGCCCCTGATCCAGGTCATTCTGTTCCTGGTGGTCTGTGTAGCGGTGCGGTGGCTGTTCCGGGCCCTGGCCTGGGCGCTGCGCGGGTGCAATTCCATCCCCCTGGTGGGCAGCCTGAATCGTCTGCTGGGCCTGGTGCTGGGCGCCCTCACCGGCGTGCTGAACTGCTGGCTGCTATCTCTGGGACTGTGGCTGGCAGGCATGCTGGCCAACGGCCAGGTGGAGTTCCTGCGCAGCTCGGTGATGGGGCAGAGCCTCATTTACAGCCTGCTTTCGGGGCTGAACCCCTTTACGGTGTATTACTGAGCCGTCCCGTGAATAAACCATGTGGACGCTATGAACAATATCTGAACATTCCGCCCGCGCCCTTGCAAAAGGGCCTTTGCGGGGGGATAATGGTTCTTATAGCGGCCGGTCAGCCCGATACGGCCGCCAGAGAGAGGTGAGAATATATGTTGTGTGCCCGCTGCAAAAAACGTACCGCAGTGGTATTTATACAGCGCGTGGAGGATGGCAAGCCCATTCAGGAAGGCTACTGCCTGACCTGCGCCAAAGCCATGCATATCAAACCGGTGGATGATCTGATGGAACGCTTCGGCATGTCCGATCAGGATCTGGAAAACATGGAGGAACGGATGGCCAGCTTCCTGGAGGAAGCCGGTCAGGCCGGGGCCATGGTCCCCGCCGAAGACGGGGAAGACGAGGAATTCGTGCCCGGGGGCAGCCCGGTGTTCCCCTTCGGCTTCGGCGCCCCCGCCGAAAACAAGGAAGGCCAGAACGCTGGCGGCAAGAAGAACGGCAAAAAGGAAAAGCCGCCCCGCCGCAAGTATCTGGACACCTACTGCGAAAACCTGACCAAGAAAGCCCGGGAAGGCCGCACCGACCGCATCATCGGCCGTGACCGGGAAATTTACCGCGCGCTGCAGATCCTCTGCCGCCGTCAGAAGAACAACCCCTGCCTCATCGGTGAAGCGGGTGTGGGCAAGACCGCCATCGCGGAGGGCCTGGCCCAGCGTATTGCCGAAGGCAAGGTGCCCGCCCGCCTGCAGGACAAGGAGATCTATCTTTTGGACCTCACCGCCCTGGTGGCCGGCACCCAGTTCCGGGGCCAGTTTGAACAGCGTGTCAAGGGCCTGCTCAGCGAGATCAAGGCCGCCGGCAACGTCATCCTGTTCATCGACGAGATCCACAACATCGTGGGCGCCGGTGACTCCGACGGCGCCATGAACGCCGCCAACATCATGAAACCCGCCCTGTCCCGGGGTCAGGTGCAGGTCATCGGCGCCACCACCTTCACCGAGTACCGCAAGTATATCGAGAAGGACTCCGCCCTGGAGCGCCGCTTCCAGCCCGTGAAGGTGGAGGAACCCTCCATCAACGACGCCATCGAGGTCATCCGCGGTGTGCGGGAGTATTACGAAAAGCATCACTTTGTCCGTGTGCCGGATTCCATCGTCACCAGCGTGGTGCAGCTGTCCGAACGGTACATCACCGACCGGTACCTGCCCGACAAGGCCATCGACCTGCTGGACGAAGCCTGCGCCTGCTGCAACCTGCGCCATCCCGAGATCACCGAACTGTTCACCCTCCAGCGGAGCATCGCCGACCTGGAGGAGAAGGAACACGACCTGGAAAACCCCGACAGCGACAGTGCCGATACCGCCATCGACTATGAGGAACTGGCCAAGACCAAGACCGAACTGGCCCGCCAGCGGGAACGTCTGCCCGCCCTGGAACTGCAGGTGGCGGACATCCAGGTGACCCTGGACGACGTGGCCCGGGTGGTGGAACTGTGGGCCGGCATCCCGGCGGTGAAGATCAAGGAAAGCGAAGACGGCCGCCTGGAGGGGCTGGAAGAAGCCCTCAAGGCCCGCATCATCGGCCAGGACGAAGCTGTGCACAGCGTGGCCCAGGCGGTCAAGCGCGCCCGGGCGGACCTGTCCGGCCGTCACCGTCCCGCCAGCTTCATCTTTGTGGGCCCCACCGGCGTGGGCAAGACCGAACTGGTGAAGCAGCTGGCCAACCAGCTCTTCGACACGGTGGACCCGCTGATCTCCATCGACATGAGCGAGTATATGGAGAAGCACGCCGTGTCCCGTCTCATCGGTTCGCCCCCGGGTTATGTGGGCTATGACGAGGCCGGTCAGCTCACCGAAAAGGTGCGCCGCCGTCCGTACAGCGTGGTGCTCTTTGACGAGATCGAGAAAGCCCACCCCGACGTGATGAACATTCTTCTGCAGATCCTGGACGAAGGCAAGATCAACGACGCCCAGGGCCGTGTGGTGGATTTCTCCAACACCGTCATCTGCATGACCTCCAACGCCGGTTCCACCGACCGCACCTCGGCCACCGGCTTCAACCGCACCGCCGAACAGGCTTCCCGGGACAAGAGCATGAAGGCTCTGCAGGAGTTCCTGCGTCCTGAGTTTCTGGGCCGCGTGGATGAGGTCATCACCTTCCGTCCCCTGGAACAGCCCGACCTGGAAAAGATCGCCGCCCTCATGCTGGAGGAATACCGCCCCGGCCTGTCTGCCCGCGGTCTGACCCTGGAATACGGCCCCGAGGCCCTCACCGCCATCGTCAAGGCCACCTCCACCCGGTTCGGTGCCCGGGAACTGCGCCGCACCATCCGCAAGACCCTGGAAGACCCGGTGGCCGAAGCCCTGATCGACGGCCGCCTGGAAGGCGGTGCCGCCGTCACCCTGGAAGCCGGGGAAGACGGCACCCCGCGGCTGAAACTGCCCTCCTGACCACCCTGCTGAGGAGAAACATCGGATGAAAGGATATCTCCGGTTCCCGGCGCTGGGCCTGGCCGCCCTGCTGCTGGCAGGCTGCGCCCGGGGCGATATTTCCTATGCCCAGGGGCCCGGCAGCCGCCTGGAACAGACACCCGACCTTTCCCCCCTGCCGCCTCAGACCGAGGAAGAGCCTTCCGGTGAGATCCAGGCCCCCTGGACCGACGGCCTCACCCCCGCCCAGCAGAAGTACGGCAGTGCCGGGCTGCTGGCCTGGCCCTGTGTGCTCTACTGCGTCTATCTGGAACAGCCCGGCGGACCGGGCTGGACCCAGGAGGAGATCGACCGCACCCAGGAAAACCTGGATGTGGCGGTGGACTGGATCTGCGAACAGGCGGCGGAATACAATGCCGCCCCCACCCTCTATTACGGCGAAGACCTGATGACGGTGGTTTCCTACGCCCCCGGCTTTGTGGGGGGCGAGGAATCCGACGAAGGCCAGGCCTTCTATGAGGATATGGACGAAGTGTGCGGTTCTCTGCGCACCCGGGAGCTGGCCGAAGCCTACGGCACCAGCAACATCGGATTCCTGGTGTTCCTGCCGGTGGCAGGCTGTTCCTTCACCATGGTCCATTACCTGGAGGACGGCGGCTACTACTTCAACGAATACTGCTGCCTGTACAAGGATAATGTTTTCTTTGACCCCGGCACCTTTGACGGCCCGGCGGTCTACGCCCACGAGATTTTGCATCTCTTCGGCGCGCCCGACCTGTACAACGGCAGCAACGATCTCTTTGTCACCGACGCACTGGTGGACTATGTGGCCGAAAACTGGCCCGAGGAGATCATGCAGGACACCTATGCCCCGGACGGCTCCCTGACCTATGGGGAAATCGGCAAGATCATCGGTCCCCTGACGGCCTACCGCCTGGGGCTGAGCGATTCCTTCCCGGGCATGGACCGGTTCCCCCTGGTGACCATGGACCCGCCCGGGACTTTCCGCCTGGACGAAGGGACCTCCACCGACCGTTTTGACGAGCAGGACGGGGCGGTGGCCGCATAACAAAAGGAGGCAACGCCATGGGTATGCCCGCAGGGAGCGCCGCCAAAGAAAATCCCCCTTTGCAGCTGCAGGAAGTGCAGGCAGCCGCCTGCGCCGAATGGCGTGTGGGCGAAAAACTGCCGCCCCGCCTGTGCGAAGTGTGGATGATGGTGTACGTGATGGACGGCGTGATCGAGGAGACCACCGACGGCCGCCCCACCCTGGTGCGGGCCGGACGGGTGCTCATCCATCAGCCCGAAGAGACCTGGTCCATGCGGGCGACGGGAGAAGTCCCCCCCGAAGTGCTGCGCATCGCCTTCCGGGCTTCCGGCACCGCCATGGACCTGTTCCGCGACCGGCTCATCCGGGTCAACGCGGTGGAAAAGAATGCGCTGCGCCTGCTGGCGGAGGCGGTGCGGGATACCTGGCAGCGCCCCGAACAGCCGGGGATAGACCCCACCCTGCGGCCGGATCCGCCTTTCGGTGCGGGCAGGCTGCTGCAGCTGTATCTGGAACAGTTCCTCTGGCTGGCCGCCCGGCGGCTGCGCCGGGGCGGGCGCAAACCGGCCCCCCGCACGGTGGCGGAACAGAACCAGCGGGCCATTGTGGACGCTGCCCGGCTCTATTTTTCCGAGCATATCGAGGAAGAACCCGACCTGGCCCGGATCTGCAAGGCCCTGGGCTGCGGCCGGGTGGCATTGCAGCAGGCATTCCGGGCCCGCACGGGCATGTCCCCCCGGGGCTACTATGCCTGCCTGAAAGCCGAGCGGGCCGGGTCGCTGCTGGCCCAGGGGTATACCCCCGGCGAAGTCACCCGCATGCTGGGCTACTCTTCCACCTCTTATTTTTCCCAGCGGTTCCGGGCGCTTACCGGCCGCACCCCCACCGCCTACCGCCAGGACCCCCAGCCTTTGCATCTGTGCAACAAATAGTCATGGCGAACACTGAAACGTCTATTCTAAAAAGTGGGCGGTTCGGTATAAAATAAAGACAAGAAAGCGGCTCAACCGGAGCTGCGTGCAACAAAAATATATCAAAAAGCGAAGGAGCGTTCATTATGTCCATTCTGGTCAGCGGCGGCGCCGGCTACATCGGCAGCCATACCTGCGTCGAACTTCTGAATGCCGGGTACGACATCGTGGTGGCGGACAACCTCTACAATGCCAGCCCCGAAGCCCTTGCCCGCGTCAAGCAGATCACCGGCAAGGATTTCCGCTTCATCGAGGCCGACATGACCGACCGTGCTGCGGTGGATGCCATCTTCAAGGAGAACCCCGGCATCGAATGCGTCATCCAGTTCGCCGCCTACAAGGCGGTGGGCGAGAGCGTTTCCAAGCCCATCGAATATTACTCCAACAACCTCAACTGCACCCTGACCATCCTGGACGTGATGCGCCACTACAACTGCCACAACATCATCTTCTCCTCCTCGGCCACCGTCTACGGCGACCCCGCCAGCGTGCCCATTCGGGAAGATTTCCCCACCGGCGCCACCACCAACCCCTACGGCACCACCAAGGCCTTCACCGAGCGCATCCTCACCGACTGCTGCAAGGCGGACCCCGAACTGAACGTGGCCCTGCTGCGCTACTTCAACCCCATCGGCGCCCATCCCTCCGGCCTCATCGGCGAGGACCCCAACGGCATCCCCAACAACCTGGTGCCCTACATCGCCAAGGTGGCCGTGGGCAAGCTGGAAAAGGTACATGTTTACGGCAACGACTATCCCACCCCGGACGGCACCGGCGTGCGTGACTACATCCATGTGGTGGACCTGGCCCGGGGCCATGTGGCGGCTGTGCGCAAGCTGCAGCAGAAGCCCGGCCTGTTCATCTGCAACCTGGGCACCGGCCACGGTTACAGCGTGCTGGATGTCATCAAGGCCTTCAGCAAGGCCTGCGGCAAGGACCTGCCTTATGTCATCGACCCCCGCCGCCCCGGCGACATCGCCGAGTGCTGGTGCGATCCCGCCAAGGCCAAGCATGAGCTGGGCTGGGAGGCGGAATACGGCATCGACGAGATGTGCCGCGACAGCTGGAACTGGCAGAGCCACAACCCCGACGGCTACAAGACCAAGGTTGAATAACCCGCAACAACAAAACCGCCGCAGGCAAGCGCCTGCGGCGGTTTTTGTGTTTGATTGAAACGGAAAAGAGGGCCTTACAGCGCGGCCAGGGCGGCGCGCAGGCGGGCCAGGGTCTCTTCCTTGCCCAGCATGGCGGCCAGGTCGGTGCCGCCGCCCGGGGTGCGGGCCTTGCCCGAAAGGGCGATGCCCAGGGGGTACAGCAGCCAGCCGTTCTTCTTCTCCATGGCCTCGGCCTTCTGGCGGCAGACCTCGAAGATGGCATCCCGGCTCCAGTCGGCCTGGGCTTCCAGTACCGGCAGCAGGGCCTCCAGTGCTTCCTTGGCGGATTCCGGGGTGGTCTTCTGCTTCTTGTTGCGGTAGAGTTCTGCGTCAAAGGGCAGGACCGCGTCAAAGAAGTCCAGCTGGGGCGGAATGTCCTCCAGCACCTCGCAGCGGGGCTGCAGGTTGGCGCAGAGCAGGTCGCGGTCGATGTCCCGGTGCACGGCCTGGCCGATGAAGGGATCGGCCAGACGGCGGAATTCCTCTGCCGGCAGGGCGCGGATGTACGCGGCGTTGATGGCCCGCAGCTTCAGCGGGTCGAAGATGGCAGGGGACTTGGAGATGCGGGTGGGGTCCCAGATGCGGATCATCTCATCCAGGTTGAAGATCTCCTGTTCGCCTTCCGGCGCCCAGCCCAGCAGCAGCAGATAGTTCAGCACCGCCGCAGGCAGGTAGCCCTTGGCCACCAGGTCCTGGTAGCTGGCGTCGCCGTTGCGCTTGGACAGCTTGTGCTGGGCGTCCTTCATCACCGGCGGGCAGTGGATGTAGGTGGGGATCTCCCAGCCGAAAGCCTCGTACAGCAGGTTGTACTTGGGCGCGCTGGACAGATACTCGCTGCCGCGGATGACGTGGGTGATGCCCATGAGGTGGTCGTCCACCACGTTGGCAAAGTTGTAGGTGGGCATGCCGTCGCTCTTGATCAGGATCTGGTCGTCCAGTTCGCTGTTGTCCACCTCAATGTGGCCGAAAACCAGGTCGTCAAAACCTGCCTTGCCCTCGGTGGGGATCTTCTGGCGGATGACGTAGGGTTCCCCGGCGGCCAGACGGGCGGCGACTTCTTCCTCGGACAGGTCGCGGCAGTGGCTGTCGTAGTGGCTCACCTCACCGGCGGCCTTCTGCTTCTCGTGCAGTTCTTCCAGCCGTTCGGCGGTGCAGAAGCAGTAATACGCCTTGCCCTTGCGGACCAGTTCCTCGGCATACTGCTTGAACATGCCCATGCGCTCGCTCTGGACATAGGGGCCCACCGGGCCGCCGATATCCGGGCCTTCGTCCCAGGTCAGGCCGGTGGCCTTCAGGGTGTTGTAGATGATGTCGGTGGCGCCTTCCACCAGACGGCCCTGGTCGGTGTCCTCGATGCGCAGGATGAAGGCGCCGTCGTTGTGGCGGGCCTGCAGATAGGTATACAGCGCGGTGCGCAGGTTGCCCACGTGCATGTAGCCGGTGGGCGACGGCGCAAAGCGGGTACGTACGGTATTGGCCATAAACGAAACTTCCCCCCTGTAAATACAGTTCTATACCCCTCAGTTTAGCGGTACGGGGCGGGTTTGTCAACAAAGGTTGCCGGATTTGGGTTCGGGTTCGATCTGGATCTTGTCCTTGGCAAATTCCAGCGCCATCCCGATGAGTTCGTTGCGGGAACGGTTGGTCTTTTTGGCCAGGTCGTCGTAGAAATCCACAATGGATTTGTCCACACGGATGGTAAACATCACCGGTTCGGTCCGTTTCTTGATTTTCAGGGTTTCCATGTTTGCACACCACCTTTGTATCATTATCTACCCTCAAAACATGGAAAAATATGGCTAATAAATGTTTACATTTAAACATATTATGATGTATAATGACAGCATCCGACTTCCTGTTATCTGCAAAGGAGCCCGCAATGATGGCGAAACAGACAGATGCACCCCTGCTGGAAACTTTGGCCCGGCAGATGGACTGTGCCTATCTGTCCGACCTGAAATACCTGGACCCCCGCCGCCGCAAAAAGCTGGCGGGTCTGGTCCGCAGCCTGGAAGCGTGCGCCGTTCCCTGTGCCGAGTGGAACGACGCCCTGATTTATCTGGGCGGCGGGGAAAGCTGCTCCACCGCCGAAAAAGCCCGTGCGGCGCTGCTGGAACTGCTGGACAGCTCCGCTTGACACCCACGGGCACCCTCGCTATAATGTAGGGGAATAAACCGACGAGGCGAAGGTAAAACCATGCAGGCGCCCACAGAGAGCCCCCGATGCTGGGAACGGGGCGGAAGGCCGCACGGACAAATGGATCGCCGAGGGCGTGCGGGGAACCCCTGTTTTTGCGGGGCAGTATCCGCCGCCGGCTGCCCCCGTTACCGGGCAGGGACGCATGCTGCGCCCCATCAAGAGGCCGACTGCCGGCAAACGGCGCGGCAAGCAAGGTGGCACCACAGGCAAGAATTCAGCCTGCCCTTGCACAGAATCCACTTCTGTGCGGGGGCGGCTTTTTTTATCCCCTCCGCCGCAACAAAAGGAGCTGAAAAACCATGTCCGAACTCATCAAACGCAAACGCATCCTCTCCGGCATCCAGCCCACCGGCACCCCCACCCTGGGCAACTACCTGGGCGCCCTGCGCAACTGGGCCCTTCTGCAGAACAGCTACGACTGCCTGTATATGGTGGCCGACCTGCACGCCCTGACCGTGCGCCAGGTACCCGCAGAACTGCGCCGCAACACCCGGAACCTGGCCGCCCTGCTGCTGGCTGTGGGCATCGACCCCAAAGAGCATGTGCTGTTTGTGCAGAGCCACGTGCCCGCTCACTGTGAACTCAGCTGGGTGCTGGCCTGCAACACCCAGTTCGGCGAACTGTCCCGCATGACCCAGTTCAAGGACAAGAGCGCCAAGCACCCCGACAACGTCAACGGCGGCCTGTTCACCTACCCGGTGCTCATGGCGGCGGATATCCTGGTCTATAACGCCGACCTGGTGCCGGTGGGCCAGGACCAGACCCAGCACCTGGAGATCGCCCGGGACATCGCCGGCCGCTTCAACAATGTGTACGGCGACACCTTCACCCTGCCCGAAGGCTATGTGCCCGCCGCAGGCGCCAAGGTCATGTCCCTGGCCGACCCCACCAAGAAGATGAGCAAGTCCGACGCCAACGTGAACAGCTTCATCCTCATGACCGACGACAAGGACACTATCGTGCGCAAGTTCAAGCGAGCGGTCACCGACTCCGACGGTGTGGTGCGCTTTGACGCCGCCAACAAGCCCGGTGTGTCCAACCTGATGACCATCTACTCCGCCTTCACCGGCAAGACCATGCCGGAGATCGAGGCCGAATTCGAGGGCAAGGGCTACGGCGACTTCAAGCTGGCTGTGGCCGAAACCACCGCCGACGCCATCTGCCCGGTGCAGAGCGAGCTGGAACGCATCGCGGCGGACAAAGCCTATGTGGACGGCGTGCTGAAGGACGGCGCCGAGCGTGCCGCCCGCCTGGCGGGCCGCACCGTGAGCAAGGTCTACCGCAAGGTGGGCCTGCTGCAGCTGGACAAGTAAAGCAATGGCATATCTGAAAAAAGCTGTGGAACAGTTGGGCAAGCAATACGAGCTGACCCCCGCCCGGTGGATTGCCGCCGGCGGGCTGGCCCTCTGTGCCGGAAGCCTCTCCTGGGGGCTGGGGCTTGGGGGCTCCGCCGGTGCGCTGGTGCTTTTTGTGCTGCTGTTCTGGCTGGCCCGCCGGGAATGGTCAGCCCCCTCGCCGGGGCATGCCCGGGTGTGGGGCGGAGTGTACGGACTGCTGCTCAGCGCGGTGCTTACCGTGTCCCGTCTGGTCCGGGGCGGCACCGACATCTTTGCCGGGCCGCAGACCAACTACATCGAATGGAACGGTATGAAGGACCTGACCATCGTGCTGCCCCTGGCGGTGCTGCTTTGGCTGGCCTTTCTGCAGCTGCGGCGGGTGTGCGCAGCTCATTCCCTCAACGGGATGGAGCCCCGGCCTCAGGGACGGCGCTGCTTCCTCATCGCCTGGGGGCTGATCTTCCTGTGCTGGTCCCCGTATCTGCTGGCCTACTGGCCGGCGGGGCTGGTGGGGGACGGTGCCCATGCCCTGGAAGAAGCCCTGGCGGGCGGCGTGCCCTCCGGCAACCATTGGGTGGTGCTGTACATCCTGACTTTGCGCTTTTTCGTCTGGCTGGCAGGATTGTTCGGCGGCGGTGTGTCGGTGGGGCTGTGCCTGTATGCCGTGGCGCAGAGCGCGGCCTTCGCGGCAGTGTGCGCGGCGGTGGTCTGGCAGCTGTACCGGCTGGGGGTCCCCCGGCTGGCGGTGGCGGCCTGCACCGTGATGTATGCCTGTTCCGGCTTTTTCGCCAGCTACGGCATGGCCGCCTGGAAAGATACCCTCTTTTCCGCCGCGGCGGTGCTGCTGGCCATGCAGGTCTGGCAAGCCGGTGTCCGGGGCGAAAGCCCGCGGCAGGCAGCGGCCTTTTTCCTCACCCTGCTGTTCATCTGCTTCTGGCGCAACAACGGCATTTATGTGGCGGTGCCCACGGTGGTGATCCTGGCGGTGACCTGCCGCAAACAGGCGCTGCGCATGGCGGCGGCCGGGGCGGCTGCCCTGTTCATCACCCTGGCGGTGCAGGGACCCGGCTATGACGCCCTGGGAATTGGGAAGGACTCTCTGACCGAGTCCATCTCGGTACCGCTGCAGCAGCTGGCCGCCACCCTGTGTGAGGGCCGCCCCATCACCGAAGAACAGAGCGAGGTCCTTTTCTCCATCCTGCCGGAGGAGGAATGGACCCAGGCCTACAGCCCCTGCATCTCTGACAACCTGAAAAGCAACGCCCGGCTGGACCGGGTATATCTGGAAGAGCATTTCTCCGATTTCCTGCGGGTGTGGGCGGAACTTCTGCCCGCCAATCTGGACGTGTATGTGGAAGCCTACCTGATGCAGACCCTGGGCTTCTGGCAGCCGGGCAGCTGGAACGGCTACTACTACGAATATTTCGTGGGGGTGCAGGATCTGTATGACCGGGGCATCGTCAGTGTGGACTGGTTCCGGGAATGGACCGGCGTTGATGTGGCCGGTATCCTGCAGAACCTTACCCGTTTCGTCAGCTGCGGCACCATGGTCTGGATCATGCTGGGTGTGTTCTTCTTCTGCCTGGCCAAACCCCGGGGCAAACGCCGGGCGGACCTGTTGCTGCTCACGCCGCTGCTGTTCTCCTGGCTGAGCCTGATGCTGGCCGTGCCCATTGCCCATTCCTACCGCTACGCCCTCATGCTGCCCATCGCCCTTCCGCTGCTCTGCCTGCTGCCGCTTTACGACCGGTGTGCGGCGCGTGAAAGCACTTGACAGCGACACAATTTCAGGATATAATATTACAACTGGTGCGGCCCTAAGGGCCGCACAACTTTTACTTTAAGTAAGGAGTTATCCGAAATGGCCAAAGAGGTTATTGTTACCCGCGAGGGATATCAGAAGCTGGAGCAGGATCTGGACATCCTGCGCACCGTCAAACGTAAGGAAGTTGCGGACAAGATCAAGGTCGCCCGCGGCTACGGCGACCTTTCGGAAAACGCCGAATATGACGCCGCCAAGGAAGAGCAGGCCATCATCGAGGCCCGCATCGCCGACCTCGAAGCCACCCTGAAAGTCGCACGCATCATCGATGACAACGAACTGTCCCACGACACCGTTTCCATCGGCATGAAGGTCAAGATCCTGGCCGAGGGCGACGACGAGGACGAAGCCGAGGAATACGATATCACCGGTTCCACCGAAGCCGACATGGACCTGAACCGCATCAGCGACGAAAGCCCCGTGGGCGCCGCCCTCATCGGCCACAAGGCCGGGGATATGGTGGAAGTCACCCTGCCCAACGGCAATGTGATCGAGTACAAGATCTTGGCCGTGGCCCGCAGCAAGTAATTCAACCCAGCGGCACCGGGAGGGCTCTGCCCGGCCGGCGCCGCTATTTTCAGGAAAAGAGGAGTTTTCTTATGCAGAACACCCCCGTCAATGCCGCCACCGAGCAGGCTGTGCGCCGCCAGAAGCTGGCCGACCTGCAGGCTGCCGGCCGCGACCCCTTTACCGTCACCAAGTATCCCCAGGACGCCTTCTCCGCCGACCTGCAGGAAGAGTTCAAGGACCTGCCTGCTGAGAGCGAGACCGGCAAGACCGTCAGCCTGGCGGGCCGCCTGATGTCCAAGCGCGTCATGGGCAAGGCCAGCTTTGCCCACCTGCGGGACGCCAAGGGTGATATCCAGATCTTTGCCAAGAAGGACGTGCTGGGTGAGGAAGCCTACGCTGCTTTCAAAAAGCTGGACGTAGGCGACATCGTGGGCTGCAAAGGCGAAGTGTTCCGCACCCGCATGGGCGAACTCAGCGTGCGCATCACCGAACTGACCCTGCTCTCCAAGAGCCTGCTGCCCCTGCCGGAAAAGTTCGACGGCCTCACCGACCGGGAAGCCCGCTACCGTCAGCGGTACGTGGACCTCATCGCCAACCCGGAGGTCAAGCAGACCTTTGTGCGCCGCAGCATCATCCTGCGGGAGCTGCGCGCCTTCCTGGACAACAAGGGCTTCCTGGAAGTGGACACTCCCATCCTGACCCCCTTCGAGATCGGCGCTTCCGCCCGTCCCTTCATCACCCACCACAACACCCTGGATATGGACATGGTCCTGCGTATCGAGACCGAGCTGTATCTGAAGCGCCTGGTGGTGGGCGGCATGGACCGTGTGTATGAGGTCGGCCGCATCTTCCGCAACGAGGGCATGGACCCCAAGCACAACCCCGAATTCACCTCCATCGAACTGTACCAGGCCTACACCGACTACCACGGCATGATGGACCTGGTGGAAGAGATGATGAAGACGGTGGCCCAGAAGGTCTGCGGCACCCTGCAGATCGAGTACCAGGGCCAGCAGATCGACCTGTCCCACTGGGAGCGCCTGACCATGCTGGAAGCCGTCAAGAAGTATTCCGGTGTGGACTTCAACACCGTGTCTTCCGACGCCGAGGCCATCGCCCTGGCCAAGGAACATCACGTGGAGCTGCCCGAAGTGCCCACTAAGGGCGCCATCCTGGCCGAGTTCTTCGACGCCTTCGTGGAAGACAAGCTCATCCAGCCCACCTTCATTTACGATTACCCTGTGGAGATCAGCCCCCTGGCCAAGCGCAAGCCCGAGGACCCGGCCTTCACCGAGCGGTTTGAATACTTCATCAACTGCACCGAGTTCGGCAATGCCTTCAGCGAGCTGAACGACCCCATCGACCAGAAGAGCCGTTTCGAGCGCCAGGTGGAAGAGCGCAAGAAGCT
>CALXHS010000132.1 GCA_944388165.1 uncultured Gemmiger sp. | reverse complement strand
TCCACAGTGCGGGTGTCCACAGACACCTGGGCGCGGTTGACTTCCACCTGCTCGGTGACCACGGGATTCTTGATGCCGCTGTCGGCGGCCAGTTCCTGCATGGTCACGCTCTTTTCCTTGCGGCGCTCGGCAGGCTTGTCGTTCTTTTTGGGCGCGGCGGGGCGCTGGGCCGCCTTGGCGGCAGGCTGCTCCTTGGCGGGGGCAGCCTTGGGAGCCGGGGCGGGTTCGGCCTTCTTGGGCTCGGGCTTCTTGCCGGAAGCCAGGTACTCGTCCAGGCTGGCAACGGCGGTCTCCCGGGTGAGGGATTCCAGCAGGCCGTTGACTTCGTTTTCTTCAAAAGTGCCGCCGGGCTTGCGGCTCTGCCCCGTCAGGGCGGCCACCGTATCAATGGCCTTCTTGGGGCTGATACCGAAATCCTTGGCCACGTCGGCGATCTTATACTTAAAATCCATGGGCAGGTCCTCCTTATGGGGTCAGTTGTTTTGCGCAAAGCCGCGCAAGGTTTTCATCCGTTACCGCAAACACCGCCGCGGGCCGAGGGGTGAGCACGGCCAGGCTGGCGGTTTCCAGCGGCATGACTTCGCAGGCAACAAGGCCTTCACAGGTGTCTTTCATATGTTGTTTGGTGCGGGGGCTGGCATCGCTGGCCAGCAGCACCAGGCTGACCTTGCCGCGCAAAACGGCTTCTTCCACACGGTCGTACCCGTGCAGCAGTTTGCCCGCCTTGCGGCAAAGGCCCAGCGCCCCCAGCAGGCCGTTTGAATCATGTGCCACGCTCGGTCGCCTCCTTTGCCATTTGTTCGGCGCAGGCGATCTCTTCGGCCAGGCGCTCATACACGCCGTCCGGCACAGGCACGCCGAAGGCATGCTCCAGCCGTTTGGCCTTGCGGGCCTTGGCCAGGCAGGCCGCCGACGGGCACAGATAGGCGCCGCGGCCGGACTTCTTGCCGGTCAGATCCACGCCGACCTCCCCTTCGGGGCTGCGGACGATGCGCACCAGTTCCCGTTTGGGGCGCTGGGCGTTACAGCCCACGCACCGGCGCACCGGGACTTTCTTTTGACGTTGCTGCTGCAAGGTGAAACCTCTTTTCGGAAAAAGATGGGCGGGTTATTCTTCCTCGCCGTAATAGCCGGATTCCGGACGGATATCGATATTATAGCCGGTCAGGTGAGCGCACAGGCGCACATTCTGACCCTTGTTGCCGATGGCCAGGCTGAGCTGGTGATCGGGCACGGTGACGCGGCAGCTCTTGTTCTCGCCGGGGAGCAGTTCCACCTTGACCACCTTGGCCGGGGACAGCGCGGCGGAGATGAAGGCGGAGATGTCTTCGCTCCAGCGGATGATGTCGATCTTTTCGCCGTTCAGCTCAGAGACGATCTTCTCCACACGGGCGCCGTGGGCACCGATGCAGGCGCCGACGGGATCCACGTTGGGGTCCTTGCTGTACACAGCCATCTTGGTGCGGGCACCGGCTTCGCGGGCAATGGCTTTGACTTCCACCACGCCCTCGTAGATCTCGGGCACTTCCAGCTCAAACATGCGCTTGACCAGGCCGGGATGGGTGCGGCTGATGGTCACGCGGGGGCCGCGCTCGGTGGCGATAACGTCCACCACATAGACCTGGACCACCTGGTTTTCGGTGAAGGTCTCGCCGGGGACCTGCTCGTTGCGGGGCAGAACGGCACTGCCGCCCTTGCCCAGGTCCACCACGATGTTGCCGCGCTCGTTGTCCACAGACACCACGGTGGCGGCGATGATCTCATGGGCACGGGACTGCATCTCGCTGCACTGCAGGCTGCGCTCGCCTTCCCGCAGGCCCTGACGGATCACGTGCTTGGCGGTCTGGGCGGCGATACGGCCGAACTCCTTGGTTTTGAGCTGGGTGACGAAACGCTGACCCAGCTTGTAGGATTTGCGCACGCGCTGCGCGTCTTCCAGGCTGATCTGGGTGTGGGGGTTTTCCACCTCTTCCACGATGTCCCGCATCAGGCTGGCGCGGAAGGTACCCAGTTCGGGGTCGATGTCCACGATAACGTTTTCATCCTCGACCTCATAGTCCTTCTTCACGGCAATGACGATGGCTGCCTTGATCTTGTCGATCAGGTAATCGGCGGGCAGGCCGCGTTCCTTTTCCAGCGCGGCGAGGGCTTCAAAGAATTCGTTGTTGGATGCAGTAGCCATTTTTCCGGTATCCTCCCAATGTTGAATGTATATGTCAGCCAACCTGTGGCGGTGCTTGTTTTTGTTCTCAGCCGAAAAGGTCTTCGTCGTCGCAGAGCTTGACGAAGCCGGCGCTCTTGAGGGGGAAGGAGACTTCCCCTTCCGGGGTGTTCAGGGTCACCACGCCGTCCTGCAGGCCCACCAGGGTGCCTTCCAGTTCACGGCGGCCCGCTTCGTCGGGGCGGATGAGACGGGCGGCGCATTTCTGTCCCACCAGTTCCTCATAGTGCTCGGGACGGGTCAGGCGGCGGCCCAGTCCGGGGCTGCCCACTTCCAGATAGTAACTCTGGTCGATGGGATCAGCCTTGTCCAGCAGCGGGTCGATGGCGCGGGACACGGCCTCGCAGGTGTCGGTGTCCAGCGGTTCGTCCCTGTCGATCAGGACCCGCAGGAACCAGTCCGGGCCTTCCTTTTCAAAACGGACGTCCCACAGACGCAGACCCATGCCTTCCACCACGGGACGCACGATGGTCTCCACCGCGGCGGCCGCGCCGCCGGGCTGCTGATGCTTGGCTTTTGCCATGGTTACCCCCTATCACAAAAAGAAAGCGGACCGAACGGCCCACTTTCAGTAAAAATCATCATCGAACAGTAAGAATATACCACATCCGTGCGCAAAAAGCAAGCCTTTTGCGTTTTTTGACCCCAAAATGTTGCCCTTTTCGGGCCAAAAACCGCCTTAAAACTGCCCCAGCAGCCCCAAAAGCATGTCCAGATTGCGCTCGGTGACCGAAAAAATCAGCACATCGCACCCCGGCGCGGCGGCCAGTTCGGAGGTCATGGTCTCGGGGGCCTGATACCAGCACCCGGCAAACCGCTGCTCCAGATACTGCACATAGTACCCGCTGAAGCTGTCCCCCACCACCCCCACGGTGCGGGAGTCGCTTTGGTACAATTCCATATAGTTGAGGGCGGCCAGGTCGCGCTCTTCCGGCAGGACGGTGTACAGCGCCGCCACGTTGGCCAGGTCCCCGGTCTGGATGCCGTTGTCCCCCAGTTCATACCGGGCAAAGTCCACGGCGTCCAGCCCGGCGGCGGAGAGTACCCCGTCCAGGCCGATGAGGGTCCCGGCGTGGTTCCAGTGGGTGTCGGTTTTGAAATAGAGGCCGCTCTCCCCCGCTTCCATCCGGCGCAGAACCTCGGCGCGCAGTTCCGCATAAGGCCAGCTGACGGCCACGGTGGTGTGCTCGGTCATGTAGGCGGCAAAGCGGTCGGTGCGGTTTTCCTCGTTGACCACAGGGTAGGCGTCGGGCATGAATTCCCGGTAGACCCGGTCTTTGGAGGGCGCCAGGTCCAGCACCAGGGTGCAGCCGCTCCGGGCCAGGGTATCCGAGAGGTTCTGCAAGGAGGCAGCCGCGGCCGCCAGGGTCTCCTCGCTGTCGAAGGTTTCGGGCAAGCCCTGGTAGTTGGCCACCGGGTGGGCGGCGTCGGGGCCATCCTTATAGAAAAGCCATCCGTCCTTGCCGGGCAGCACCTGGTCGCTCTGGCTGGAGTCGAAGAGGGTGTAGTCGATGGCGGCGTCCAGGGCGGTGAGCTGATACCGGAAAGGAGAATTGTCCGCGATGAACTGATCCAGCCGCCCGGGCAGACCGGACAAAGAGCCCTGGAATACTTCGGGCAGAGAAGTCAGCAGGCGGTTTTCGTGGTTGTCCCCCGAAAGCTGGCGGCTGAAGATGTTGAACACCAGAAAGCTGCCGCCCAGCACCAGGCAGAACAGCCAGATCACGATCTTTTTGGCCATGGTCTCTCCCCTTTCCTCAGAACTGTGCATAGATGAAGGCGGTGTAGTTGCCCGCCGTGCTGCGCATGATGGAGAAGAACAGGATCACCGCCACCAGCAGCACGTCCAGGGCACCGGGTTTCTCCTCTCCCCGCAGCCAGGACTTGAAACGGGGGAAGATCCCCTGCGCCGGGCCGCAGAGCAGGATGCCCGCCGCCAACAGCAGCAGCGTCTTGTGGTCGGCAAAGGCGGCCAGGGTCACGCCGGGCGCCCCCGCCTGCCAGGTCAGGATGCCCCCCAGCGCCACCAGCGCCTGGCCCAGGCTGGGGGCGCCGAAAAAGGTGAAGCCCACGAACACCGCCAGCACGGTATACAGGTGGGACACCCAGCGAGGGGCGCGGTCCAGGGCCTTACCCAGACCCAGGCGCTCGGCACAGCTCAAAAGCCCGTGCCACAGCCCGAAGGCCAGATACTGCCAGGCCGCCCCGTGCCAGAAGCCGGTGCAGGCAAAGACGATGAGCAGGTTCAGGCAGGTGCGGGCGGTGCCCCGGCGGCTGCCGCCCAAAGGAATGTACAGGTAATCCCTGAACCAGGCCCCCAGAGTCATGTGCCAGCGGCGCCAGAACTCCCCGATGGAACGGGAGAGATAGGGATAGTCGAAGTTTTCAGGCAGGGACAGGCCGAACATCTCCCCCAGACCCAGGGCCATATCGCTGTAGCCCGAGAAATCGTAGTACAGCTGCACGGCAAAGGCCACGTAGCCCAGCAGCAGTACCAGGCCAGGCAGACCGGCGGCATCGGTGCCGCTGACTGCCGAGTAGACCAGAGCCAGCTGGTCGGCAATGAGGGTCTTTTTGCCCAGGCCCAGCACAAAGCGGCGGGTGCCCCGGTACAGTCGGTCGGCGTCCACCTTGCGCTGGGGCGCGCAGGGGTCCAGGGCGGCAGACTGGAAGCCGTACCGCACGATAGGCCCCGAACTCACATGGGTGAAGCAGGCGAAATAGAGGTAGAGGCGCAGGGGGTTGCGTTCGGGTTTCACCGTGCCCCGGTATATATCCACACAATAGCTGATGCCCTGAAAGGTATAGAAGCTGATGCCCAGCGGCAGCGCCAGGGCCAGCACCGGCAGGTTCACCCCGGGCAGGGCGTTGGCGGTCTCGGCCAGAAAGCCCGCGTATTTATAGAAGCCCAGCAGCACCAGGTCTGCCGCGATCATCCCGCCCAGCAGAGGGAGGCGGGGCCGTTTGCCCAGCGCCAGACCAAAGCCCCAATGTACCAGGGCAAAGGCAGCCAGCAGCAGGCTGTACCGGATGCCCGCCCAGGCACAGAAGCCCAGACTGAGCACCCCCATGACCACGTTCCGGGCCCGGGCAGGCAGGACGAAATACGCCGCCAGTGCCAGAGGCAGGAACACAAACAAGAATTGAACCGAAGAAAAGCCCATCCGTACACCGCTTTCCGCTGATTTTGTGGGAATTTGTGTTGATTATACCAGAAGATCGGCACCCCGGCAAGGCAAAAGCGGGGCACGGCCAAACGCCGCGCCCCGCCGGGGTTGCTGGAGTTATGCAGAGATCAGAAGGCCCACTCGCCGTTTTCGAAGATGACGACTTCCCCGCCGTTCTTGCGCACGCCGGTGATGCGGGTGTCGGGAGCGCCGATCATCACGTCCTCATGGATGGCGGAATCGTTCAGGCCCTTTTCCATCAGCTGGGCGCGGGTCAGCTTGGAACCGCCCTTGATGTTGGTGGGGTAGCCTGCGCCGAAGGCGATGTGGCAGGCGGCGTTTTCATCAAACAGGGTGTTGAAGAAGAGCACGCCGCTCTGGTTGATGGGGCTGGACGCCGGGACAAAAGCGATCTCGCCGATGCGGTTGGCGTTCTCGTCGGTGGAGAGCAGTTCGCCCAGCAGGTCGGCATTCTTTTCGGCACCGTGCTCGATGACCTTGCCGTCCTTGAAGGTGACATGCCAGCCTTCGATGAGCTGGCCGTTGTAGGCGTAAGGCTTGGTGCCGTAGACGATGCCGTCCACCCGGTCACGGTGGGGCGCGCAGAACACTTCCTCGGTGGGAACATTGGCAATGAACTCGGTGCCGTTTTCCGCCACGCTGGAAGCACCTTCCCAGGTGCAGTCCTCCGCCAGACCGATGGTCAGGTCGGTGCCGTTGGCGCTCTGCAGGCGCACCCGGTCCAGATCCCAGGCGTTGAGCTGGTCGCGGCGGGCCTTGGTCTTGGCCACATGCTCTTTCCAGGCAGAAACGGGGTCGCCGGTGGTGACGCGGCAGACCTCAAAAATCAGCTGCCACAGCTTTTCCATGGCTTCTTCGGTGGGCATGCCGGGGAACACCTTGGCCGCCCAGCCGGGGGCGGGCACCGCCACCACGCACCACTGCACGCGGTCGTTCATGGTGTATTCCTGCCAGGGCTTGAGGAAGGTGCGGCGGGCCAGGTTCACCCGGTTCAGCTTGCCGGCGTCCAGACCGGCAAAGGCTTCGGGGTCAGCGGCATGGATGGCCAGGGTGCAGCAGCCGTCCGGATCCTCGGCGTAATCCAGGTAGCTGCGCAGCTGGTAGGGCTTCATGGCGCAGAGGTCGGCCTCGTCGCCGTATTCCATCTGGATGCGGGACAGGCGCTCGTCCTCCCAGCGGACGATGACTTCCTTGGCGCCCGCCTCATACCCGGCCTTGGCACAGGCATGGGCGAACTCCGGCATGGTCACCGGGCAGCGGATGATGAAGTTCTGGCGGGGACGGACATTCACGCCCACCTTGACAACGAAATCAGCATAGAGCTGCAGATATTTCTGGTCCATTGCATATTTCTCCTTTTCTCCGCCCAATAAAGGACGGGTTCGGTCTTTGGATTCACCGTTACCTAGTATACACGATGCCCGGCGAAAAGAAAAGGTATGCCTGACAAAAGGTGGGTAACCCTGTCCGCCGGGCTTGCAGATGAGAACCGTTTCCGATATACTGAAAAAATGGAGGGATGACCTGTGAAAAGCGCCAACCGCAATCTGCTGATGTTTCTTGTACCCAGCGTGGTGGTGCTGCTGCTGGGATTTCTGCTGCTGACCCAGGGCGACACCATCATCGAGAGCGCCAAATCCCTGTGGCCGGACACGCCCGAGGGAGACGTGGGCGATGTGGAAGGCTACGCCATGCTCGCGGGTATGATCGGCACCGGGCTGGGCGGTCTTGCCGGGCTGGCGGTCCAGCTGGCAGGCATGCTGGCTATTGTGTATGCCGGGGCGCTGCTGATCCTGAGCGTTGTGGCCCGGCTGGTGTACGGCCAAACGCCGGGGCGGGTCCTGGCCTACCGCATTGTGATGGGGCTGGATTTTCTTGTGCTGATGCTCCCCTTCCCCGATATTCTCAAGTCTTTCGTCCGGTCCCTGGCGGACGGCAGCTTTCTGCCCCTTTGCCTTGTGTACATTGTGGTCTCCCTGGTCATGCTGGTGACGGGATGCCGTCGGACTTACTCCGGCCAGGTGTTCCGGTGAAATTTTCAGCACAACAGACAAAATGACCCCCGCCGGGCTGCGGAGGTCCTTTTTATATGGTGTGTTTGTCAGCTGAAAATCAGAAAGCCACTTTCTTGGCAATGTAGTCCTTCAGCTCGCTGATGGGCATGCGGACCTGCTCCATGGTGTCGCGGTCGCGCACGGTGACGCAGTTGTCGGCTTCGGTCTTGTCATCGCCCACGGTCTGGAAGTCCACGGTGATGCACAGCGGGGTGCCGATCTCGTCCTGACGGCGGTAACGCTTGCCGATGGAACCGGCGTCGTCGAAATCCACCATGAAGTCCTTGGCCAGCTCGTTGCGGATCTCCATGGCCTTGTCGGACAGCTTCTTGGACAGGGGCAGCACAGCACACTTGAAGGGAGCCAGGAAAGGATGCAGCCGCAGCACGGTGCGCACATCCTCCTTGCCCTTGGAGTCGGTGAGATGCTCCTCGTCATAGGCTTCGCACAGGAAGGCCAGAGCCACACGGTCGCAGCCCAGGGACGGCTCGATGACATAGGGGATGTAATGCTCGTTGGTCTCGGGGTCGAAGTACTCCAGGCTCTTGCCGGAAGCCTCCTGATGGCGGCCCAGGTCGTAGTTGGTACGGTCGGCAATGCCCCACAGTTCGCCCCAGTCGGTGAAGGGGAAGGCGTATTCGATGTCGGTGGTGGCGCGGGAATAGAAGGCCAGCTCGGCGGCTTCGTGGTCACGCAGGCGCAGGTTCTCTTCCTTGATGCCCAGGCTCAGCAGCCAGTTGCGGCAGAATTCCTTCCAGTAAGCGAACCATTCCAGGTCGGTGCCGGGCTTGCAGAAGAATTCGCATTCCATCTGCTCGAACTCACGGGTACGGAAGGTGAAGTTGCCGGGGGTGATCTCGTTACGGAAAGCCTTGCCCACCTGGCACACGCCGAAGGGCAGCTTGCGGCGGGTGGTGCGCTGGATGTTGGCAAAGTTGACGAAGATGCCCTGGGCGGTCTCGGGACGCAGGTAGCAGGTGCTGCTGGAGTCCTCGGTGACGCCGATGGCGGTCTTGAACATCAGGTTGAACTTGCGGATGGGGGTGAAGTCATGCTTGCCGCAGACCGGGCAGACCACTTCCTCGTGCTCGGCGATGAAAGCGTCCATCTCGTCAAAGGTCATGGCGTCCACGTCCACATTTTTGCCCTGCTCGCAGTCGGCAATGAGCTTATCGGCACGATGGCGGCTCTTGCAGGCGCGGCAGTCCAGCAGAGGGTCGGAGAAGCTGGCCACGTGGCCGGTGGTGACCCAGGTCTGGGGGTTCATGAGGATGGCGGCATCCAGGCCGACGTTGTAGGGGCTTTCCTGCACAAACTTCTTCAGCCAGGCTTTCTTGACGTTGTTCTTGAACTCAACGCCCAGGGGGCCGTAGTCCCAGCTGTTGGCCAGGCCGCCGTAGATCTCGCTGCCGGGGTAGATGTACCCGCGGTTTTTGCATAGGTTGACGATCATGTCCAGAGTCTTTTCGCTGTTTTTCACTTTATTACTCTCCCTCCCGCGTGGCTGGCTGCCACACAAGCGATGTATTCCCATGCCTTGCGGCATAATGGGCCTATTATAGCACATTGCCCGGCTGCGGGCAATAATATGAAGGACGCGGCGGGCATTTTACAGCAGCTGCGCCGCGATCTGCCGGGCCAGGGCCGCCATGGTGGGTTTGTTGTCCAGGGACGGGTCGGCCTGGGCCAGGGCGGAAAGTTCCTGCATCACCCGTTCCACCTTGCGGGCGGGAATGCCCATGCGGCCCAGTTCTTTGGGGGTGATGCACACGGGCACAAAATCCTTGCCCACACTGCACAGGGCATGGGGGTTGAAGCCGTAGATCAGGCTGCTGCGTTTCATGGCGGGACCCTCTTTCTCCGGTTTTGGGGCCGCTGCGGGCGGTCCGAAGGGGGATTTTTCGGCTTTATCTTCCCTTTTTTCAAAAAAAGTGTTTATTTTGCGGCCAAAAAATACTATAATCATTATAACATGCATAAAAGCAGAATCAACCTGTCCCCGCCGCGGGCGGGCAGGCATTTTTTTGAGGTGAGGACCGATGCCTTTTATCAATACCTATGATCCCAAGCTGCTGGATAACGTCAAGCACGTGCACCTGATCGGCTGCGGCGGGTCGGGGATGTATCCCCTGATCCAGATCCTGCATGCCCGGGGCCTGACTTTGTCCGGTTCGGATGTGGAGGAGACCAAGATCACCGAGTCCGAGCGTGCCATGGGCATGACCGTGACCCTGGGCCACGACGCCGCCAACATTGCGGGGGCGGACCTGGTGGTGTACAGCGCCGCCATCCATGACGACAACCCCGAGCTTTCCGCTGCCCGTTCCCACGGTACCCCGGCGGTGGAGCGCAGCGTACTGCTGGGCTTTGTGAGCCGGATGTATCCCCAGACGGTGGGTGTGGCCGGCACCCACGGCAAGACCACCACCACCGGCATGATCACCACCATGCTGGAACTGGCCGGGCGCGACCCGGCGGCGGTCATCGGCGGCAAGCTGCCCCTGATCGGCGGGTACGGCAAGGCAGGCAGCGGCCCCAGCGCCGTCATTGAGTCCTGCGAATACAGCGAGACTTTCCTGCACCTGACCCCCTACATCGGCGTGATTCTGAACATCGACAACGATCATCTGGAATACTATCACACCATGGGCAAACTGAAGCTGGCTTTCCAGAAGTTCGCCCTGCTGTCCCGCACGGTGGTGTTCAACATGGACGACCACAACACCGTGGACGTGGTCAACTCCATCGACCGCCCGGTGCTTTCCTTCGGCATTGAGGAGGAAGCCCGCTTCCGCGCCGTGAACATTCAGGAATACCGTCCCGGTTTCTATGAGTTCGACGTAAACGAGCTGGACGATCACTTCGCCCACCTGCGTCTGGGTGTGCCGGGCTACCACAACATCTACAACGCTCTGGCCATGTGCTGCTGTGTACGGCCGCTGGGGCTCGCCCCCGCTGACGCCGAGCGGGCCGCCGAATCCTTCACCGGGACCGGCCGCCGGTTCGAAGTCAAGGGCGAAACGCCTTCCGGCGCTGTGGTGGTGGACGATTACGCCCACCATCCCGCTGAGCTGGCCGCCACTCTGGCCACCGCCCACAAGATGGGCTATGACCGCATCATTGCGGTGCACCAGCCCTTCACCTACAGCCGCACCAAGGCCCTGATGGACGATTTCGCCCAGGTGCTGAACACCGCCGATGTCTGTGTGCTGCTGCCCATCATGGGCAGCCGTGAGGTGGACGACGGCAGCGTGCGCACCGAGGACCTGGCCGCTAAGATCCCCGCCAGCGTGGTCACCGACGGGCTGGAAAGCGCCGCCGCCTGGGTGCGGGAAAACGCCAGGAAGGGCGACCTGGTGGTGTGCATGAGCTGCGGCGACCTGTACAAGGCCGCCGACCTGATGGTGCAGTAAGCCGGCACTTGCCTAACAGAACACGACACAAAAAGAAGGCAGTCTTTTGGGACTGCCTTCTTTTGTTTTATGTTGGCCGGGGCGGTTTACGGCAGGGCGTCCACCTCCGCGGCGGTCAGCGGGCCCAGGTAGATGTCGTTTTCGTACTTTTCCCCGCCGGTATACACCAGGCCCACTCTGTAATAGGCAATATCCAGCCCAGCCGCATCAAAGGCAGCTTTAGCATTTTTGAGCAACGCATTGGCATCGGCTTCGGTGGGCAGGCGGTCCGTGTAGGTCAGATAGAAGCAGGCAGTCAGGGGCGGCAGGCAGCCGGGGTCATAGGACATATCCAGCGTAAGGCCCCAGTCTTGCGGGGTGCCTTCCCAGTCTTTACCGGGTGCTACGTCCAGCCAGTCCGGGTTCATCCCTGCATTGTTCAGCGCCGTGGTCATGTCCTGCCGGGCGGCTGCGGTGATGCGCAGGCGGGTGTTGTTCAAACCGGTCACTTCCTCCTCGTATGTGGTGCTGCGCACCACACCCCAGGAAAGATACACGTCAAAGCTGGTGTCCTGGCTGGTCATGGACTGCACCCGTACCCGGTAGCAGTACCCCATCTCGTTATAGGCATAGACGGCGGTAAAATCGTTGCCGGGCCACTGTTCGTTGGCATAGTCCATGGCGTGGTGCCGGGCCCAGGCCAGGCTGACAGGGTCCCCCAGCACATAACCGGCCACAAACAGAATCAGCAGCACGATGAGGATACCACCCGCCAGGGCAGCGGCACGACGCCCTTTGGTGCGTGGCCGTTCAGGGGCTCTGGCGGATGTCTTCTTCCAATTCATCATGGGTTTCCTCCTTTCTCAGTGCATAGCGGAACAGGGCGGCTGCCAAGGTGCCCAGGGCACACAGGGCGCCAAACAAAAGGCCGTACAGGATACTCAGGTCCAAGATGGCAAAAAAGTTGTACCAATCGCCCTCAGCAAGGCGGCCTAACAGATAGCCGGCATTGGGCCACAGAGTCACAGCCGTGATCAGTCCCCAGACCAGCCCCGGTAGCCAGCGTGCCCGCCGGGGCGAAAGCCACTGTACTGCAGCCCCCAGGACCGGCAACAGCAGAATGTTGTAGCCCGCCCGCTCACCGGTAGAAGCCAACGCCATACCCAGGATCAGCCCGGCGGCGGTCATGGCCCCCTGCCAGGCATACAAACGGCGGCGGATGCGCCCCAGCACCCGTTCCCGGTGCAGGGGCGGCGGCGGGGCTTCCTCGCCCCAGAGTGCACGGCAGGTCTCGCAGTGGGCCACATGTTCCTCTACCGCCCGGCAGGATTCTTCGCTGGCCACGCCGTCCCGCACCAGCGGCAGCAGGTCGCGGCAGATATCACAGGGCAGGTCATATTCGTGGGTCACAGCAACCCCTCCTTTCGTAAAGTTTCCTTGAGCCAGTGGCGGGCCCGGCAGTCGATGACCCGGGCCGACCCCGGGCTGATGCCCAGTTCCGCAGCGATGCGGTCATAAGGGATGCCCTGCACCCTCAGTGCCACCACCCGCCGGGTGCGCTCGTCTTTCTGTTCCAGCAGCGCCCGGATGCGCGCCAGCAGTTCCCGCTGCACGGCGGTGTCGGGCAGGGTATCCTCCACATACAGTCCCAGCAGGTCATCGTAGCAGACGGTGGGTCGCCGCCTGCGCAGGTCCTGCAGCCACAGATGCCGGGCAATCCCGAACAGCCAGGTCTTTTCCCCCGAGCGGGCCTCAAACCGGTCGATGCTCTGCAACGCTTGCAGGAAGGTCTCGCTGAGCAGATCCTCCGCCCGGGCGGCGTCGTGGGTCAGGCTGACCAGGTAGCGATAGACATCGTCGCGATAGGCGGTGTACAGCTTTTCGATCATCTTCACGGCGATGTCTCCCCTCCTTCCCGGTCTTTGCCTATATGTCACCCAAAGGGGCCGTATGTTACAGATTCCGGCAAAAAAGTGCCGGGCCCGCCGAAAAAGGCAGACCCGGTTGGTTTTGCAATGTGTGTGGAGGGGTCAGATCCCCCGGATGATCTGGCGCAGCAGCGAAAGGAAGGCTGCCGCCGCCACAGGGCCGAACAGCAGCAAGATCCACTGCCCGCCCTTGGGGATAAAGCGCCCGTACCAGGGAGTGGTGGGGTTGATCTCCACCCCCAGCAGACGGGTGGGCACGCCGCCCACGCTGTCCGGGTCGATGCGAAGCCCGGCGACGGTAACGCCGCCCAGATCGAACACATAGCTGCCGTCCTCATCCTGCCAGGCATAGACCTTCTGGGTCTCCCGGTAATCGGTCTGGCCGGGTTTGAGGTAGTACAGCGTCACACTGCCCGGAGGCAGAAGCTGCTCTACCCGCAGGCGCACCGTTTCCACATAGGCTTCCCCTTCCCACAGGATGTGTGGGTCGTTGTCGGTGGAAAGATACCAGTCCTCCCTCTCGTCGGGGGCGGTGCTCCAGGGGTCTTCATCGTAATCCAGAAAACTTTCGTAGCTCAGGTCCTGGGCTGTCAGGATCAGACTGCGCATGGACCCGTTCATCTTGTGGTTGAGCATCAGGGCACTGGAAATGACCGCATACAGCAGCCACACCATCACCCCCAGGGCATAACAGAGCCCCAGAAGACGGCGGGGTTGGAACACCACTGCCCAGCGGGAAGAATCGCCGCCGGAAACAGAACTGCGTTTCATTGGCTCACCCCGCTTTCCGCCACGGCCACCGGCACAAAGGGGTATTCCGCGTCCCTGCCCATGAACCGGTACAGGGTCGCGGGCTGCCCGGCGGTGATGCCGCCCTGGAACCGGTCACTGAAATCCCGTTCCAGGTAATCGTCGGCCCGGTCCAGCACCAGATAGGTGCAGCCCTTCTCTTCCATATAGGCTTCCAGGGAATTGACCGAACAGACGGCCTGGAAATCATACAGGTCCCAGTTCAGGCTTTCCACCAGGTTCATGAAGTCGGAATCCCAGCGGTTGGAATAGTCATCATCGCCCCACCAGACGCCGCCGTAGCCGTTGACCACCTTGGCGGTGAGTTCGTATTTGTAATAGTACCAGCGGGTGGCGTCGTCCCCCTGGCTGATGACCAGCACCCGGTCGTTCCAGTCCAGCACCTCGTTCATCACGGAGGCCCGTTCCTTCACGTCGGCACGGGTGGAGTAGACACTGTCCGCCCGGGTCCAGAACCCGGCGGTGGGGATGCCGCGCCAGGCGAAAACGCCCAGTACCCCGGCGGTGGCCAGTGCCAGGGCCCCGGCCCCCACACGGCGGGGCCAGCTACGCACCGGCGCGGTGCTGCTGGCTTGCCCCAGCAGGCAGAAAGAAGCCAACACCCAGCCCTGGAGATAGGGGGTCAGGTAGCGCTCATAATCCTTGAGGGCGCTGCCTTCGGCTTCGGAGAAGTTGTAGAAATAAAGGATCAGGTGGAACACATACAGTGCGGCAAAGCAGAAGGCCATGGCCAGGAAAGCCGCAATGACCCGGCGGCGGGCCGGGCCTTTGGGGGCACTGACGGCAGCCGCAACGGTAATCACCGCCACCAGGACCACCACCATGACCGGGGCACCGATCAGGCAGACCTTACGGGTGAAGAAGGCTTCTCCCATGGCCTGCATGATCTGGGCAAAGCGCTCTTCCCTGCCGATGCCCAGCAGCTGGCGAAGGCCTCCTGCCAGCACGGCACCATAGCCCATCTGGCTGCTGCCCACGGTGGCGGCACCGGAATCGGGAGCCACGGCGGCGGTGTAGCGGTTCCAGCTGACAAAGACGGCCAGCACCGGCACAGCCAGCACCGCCGTGCGCAGGAAACGTCCCCCCACATGGCGGGCCAAAGAAATGCCTTCTGCCCGGGCGGTGCCGAACAGCTGGTCAATGCCGATGACAAACACTGCGATCAGACCGTAGGCCATGCCGATGTCCTTGGTCATGGCCAGCATGGCCAGCGGAAGAGCGGTGGCATAAAAGCAGCTGCGCCGCCCGCCGCCCGCATAGTACAGGCACAGTGCACCGCCGAACAGGGCGGCCATGGGCAGGTCGGCCATGGCGTTCTGGTAGACGGTGCTGGCGGTGCCCGCCGGGGCTGTGCTGAAGAAGAAAGGCAGCACAGCCCCCACCGCAAAGACCAGAACTCCTTGTGCCCAGCGGGCGCGGGGCAGGACGGTGGCCGGTGCCAGGGCAGCCAGGGCCAGAATGTCGATGGCCGCCAGACACTGCCATTCGGAAAACTGGCCGGGGGTACGCTGGAACAAGTAAGAAAGCAGGCTGGTGGCCGGATAGGTGAAGGAGGCGGTCAGATTGACCGGGTCGGCCACATACAAAGCCGAGCGCTCGGCCACCATCTTGGGCGCCAGGCCCCAGGCGGTGAATTCATCCCACTGGGTAAACATCGGCTGCAAAACTCCGAACAGCACCCACAAAAAGGCAGCACCGCCCAAAAACAGCCAGAACCCGGCACTGCCCATGGCATTCCGCACCGCACGGGCACCGGCGCGCACGCCGCAGTAGACGCCTCCGGCCAGCAGAATGGCCATAACAGCGAACAGCCCCACGTGCAGCATGCCCGGCAGTGCAAAGATGTACAGCACCACCACCGCGCCGCACAAGGCAGGCAGCGGCAACAGCGCGGCATCATACCGGGTACAGGCCGACACGCACAGGCAAAAGGCGCCGAAAAACGCCAGCACCAGCAGGCCGGTCAGAATGGGTAGTAATAAGGACATAGGGAAAATCCTTTCCTTATAAAAGGCCCCCAGCAAGGACGCCTTTTTTACAGCTGAATGGTATAAAACGGGCCTACGAAATAGTGTTGGAACAGCAGCACCGCCCCAAACAGGGCGTGGGCGCCGAACAGGGGCACGGCCAGTTGTTCGGCCCAGGCAACGGGCAGTGCCGGGGCCAGCAGACGGCGCAGGAGGGGTGCCGCCAGCAGCACCAGCACCAGGAACACCGGCAGGAAGTACCGGGCCTGCAGCCCCACCACCCGCACCATGGCCACGGGGGTGTAGGTGATATACATAGCGGCGATGGCCCCCAGGCCGTAGAGAGCAGCAAACGCCCCCAGGCCCGCGCAGCGGCGGCGGCCCAGGGCGGGCGCCTGGGGAGAGCAGAGCAAAGCGGCACCCAGCAGCATCACCGGGCCCAGCAGGTTCAGCGCCTGGATAGGCAGGTCCTTCCAGCCGAACAAGCCCAGCTGACCGATGAAGAATTCATTTTCGCACAGGGTGCCCCAGAAGGTGGCCATGCTGCGAAGAGGGTTGGTCAGCACAAAGATCAGCTGTTCCATGCCCCCCACCGCTTCGCCCCCCTGCCGGGCAATGACGGGATAGTTGTACCGCATCACCCGGCCGTAGGTCTCGGTGGCCATGGTGGCGGCCAGCGCCCCCGCCAGGCAGCCCAGGCTCCACTGCCAGCGGCGGCCTTTGGCGTGCCAGGCACGCAGAGGCACCAGCAGCACCAGCGCCACCCACAAAAGGTTCAGATAAGGCTTGGCCACACTGACGAAGGTACAGGCCGCCAGATACATCCCCGCCGTGAAGGTGGTCCAGCTGTCCCGCAAGAGCAGGGCGATCATCAGGTAGTAACAGGCCAGCAAGGTGGCGTCATAGCTCAGGGACCCGCCCATGAAGAGGGACAGGGGCAGCAGCATCACGCCCAGCAAGGCGGGACGGTATTTCTGCGCCTGGCGCAGCGCCAGCCAGCAGATGGCGGTATAGGCCAGCAGGTTGCCCAGGCGGCCGCCGTACAGGCAGCCCAGAGCCCCCAGGCCCAGCAGGCGTGCCACCGCCATGCCCAGCGCCCCGGGCAGAAAGGGCAGCACCAGAAAACTTACCGGCTCATGCACCGGTTCTTCGGCGGGATCGTTCCGGGTGGCGAAATACTGGGCAAAGCTGTCGGTGATGCTCTGGATGGCACCATCGCTGCCGTACTGTTTGAGGGCATAACCGGCGGTGTCATAGGGCTTCTCTTCCCCGGTGTCCGGGTCGGCGCCCAGGCCCACCGAGGTGTGGGCGTTCACCCAGCCGCCGGGGAAAGCCTGCACCAAAGCGGCCACGTCGTCGGGATAGGTGCGGTCATAGTCAAAATCCAGCCGCCCCTTGGAGATAGCATAGGTGCGCAGGTAGTGGTCGGTTTCGTCGGGGGTCTGCAAAGGCGGATTGGCAAAGCAGAAGAGGGCGCCGCACAAAAGCAGGCACAAGGCCCCCCGGGCAGGCAGGGTGCGCAGGCGGCGCAGCACCGCCGCAGCCAGCACAACACCCAGGCACACCGCCACACAGCCCAGCGTGGGCACCAGGGGTGAAACCCGGCTGTCCAGGTAGAAAAACACCCGCCAATAGTATGACCACAACACACCCACCACAACCGCCGCCGCTGCCGCCAGCCCCCAGCGAAGGGCAGGCGGCACCGGGCGGAAAAGCGTTTTCTTCGGGTCTTTCATCAAAAGGAACTCCTAGTATAAAATCGGGCCGGCGGAAGCTGCTGCTGCGGGCACGCAGAAACGCTGTGCCCCAGGCCCCGCCGGCCCCTGTCATCAGGCAGTTTACAGGATGTACTGCCCCACTTTATACGAATCCAGATTGCCGCGCAGGAATTCGATGGTCTCGGCCAGGCCCTGCGCAAAGGTGTACTTGGGCGCCCAGCCGGTGAGCTGGCGCAGCTGGGTGGAATCGCCCAAAAGACGGTTGACCTCGCTCTTTTCGGGGCGCAGGCGCTCAGCTTCGCAGACGATCTTGGCGTTGGGGTTGATCTGAGCGATGAGCTCGTTGGCCAGGTCCCCGATGGAGTGCTCCACACCGGTGGCGATGTTCAGTTCCCGGCCGATGGCTTCCTCACAGTCGGCAATGGCCATGAAGCCGGCGGCGGTGTCCTTCACGTAGTTGAAGTCACGGGTGGGGGTCAGATTGCCCAGACGGATCTCGGTCTGGCGCGCCAGAAGCTGGGTGATGAGGGTGGGGATGATGGCGCGGCCGGACTGGCGTGGGCCGTAGGTGTTGAAGGGACGCACGATGGTCACCGGCAGGTTGAAGGAGCGGTAGAAGCTCTCGGCCAGGCGGTCGGCGCCGATCTTGGTGGCGGAATAGGGGCTCTGCCCCTGGAAGGGGTGCTTTTCGTCAATGGGCACATACTGGGCGGTGCCGTAGACCTCGCTGGTGGAGGTGACCATGACCCGGGCGGTGTCCAGTTCACGTGCGGCATTGAGCACGTTCAGGGTGCCCTTGATGTTGGTGTCCACATAGCTGTCCGGGCTGTGGTAGGAGAACGGGATGGCGATGAGGGCGGCCAGGTGGAACACACGCTCCTGCCCGCGCATGGCGGTACGCACGCCGTTGGGGTCGCGGATATCGCCCATGAAAATATCCATCTCGTTTTTGATCTCCGGCGGCAGGGTATCGATCCAGCCCAGGCTGCCGAAAGAGTTGTACAGGCAGAAAGCGCGGACCTTCTCCCCCCGTTTGACCAGTTCTTCGGCCAGGTGGCTGCCGATAAAACCGTCGGCGCCGGTAACAAGAACAGTATGGGACATAGAAAAAACTCCTTTATGCAGGCGCGGGCATACAGTGCCCGGCACACAGATTCCAATATATTACAAAATAGTATACCCGATTGAGCCGCCGATTTCAACCTTGGGACGGAATTTGCCTGTTGCTTGACACTGTGCCCGGTTTGCTGTATAGTTATATTTGCTATTCATAATCAGAAGCGGAGCGTTTGTGCCGCCCCGCTTCTGAACAGAAAGGAAATTCGTTTTTTATGAACGCCGACGGCGACAGTAACCCGCGACGAAAAATGAATCAGCGAGAATAACAAGGCAAAGCCTGTGCCCGCCGCGGCATCGGGCTCTGCCTTTTTTTGCTGCACAAACTATCTTTTGTACGACCCCAACCCTTACTTTGAACAAAGGAGTGCTTCAACCGTGGAAAACCTTCCCGCCCAGATCCTGCTGCAAGTGGTCTTTATTATGCTCAACGCCTTTTTTGCAGGTTCTGAGATTGCCTTTTTGTCCCTCTCCCCCATCAAGCTGTCCAAGCAGGCGGAGGACGGCGACAAAACTGCCGCCGCTTTGCTGAAAGCGGTGGAAAACCCCAACAGCTTTCTTTCGGGCATTCAGGTAGCCATCACCCTGTCGGGCTTCCTGTCCGCTGCTTTCGGTACCGAGAACTTCTCCGGATACCTGGACACCTTTATGCTCCAAACTCTGGCTCTGCCCCTGCCTGCCGGGGTGGTGTCGGTGATCTCCACCGTGGTGGTCACCCTCATCATCTCCTTTTTCTCCATCGCTTTCGGTGAGATGGTGCCCAAGCGGGTGGCCATGCAGAAGCCCATGCTCTTTGCGGTGCCCGCCATCAGCGTGCTGCGGGTGGTGAGCGTGGTGTTTGCCCCCATGACTGCCCTGCTGGACCTGTGCACCAACGGTTCTCTGCGGCTGCTGGGCATGAAGACCGAAGCCGAGGACGGCGTGGCCAGCGAGGAAGAACTGCGCCTGATGGTGGAATCCAGCGGCGAGCAGGGCACCATCGACCAGGACGAACAGGAATGGATCGAGAACGTGTTTGATTTCGGCGACACCACCGCCAGCAACGCCATGACCCCCGAGCCGGAAGTGACCGCCTTCAGCCTGGAGGACAGCAACCGGGAGATCATGGAGACCATCCGCCGCACCGGCCTGAGCCGTTACCCTGTGTATGAAGAGGACATCAACGACATCTGCGGCATCCTCAATGCCCGGGATTTCCTGTTGAACCTGCAGGAGAAGGAGCCCCGCCCGCTGAAAGACCTTCTGCGCCCGGCCTACTTTGTGCCGGAGACCGTGCATGCCGACCAGCTGTTCAAGGATATGCAGGCCCAGAAACAGCATCTGGCCGTGGTGGTGGATGAGTACGGCGGCACCGCAGGCATCATCACCATCGAGGACCTGCTGGAAGAGATCGTGGGCGACATCTTTGACGAGTTCGATCCCGCTGAACCCCAGGACCTGACCCAGGTGGGCGAAGGTGTCTGGCGTGTGGCCGGTTCCATGCGGGTGGAAGAATTTGCCGAAGAGGTAGACTTTGACCTGCCGGAGGACCGGGAATACGACACGGTGGCCGGCATGATCCTGAGCTGCCTGCCCAGCATCCCTGTGGACGGCGCCACCCCCACCGTGAAGGTATGCGGGCTGCAGTTCGACGTACAGACCATTGAGGACCGCAAGATCCTGTGGGCCATCGTGCGCAAGATCACGCCGGAACCTTCCGCCGAGGAGGAAGAAGCACGGCGCAAACACCGCAAGCACACCCGGGATGAAGAATCCCGGGGCGAACCGTCCGAAAAAGAATAATCCATACCCCAAACCATAAAAAATACCGGAACGCCATGTGACGTTCCGGTATTTTTTCTTCACAGAATTCAGATCTCTTCGGTGTCCTGCAGGAAAGTTTCTCCGCCGTACCAGGTACGGATGGATTCCTCGGCTTCCACCCGCACATCTTCCCGGTGGATATCCTGCCCGTTGATGCAGGAGAACCCGTAGACCTTGCCGGGATGGATGCCCTCTCCGGCGCAGGGACGCAGGTCCCATCCGCCCACCGGCCACTTGCTGGCTTTGCGCAGGCGAATGCGCAGACGGCGGAAGGTGATGTCCTTCAGCATACCGGGCTTGTCCGCATACAGGAAAACACCGTTCTCGCTTTCACAGCTGATGTTCTCAAAATGGACGTTTCGGACCCGTCCTACCGTGGTGCCTTCATGCCGGGGCAGCGCCGTGATGGTGATGGGTTCGGATGTCCCCCACCACAGGTCGGAGAAACGATGGGTGCGGATATGGATGTTGGAGAAGGTCACATCCTCGATATTGCCCTTGTCCCGCAGCTGCAGGGAAATGCCGCGGTTGGTGCCGGTAATGACACAGTTGCTCACCGAGATGCAGCGGAAGTCGGATTCGCTTTCGGTGCCCAGCTTGATTGCGGCACTGGTGGAGGTCAGGGTGCAGTTGGTGACCACGATGTTTTCACAGGGGCCCAGGTCAGTATACTTTTCGGTGTTCTTCAGCACGATGCAGTCGTCCGCCGATTCGATGTGGCAGTTGCTGATGCGCACATTGCGGCAGTGGTCCGGATCGATGCCGTCGCAGTTGACCATGCGGGTATTGTTCAGGATGCGGATGCCGTCGATGAGCACGTCGCTGCAGCCCACCATGTGCACCGTCCAGAAGGCGCTGCGGGTCAGGGTGACGCCGGTCAGGGTCAGGTGGCTGACCTTGTACAGCATCAGCAGCGGAATGCGGGGATAGTAGGTGCCTTCGATGTAATCCTCGTACTTCTCGGCGTAGAAGTTTTCCTCCGAGCCGTCAATGGTGCCGAAACCGGTGATGCGGACGTTTTCCGCTTCCTGTGCCACCACAAAGCACTTGGGCGGTTCGCCGTCATAATCGCAGTTGACATAGTACTGGACCTGTTCGGTCTTGGCGCCCCAGTCAGCCCGGCGGGAGCAGAAAGCCTCCGGGTCGGCGCAGGCTTTCAGGACGGCACCGGATTCCAGATGCAGCTCCACATTGCTGCGCAGGAAAATGGTGCCGGAACTGTACACATGCCCGCCGGGCAGGGTGACCCGTCCGCCGCCGCCCGCCGCACAGGCATCCAGAGCCTTCTGGATGGCGGGGGCGTCGTTGGTGACACCGTCGCCCCTGGCGCCGTAGTCCAAAGCAATATACTCCACCAAAATACCTCCTTTTGTTAAAAACTCCGTGCCGAGCCCGAAAACGCAGGCTCGGCACGGAGCAGATGCACCGGGAAAACCTTTCTCAGCGCTTGATATCGTAATTCATGTTCATCAGATTGCGGATGCTCTTGGCGTCGTCGGTGATGTTGGCGTCGCCATGGATGGTGTGCTTGATGGCGCTGGAAGCCACCGCAAAGTTGACCATGTCCATGGGGCGGTAGTTGTGGATCATGGCGTAGATCAGGCCGCTGGCAAAGGCATCGCCGCCGCCCACGCGGTCCAGAATATTGAAGGTGAAGAGTTTGCTCTCGAAAGTATGGCCGTCGTACCACATGAAGGCTTTCAGGCTGTTTTCGGAGCCGGAATGAGCATAGCGCACGTGGCGGGCCAGGCACTTGATGTTGGGATACCGCTCAATGAAACGCTGGAACACCTCGTCCTGCTGCTCGTAGCTAGGCTGCAGGGGCACGCCGTCCTTCCAGTCACCCTTGGAGTGGTCTTCTTCGTCTTTCCACAGGTGATAGGGCTCGATGCCGAAGAGCACATCCACATAAGGCAGGCACTTGGTGCAGTAATCCCGGGCCTGTTCCCAGGTCCACAGGGTGCTGCGGAAGTTGCCGTCATAGCTGACGGTCAGGCCCTTTTTCTTGGCGGCCTCCAGGCAGCGCAGCACAAAATAGGCGCAGCTGTCTCCCAGTGCGGGGGTGATGCCGGACAGGTGCAGCCAGTCGTAGCCGTCCAGCAGGCTGTCCACATCCACCTTGCTCAGGTCATACTCGGTAAAGGCGCTGTGCTTGCGGTCGTAGGTGACCTTGCTGAGGCGGATGCCGTAGCCGGTCTCCAGGTAATAAGTACCCAGACGGTGGGTGGGGGTTTCCTCAGGGATGGAGAGGATCATGGGGGTGCAGTGCACGTCGTTGGAACGCAGCCACCGCACGGCGCTCTTGCCCAGAGAGTTGTTGGGCACCACGCTGAAGAAGGTGCTGTCCACCCCCAGGTTGGCCAGGGCCAGGGCGATGTTGGCTTCACTGCCGCCGTAGCTGGCTTCAAAGCTGGTGGTCATACGGATCTTTTCATAATTGGGCGGGGTCAGGCGCAGCATGACTTCGCCAATGGTGATGAACTTGGCCGGGCTCTGGGTGTCCACCAACAGGGGGTTATAGTTTTCCATACGTTCCCTCGTTTCTGCCGGCACACTGCGGGCCGGCTTTTGTTTGATACTTTTATTGTATTCGATTTTCCCGTAGATTTCAACGGAAAATTGTCCCCGAAGCCGCAAAAACCGTGCATTTTGACCCCAATTCGCCAAAATGTGTGCCAGGCGGACAATGCTTTACACCGGAGCGAAAAAAAGGTATAATGTTATGATAGTATGTCACTAATTCAGTGGGAAAGGAGCCCCCTTTCATGGGCTTGCAAACCATCCAGTATATCTTCTTCCTGGCCGTGGCGGCCGGGGTCTATCTGAACCTGCCCCGCCGTATCCAGCCGGTGTTCCTGCTGGCGGCTTCCTGGGTATTCTACACCTTGGCATCCGGGGGTTATCTGGCCGTGACACTGGCCGTGGGCGCCTTCTCCTATCTATGCGCCCAGGGCATTGTCTGGAAGGACGGCGCCCACAAGCGCGGGTTCGTCCGGCTGGGGGTCATCGGCAGCGTGGCCATCCTGGCTTTCTTCAAGTATTTCGGCTTTCTGGAAGCGGTGCTGCCCCTGCCCTTCCGGGTGGTGATGCCTCTGGGCATCAGCTTCTACACCTTCGCGGCCATCTCCTACATCATCGACGCCGGGCGCGGCGACTGCGAGGTGGAGCGCAATCCCCTGTACCACTTTTTGTTCCTCACCTTCTTCGGCACCGTGACCCAGGGTCCCATCCCCCGGGCGGGTTCGCTGATTCCCCAGCTGCGCGCCGAGCACCGCTTTGACGCCGGGCGCACCGTGCGGGCCCTGCGGCTGTACGGCCTGGGGCTTTTCAAGATGGTGGCGGTGTCCGACGTGCTGGGCGTGCTGGTGGACGAGGTCTTTGCTTCCTGGCAGAACTACGGCGGCCCCATGCTGGTGCTGGCGGCGGTGTTCTACACCTTCCAGCTGTATTTCAACTTCAGCGGCTATTCCGAGCTGGCCCGGGCCACAGGCCTGGTGCTGGGCCTGGAACTGCCGGAAAACTTCAAGACGCCCTTCTTTGCTACCAACTTTTCCGGGTTCTGGAGCCGGTGGCACATCAGCTTTTCTTCCTGGCTGCAGGATTACCTCTTCATGCCCCTGGCCTGGGCGGACACCGAACGCCTGACCGGCGGCCGGCTGCGCCGTCTGCCCCCGGAAGTGTGCGTCTTCATCGTGTTTTTCGTGTCCGGGTTCTGGCACGGCAGCACTCTGCCCTTTGTGGTGTGGGGCCTTTTGCAGGCGCTCTACCGCGTGGGCGAAGAACTGCTCCACCGCCGCCTGGGCAAACCCAAAAAGAAAGCCCCCGCCCGGGTGCTGTGGGGCAAACGCGCCGGGGTGTTCGTGCTGTGGACCCTGAGCATGGTGTTCTTCCGCATGGGGTCCGGCAACCAGAGCGTGGGGTCCTGCTTCGGCTATCTGGCCGGGATGGTGCAGGGACTCTCCCCCGCCCGCTTTGCTTCCGAAGCCTACGCCGCTGTGTACAACGGCTTTTATGCCAACGGCATCATGGTGGCGGGATACTATGCCTTTGCGGTGCTGACCCTGGCACTGGCCGTCTTCCTTGACTGGCGGCGCTGCTTCGGCTTCAAGAACAAGCCCGCCGAGACCATGCTGGCCGCCGTGCCCGGCTGGCGGCGTCAGGTGCTGTATCTGGCACTGGTGGCCTGCATCCTGGTTGGCTACATTATGCAGAACGGCGGGTTCGGCGGCGCGGCCGGCCTGGGCATGTATGCCGGGTACTGATGATGACAACAAACAGAAAGGCGGGTGCCCACGGCATGCTGCATATCCTCAAACGCCTGGCTCTGCTGCTGACGCCGGTGTATCTGTGGCTGGCGTTTTTTGTGGCGTTTGAACCCAACAACTATTTTGGCCTGAAAGCCGATACCGATTCCTCCCAGCCGGTGGCCCGGGTGCGGGCGTACCAGCAAGAACCAGGCAGCCGGCTGATCATCGGCGACAGCCGCCTGGCCCACTTCGACATGGACCTGGTGGCGGAAGTTTCCGGGCAGGAATGGCAGAACCTGGCCTTTGGCGGGGCCAGCCTGCGGGAAAGCCTGGACCTGGCGGACTTTGTGCTGGATTCCGGCAACGAGGTGGAGGAAATCCTGTTTGAGCTTTCCTTCTACACCGTCAACGCCAACTATGACACCGACCGTTTCTCCGCTCTGGAGGAAACACTGAACAATCCCCTGGCCTACTGCCTGAATCTGGAATACAACGTCAACGCCCTGACCATGTTCCTGAACACGGTGAACAACACCCCCGACACCATCGAGTCCGGGGACTGGGGTCCGGCGGATTACTTTGACGAGGAGGGCAACGCCATTCCCGTGCACTGGAAGCTGTATCAGTACCCCTCCCTCATTGACAGCAAGTGCAGCAGCTGGTCCGTGAACGAGGAAGAACTGCTGCGTCTTGGCGATCTGGCCCGCCGCTGCAGCGATGAGGGCGTGAAACTGACCATCGTGCTGCCGCCTATGGCGGAGATCGTGCGCACAGAAGTGTGCGAGAAGTACGCCATTGACGAAAAGATGCAGGAGGATGTGCTGCCCCTGCTGCAGGAATGGAGCGGCCAATACGGCTGTATCGTGCTGGATTACGAGTGGGGCGGCAGCTGCATCGCCGATGACGACACCCAGTTCTTTGACGGGTTCCACCTGGACGAAAAATACGGTCTGCCGGACTGGACCCGGCAGCTGTTCACCGAAATGGGCGCCTGATGCGCCGGTAAGGAACGATTTATGGCTTTGGATTTTCTGATTCTGTACGAACACACCGTGCGCGAATACGAGAGCGACCTGCTGCTGAAGCTGGAACTGGAGCGCCGGGGCTACACCGCCGAGATCCGGCAGCTGCTGGACCCCAAATATCTGCGGCTGTTCGGCAAAGACAAGCCCGAGGTGCTGGTGGCCAGCTGCATGTATGACAATGAAGCCATCAACAGCCATGTGTACAACAACATCGGCCGCTGCGACAAGATCGTGAACCTGCACTGGGAACAGATGCTTTCCGACACCCAGGAGGAAGGCGACTGGTTCAACATGCACGGCAACGCCAAGGACTGCAGGCAGACCTGCAGGGGCAAGCGCACCGCCGCCCGGCTGCAGGCCCATGAAAAAGAGAAAAAAAACACCCCCGTGACCGGCGCGGTGATGATGGATTT
>CALXHS010000131.1 GCA_944388165.1 uncultured Gemmiger sp. | reverse complement strand
TGGACCTGGTGTTCAGCGTCTGCGAAGCCCGGCGCAACCCCTGGTTCAACATGGTCAAGACGGTGGACGACCATGTGGAGCAGGTGAACAAGAGCGAATTCACCGGCCGCCAGCAGGCCCCGGAAGTGTACGACGTGAACGCCTCCATCTATGTGTTCAAGCGGGACTTCCTGGCCCATAACACCGACGGCATGCTCTGGCGGGGCAAGATCGGTGTCAGCGTCATGATGGACACCGGCATCATCGACATCGACTCCGAGCACGATTACCGCCTGATGGAAGCCATCGCGGCCCATCTCTATGCCAACTACCCGGATTTCGACGCCGTGCGCAAGAATATCCGCAGCTGAACCTGTCTCATCGCAACGAACAAAAGGAGACCCCATGCAAACCAACCTTCGCAGCCGCCAGCGCCAGAATGTGGGCTTGGCCTTCGGGCTTTCTCTGCTGCTGGTGCTGGCGGCGTATTTCCTGCTGGGCTACGCGCCCTTCGGCGACGATACCATCCTGACCGGCGACCTCAACGGCCTGTATGTCAACTATATCACCGACATGTGGCGCCGTGTGCGCGCCGGCGGCTTTTTTTACAGCTTTTCCAAGCTGTGCGGCGGCAGCACCCTGGGCCTGTTTGCCTATTACATGAGCAGCCCCTTCAACCTGGCCTACCTCATCTTCCCCGTGCGGGCCATTCCTTACGTGGCCCAGGGGGTGTTTGCTTTGCGGGTGGCCTGCACCGGCGCTGCCTGCTGCTTTTATCTGCAGCGGCACTGCAAAAGTGCTTCCCGCCTGCTGCCGGTGCTCAGCCTGGGTTACAGCCTGTGCGCCTTCTGCGTGGTGTACAACCAGAATATCATCTGGATGGACGTGGTGCTGCTGGCCCCGCTGGTGCTGTGGGCTGTGGATGAACTGGTAGACAAGGGCCGCCACTGGCCCCTGACCTTCCTGGTGCTGGCCTGCATCCTGCTCAACTTCTACACCGCCTGGGAAGTGTGCCTGTTCACCATCCCGTACTTTGCCTACCGCTGGTGGGGTACCGACCACCCCGCCGTGCCCCTGAAGCGCCGTTTCGGCCTGTTTGCCGCATCCGGTGTTCTGGGCGCCGGTCTGGGTCTGGTGCTGCTGGTTCCCGCACTGCTGGAAGTGGAGGAGAGCAAGGGCGGCCTGTTCGCCATGGAGTTCTCCCTCACCCCCAACTTCTCGCTGGCGGAACTGCCCTACCGCCTGTTCTTCGGCAACTTCTTCTGGGACGATGTCACCGGCACCCTGCCCAACATCTACTGCGGCGTCTTCTGCGTGGTGCTGGCGGTGCTCTTCTTTGCCGGGCCCGCTTCCCGCCGCCACAAGCTGGCCGCCGGGGCGGTGCTGGGGGTCATGGTCCTCAGCTTCTGGATCTACGGCATCGACCTGATCTGGCACGGCTTCAAGCAGCCGGTGTGGTTCCCCTGCCGGTACAGCTTCCTGGTCAGCCTGTTCGTGGTGCTGCTGGCCGCCAAAGCCCTGCTGGCGGCGCCGCCCCGGCCCAAAGCCCTGGCTCTGGCCGGGGTGCTGGGAGCGGTGTGGTGCGCCGGGTATGTCCTGGTCTCCGGCGAGACCTTCTCGGTGTTCAAGCTGGCCGCCACGGCGGCGGTGTTCGCGGGCACCCTGGCCTGCGTGGTGCTGCTGAGATCCCCCCGCCGCATCCTGGCCATGAGCGGCGCGGCAGGCTTTGCCCTGCTGGTCATGGCGGATATGGGGGCCAACACGGTGCTGGCCCTGCGCAAGTTTGAAAGCTACACCGTCAGCGGCTTTGAGGAATTCTACGACCAGAACACCGAAGCGGTGGATGCCATCCGTGCTCTGGACGGCGGATATTACCGCATCGAGAAAAACTTCATGCGCACCCTCAACGACCCCATGCTGCTGGGGTACTGGGGCATCAGCCATTATTCTTCCACCAAGGCCAGCACCGCCAAGGAGCTGCTGGAATGCCTGGGCTATGTGAACTACTCCACCTACGGCTGGGGTTCCACCGCCCTGGCGGACAGCCTGCTGGGCATCCGCTACCTGTACAGCGACGGCAGCCGGATGGTGCCGGGCCACTATGAACAGCTGGACACCGGCACTGAACTCACCGTGTGGGAGAATCCCTACGCCCTGCCCATGGCCTATGTGGGGTCCTCGGATGCTTTGAACGTGTCCATCGAGAACAGCGAAAACACCTTTACCTTGCAGAACGCCATGCTCTCCGCTCTGGTGCCCGGCACCCCGGACGCTCTGCTGCCCGCGGAACTGAACTACGAGCAGCCGGAACAGGGCATTCTGCTCACCTTCACCGCCCCCTGTGACGGGCCTTGCTACCTGGCTATTCCCGGCCTTGCGGACATGACCCCTTCGGATGTGGCGGTGAACGGCACACTGCTGGGGGAATACTTCACCGGGGATTCCCTGGGCGGTGTGTTCCCTCTGGGCACCTTCCAAAAAGGAGAGACGGTGGAACTGCGCCTGGGCTTTGCCGACAGTGAGGAAGCCCGGGCCGCTATCCAGGTATACAGCCTGGACGAAAGCGTGCTGGCAGAGGCTTGTGCCACTTTGCAGGCCACCGAACCCCAGAAAATGACCATCCGGGAAGGCGGCCACATCGACCTGATGGCCACCGGCACCGCCGAAGCCGATCTGCTGGTGCTGCCCTTTGCCTGGGAGGATTCCGACCACTGGAAACTCACCGTCAACGGGGAAAAGGCCGAGACCGAATGTGTCTTCGGCGGCTTTATCGGCGTCCGCCTGCCCGAAGGCGAGACCCATGTGGAACTGAACTATGCCCATCCCGGTGCGGGGGCGGGCCTGGCGGGCACCCTGGTGTGCGGGGTGCTGGCTGCGGTCTGGTTTGCCCGGGAAAAACGCCGCGCCGCGGCAGAAGGAGACAAAGCATGACCGATCGCGCCATTGAATTGGTGGTGGAAGCCGGCAAAGCCATGCTGGAAAACGGCAGCGAGGTCTTTCGCGCCCAGGACACCATGGAGATCATGGCCCACAGCCTGGGCATTCAGGACTTTCATGTGTACGTGCTCACCAACGGCATCTTTGCTTCTGCCGAAGGGGAGGACGGTCCCATCAGCGCCGTGCGCCACGTACCCCGGGTGAGCATCCATCTGGGCCGGGTGGAGGCGGTGAACGCCATCTCCCGGGAAGTGGCGGCAGGCAAGCTGGATATGGAAGGCGCCGAAAAGGCCCTCCGCGAAGCCCGGGCCATCCCCGCCTACGGCCCCCGGGTCTCGCTGCTGGCGGGCGCGGTGGGCAGCGGGTGCTTTGCCTTTCTGTTCGGCGGCGCCGGGCCGGAGGTCGTCACCGCTTTCTGCGCCGGTATTGTGGAAATGCTCATCATGCAGCTGTTCCACAAAGGCGGCGTCAGCAAGGTGTTTACCGATATCGCGGCGGCTGCCGCCTGTACCGCTCTGGCTCTGGCCGCAGGCAACCTGTGGGGCATGGGCTATAATCCCAGCGGGGCCATCATCGGCGCACTGATGGTGCTCACCCCCGGCGTCGCCCTGACCATGGGCATCCGGGATATCATCAACGCCGATTATCTTTCCGGCACCATCCGCCTGTTCGACGCCCTGCTCTGCGCCGGGTGCCTGGCCTGCGGCGTGGCACTGACCTATATGATGGCCGTAAGCTTCTGGAGGATCACCCTGTGATGGATCTGCATTTTGTGGGCAGCAGTGTGCTGCAATTCTGCGTGGCCATGGTGGCCACCATCTGTTTCAGCCTGGCTTTCCAGGTGCCCCGCCGCCATTTTGTGGCCTGCGGCATTGCGGGCGCTGTGGGGTGGGTGGTATATTTCATCGGTACGGCGGCGGGGCTGTCGGTACCCGCGGCCACCCTGGTGGCGGCGCTGCCCCTCACCGGCGTGTCCCGGTTCTTTGCCATCACCCGTCGTGCCCCGGTCACCCTGTTTCTGCTGTGCGGCATCTTTCCCCTGGTGCCCGGCGCGGGTATCTACTATACCGCCTACTACCTGCTGAACAACGAACAGCTGCTCTTTGCCAGCAAAGGGGTGGAAACTCTCAAGACCGCCGTGGCCCTGGCCATGGGTATCGCCATTGTGTGCAGTATCCCGCTGCCACGCAAGATCTCCCGCAAGCAGTACAGGGGACCCAAGATGAACTGAAAAAACAGCGGTATGCTTTTGCACACCGCTGTGGAAAACTTTCTGTTGAACTTTTACAAATTGTATAATATTGGGCGATATTTACCGTCCGGCGTCTCCCAGGATCTGACTCAGGTCGGTGAGGATATCGTGGGGGAGCATGGTCATCTGGCTGGTGCGGGCGGCGCAGGCATCCGCCGCCGCCCCGTGCAGCCACACCGCACACAAGGCGGCGTCAAAGGCGGAAAGCCCCTGGGCCAACAGTGCCGCCAGCATGCCCGCCAGCACGTCCCCGCTGCCGCCCCGGGCCAGACCCGGGTTGCCGGTGTTGTTCCGGATCATCTTGCCGTCCGGTGCGGCCACAATGGTGCCGGTGCCTTTGAGCACCGCCACACAGTTGAAACGCCGGGCGCACTGGGCGGCGGCTGCCGGCCTGTCGGCCTGCACCGCGGCCACTGTGGTGCCCAGCAGCCGGGCCATCTCCCCGGGATGGGGCGTCAGCACCGTGTCCGGGGGCAGAAAGGGCGTGGTGCCCAGTTCCCCGGCGGCAATGGCGTTCAACGCATCGGCGTCCAGCACCGCCCCCCGCCAGGGGGCCCCGATGCCGCCCAAGGCGTTGAGCACCCGCCCGGCGCTTTCTCCCAGACCGGGACCGGCCAGCAGCACGGCGGAAGTATCCGCGAACCGCTGGCGCACCGCCGCGGCGTCCGCCGCCATCACCCCGCCGTCGGCGTCGGTGCGGCAGGGCAGGGCACAGCATTCGGGGGTGCGGGTCAGTACCAGCTGCAATACCGGCTCCACGCTGGCCAGATACACCAGCCCCGCGCCGGTGCGCAAGGCGCCTTCGCAGCACAGGGCCGCGGCGCCCCGGTAGGCCATACTGCCCGCCACCGCCACCACCCGGCCGTAGCTGCCCTTGTTGCTGTCGGCAGCCCGGCGGGGCAGACGGTGCAGTACGTCGGCCCATTGGATCTCACGCATACAAAAGCCCCCTTTTTTCGGCTTTTACGGTATTTTTTTCAATTATACCCCCAAACAGGTGAAAGGAGCAAGACAATGGTACCCGAACTGGAACGCTTGATCGAAAAAAGCAGCCGCCTGGTATTTTTCGGCGGCGCCGGTGTCTCCACCGAAAGCGGCATCCCGGATTTCCGCAGCGTGGACGGCCTGTATCACCAGACCTTCCGCTACCCGCCGGAGTACATGCTTTCCCACACCTTCTTTGTGCAGCACACCGCTGAATTTTACGATTTCTACCGCAAAAAGCTCATCGTCCACGGGGCAAAGCCCAACGCCGCCCACCTGCGGCTGGCTGCCCTGGAAAAAGAGGGTAAATGCAAGGCGGTGGTCACCCAGAACATCGACGGCCTGCACCAGGCCGCGGGCAGCAAGACGGTGTATGAGCTCCACGGGTCCACCCTGCGCAATTTCTGCACCCGCTGCGGCAAGTTCTACGGTGTGGATTTCATCGAGGAAGCAGGCACGCAGGGGGACGGTGTGCCCCGCTGCACCGAATGCGGAGGCCTGGTCAAGCCGGACGTGGTTTTGTATGAGGAAGGCCTGGACGAAGCCACGGTGGAAGGCGCGGTCAAGGCCATTTCGGAAGCGGACCTGCTCATCGTGGGGGGCACCAGCCTGGCGGTGTACCCGGCGGCGGGGCTGCTGCGGTATTTCCGGGGAAACGAACTGGTGGTCATCAACAAGCAGCCCACCCCGGCGGACGATTCCGCCAGCCTGGTGCTGCATATGCCCATCGGCCAGGCCCTGGGCGCCGGAGAAAAACAGGAATAACGCCCGGATACCGGAGTTTACACAATCCCACGCGAAAAAGCGGGTGGGTATGTGAAATTTTTGAGAGAATTTTACAAAAAGACTATTGGCTTTTGGGGCCGGTTCTGGTATGATAGAAAAATAAGCTGTATGATAGAGGCAGCATGTGTGGAACAGCAAGGGGGCTGGAAGGTATGGCAAGTGCGCTGACGGATTTTGTGAAGAAACGTGAATTTCTGGTATGCATGGACTCAGACGGCTGTGTGATGGACACCGTTCGCATCAAGCACTGCACCGTCTTTTGCCCGGAACTGATCCGCGTGTTCTCGCTGGATGAATACGCCGCTATGATCACTTCCGCCTGGAAGGAGATCAACATCACCGGCATCACCCGGGGCATTCCCCGGTTTGAGAGCGTGGTGCAGATCTTTGACCGGCTGAAGAACCGCGGTGTGGATGTGCCCGGGGCGGAGGATATCGCCGCCTGGGTGCGCACCGCTTCGGAGCTGAGCACTGCCAGCCTGCAGCAGGAGATGCTGCGCACCGGCAGCCTGGCTCTGCGCAAGCTGCAGGAATGGAACAACGCCTGCAACCGCCGCATCCAGGCCCTGGAACCCACCTTTGAACCCTTCCCGGGTGTGGAGACCAGCCTGCGCCAGCTGCATGCTGTGGCCGACGTGGCGGTGGTATCCGCCGCCAACGAGTCCGCCATTGAAAGCGAATGGACCCGGTACGGTCTTTCCCGCCACGCGGACGTTATCTTCGGCCAGGAGGTGGGCAGCAAGGCCAACTCCATCGCCGTGATGCTGGCCTGCGGGTACGAGAGCCGCAAGGTCATGATGGTGGGCGACGCCATGGGCGACGCCCAGGCCGCCGCCGCCAACGGGGTGGCCTTTGTGCCCATCCTGCCCGGGCGGGAAGCCGAAAGCTGGCGCCGCCTGCAGGAGGAAGCCCTGCCCAAGCTGCTGCACGGCACCTTCAATCCGGCCTATCAGAACGAACTGCTGGCGGCCCTGCGCAGCGCGCTGCGCGGATAATATCCGCTTTTTCCGCAAGGTCCCCTGCACAGGGGACCTTGCTTTTTTTGAGCTTTTCCAGGATTTTTGGATACAATTCGGGTACAATGGGCCCATAAGATACAGGGTGAGGGGGCTTTTTGGATGAATCGGATTTTGATTGTAGAGGACGAAACGACCATCTCCCGGCTGATCGAAGTAAGCCTGAAGCGGGCCGGGTACGACTGTACCGTGGCCAACGACGGCGTCACCGCCGCCGACCTGATCGAAGCCAACGATTTCGACCTGGCCCTGCTGGATATCATGCTGCCCGGCCTGGACGGTTACGACCTGCTGGAATACCTGCGCCCCATGGGCACGCCGGTAATCTTTCTCACCGCCAAATCCAGCGTGAAAGACCGGGTCAAGGGCTTGAGCCTGGGGGCGGACGACTACCTCATCAAACCCTTTGATGTGGAGGAACTCATCGCCCGGGTGGAGGCGGTGCTGCGCCGCACCGGCCGGGGCGGCCAGACCCTGACCGCCTTTGACGTGACCCTGGACCTGAGCGAACGCCGGGTGACCCGGGCGGGGCAGGACGTGGACCTGACGCCCCGAGAATTTGCCCTGCTGGAACAGCTCATGCGCAACCGGGGTGCGGCGCTCTACCGGGATGTGCTGTATGAGCGGGTATGGGGCGGCGAGATGGCCGACACCCGTACCCTGGACCTGCACATCCAGCGCCTGCGGAAAAAACTGGACTGGCACGACAAGATCGAAACGGTCTATCGTGTGGGGTATCGCCTGAAAAAAGAGTAAGGGCAGGGCAAACCCTCTGCCGAAAGGGGACCGCGTATGCGATTTTCTGAAAAACTGGTCTGTACCATCCTGCTGGTGGTGGTGACCTTTTTCGCTCTGGGCGGCAGCGCGCTGCTGTACGGCGACTTCCGGGACCGGCTTTCCGCTTCGGCGGTGCAGGAACAGAACCGCCACAGCATGGTCTGCTATACCCTGGAAAACGAGATCCTGACACTGCACCGCCAGGGCGAAGCGGTGACAGGGGAGGTTCTGGAAAATTTCTGCGCCGAGCTGCTGGAACCCCAGGACCCCAATTCCGTCCAGCTGGCGGCTCTGTACCACACCGAGCGCGCCGACGGGGAAGGGGCGGTGTATTCCAGCCTGCCCGCGGTGTGGGGCACCAATGACCTGCCCGGCAGCGGTCAGGATGTGGTGCTGCGCAGCGGCGAAAGCCTGTGGCGGGTCTACGGCACCGACTTGTTGGACGGCTGGACGCTGTATACTGCTTATGATCTCTCGGAGGTGTTTGCCGCCCGGTCCCGCAGCCTGCGGCGGTTCCTTCTTTTGGAAGCTGCGGTGGTCATCGGGGCGGCGGTGGCGGCATTGCTGTTCAGCCGCCGGCTCACCCGGCCGCTGGCCCTGCTCAACCAGGCCAGCCGCCGCATTGCCGAAGGGGACTATGCCCTGCGCACCGGTCTGCGCACCGACGATGAGATCGGCCAGCTCAGCGAGAGCTTCGACACCATGGCCGCCGCCGTGCAGGACAAGGTGGCGGCGCTGGAACTTTCGGTGCAGCAGCGGGAAGACTTTATGGGGGCCTTCACCCACGAACTCAAGACACCCATGACCGGTATTCTGGGCTATGCGGACCTTCTGCGCCGGATGCAGCCCGACCCCGAGGAACAGCGGGAAGCCGCCGGGGCCATCTATCATGAGGCCCACCGGCTGGAAAGCCTCAGCGTCAAGCTGCTGCAGCTTCTCCATCTGGATGAGGAGGAACTGGCCCTGGAACCCCTGCCCCTGGACAAGGCGGTGGAACGGGCGGTGCATGCCGCCCGCCCCGCCCTGGTGCAGAACGGCGGCGCTGTGGTGGAGACTTTCCCCACCGGGCTGTGGGTGATGGGGGACGCCGACCTGCTCTGTGATCTGGTTCTCAACCTCATCACCAACGCCGCCAAGGCGGGCCCCGGGGGCACCATCACCGTCACCGCCCAACAGGCGGGCAAAACAGTGCTGCTGCGGGTGCGTGACCACGGCTGCGGCATCCCCGCCGACCAGCTGGCCCGGGTCACCGAGCCTTTTTACATGGTGGATAAATCCCGCGCCCGCAAGCAGGGAGGCAGCGGTCTTGGACTGGCGCTGTGCAGCCGCATCGCCCAGGCCCACGGCGGCACCCTGCCCATCGAGAGCGAACCCGGCAAAGGCACCGCCGTCACCATCACTCTGCAGGCGGCCTGTCAACCGGAAGAGGAGGGCGCCCAATGAAACTGAAAGCGAAACGGGGGCTGCTGCTGGCGGTATGCGCCGCGGCCATCGTGCCCCTGGCGGCCATCCCCCTGGGATGGTTCGCCCTGACCGACGCTGCCCTGGTGGGCCAGCGCCAGAACCAGGAAACGCCCTATACCTCCCTTGTGCCCACCGGCAACGACTATTACCTGCTGCGTCAGCTGAACACCCGGGTGAAGCTGGCCGAGCGTGGCGCCACCGGCCCGCTGTATGATTCGGAAAGCGGCATGGAAGGTATGTACCTGTCCGGGGCTACCTATGCCGAGGGCATGATCTACGCCGACAGTGATATGCAGGCCTACCAGGATGAGGTGCTGAAAACACTGGTGGACGGGGGCGTGCTGCCCCAGGCCTGGTACGATCAGGTGAAGGAAGAAATCGATTATTGGGCCGGGTCCACTTATTACAGCACCGACACCCTGGGATTTGTGCGCCTGATGACCTTTGTGGGGGAAAGTTCCAGCACTTGCCTGCTGAATATGGAGGTGGACAGCCTGACCGGCAAGGTGGTGGCCTTGTGGATCAGCGCTGAGCAGGGGCATGAGATCGACCCCACCGCCGCTTTGCCTGCCTGGGTGGAACTGAACGAACTGGACGGTCTGGGTGACTGGAGCGTGCCGGTGGGCACCGACTATGAGGAAAGCGGCTTGTACAGCGAAAACGGCCAGGTACTGATGACCTGTGCCGCCGGGGACGACAACTATACCACGGGAGGACAGAGACGGTTCTATTTCAGTCTGATGCTGGGGCCCTACACCCGGGAGGTGAGCCAATGACCGCAAGCCGAAAGATTCTTCTGCCCGTGTTGGCGGTGGCCCTGCTCACTGCCTGCGGCAGTGCACCGTCGGTTTCTGCCACCGCCGAGACCGCCGCCACTGCCGAGACCGCCCCCACCTGGACTGTGGGGGATATGCGGATGCTTTGCAACTCCGATGAGGATACTTACTTTGTCTCCCTTTACCAGGAGTGGGAGGAGGTAGGGTACGTCTTCGGATATGACCTGATCACACGGGTAAATCTTGATACAGGAGAGCAGGAGCCGATTTGCCGGGTGCCGGGCTGTGAACATGACAGCCCGGATTGCCTGGCCTACGTGAATATCCAGAGCTCAGAAATCCTCATTGCGGCGGGGGACGGGTCCCTGTTGATCTATCACAAGGCTCTGGACGAAGAGGGCCGTGAGGAGATGCGATCCAGGTATGAAAGCATCCTCCATGACCCGGAACGACGGGAGACCCAGTACCCCGGCCTGGCGGGAGAAAAATATCTGGAATCCTGCGTGGAAATGCTTTCACAGCCCAGCCATCTGGACCGCATCAGCGCTGACGGCCTGAGCCGGGAACGGCTGGTCACCCTGCCGGAGGGTCTCAACCCCGAGATCGTTTGCTGGGACGGAAATGCCCTGTACGGGGTGATGCAGCAAGGGAACCTGGATGTGCTCTCCCAGAATGATGGGGTGCGCATCGGGCTGGACGGACAGGTGGATACCTTTACGATCCCGGATCCCGGCTATACCAGCCTGGTGGGCGGGTGGAACGGCAGGCTGGTGCTGCGCCACACCCGCTGCCCGGTGGATATGAACACCATGTTCCTCTATGGCAACTACAACGGCTTTTATGCCCTGGAACGGGATGCCTGCGTGGACTGCTGGCTGTATGACCCGAATACAAGGGAGACTGAGCGCATCCAGCTGCCGGGGGAAAGTTCCAAGTTCCTGTGCCTGGCCGGAGACCTGGTGGTCTACACCTGCGCCGAGCAGGAAGGGTATTCCCTGTGTACCTACGATCTTATGAACGGGGAAAGCCGGGTCCTGTATACCAATCAGGACAGCATCTTCACGACCGCGCCGCTGAACCGCATCGGCGGAAAACCACGTTTTGTGCGCAGCTATTATGATTATGAAAGTGGTATTGTGGAATTGTCCACCGGTAGGTTCTGGTCCTGGCCGGAACTGGACGAGATGATCGACCAGGAATTTCCGGGATGGTATGCGGGAAACGCCATCTGCGAGACCGATGATGACCGGATGGTCTTGGCACTGTACTCGAACAACAGCACCGAAACGAAGTACACCACCATCCCCAGCCCCATCACCCCCGAAGAAAACGTGGAGGATGCGCGGGCTTCTTTGCAGGCGGTGCAGGAGTACGCGGAATAGGCGGAAAACGCCGCTTCTTGACGTCTGTGCCTGCCCGGTGGTATACTGCCCCTAATATTTCACAGCCCGCCCCGGTTCTGCCGGGGCCGCTGTCTTTTGGGAGGCGTTGCCATGAAAGCCGCTGCCCTTCGCCCCGGCGACTGTGTCGGGGTGTTTTCCGCATCATCGCCCATCTCCGCCACTGTGCCTGTTCGCTATGACCGGGGCAGGCTTTACCTTGAAAATCACGGCTTTCCCGTGGCCGACGGCATGCTGCGGGGCAAACAGGATTTCTACCGTTCCGGCTCCATCCGGGAACGGGCGGAGGAATTCAACCGCCTGCTCCATGATGACCGGGTCAAGGTGCTCATGGCGGCCATCGGCGGCAACAACACCAACTCCATCCTGCCTTATCTGGATTACGAATATCTGAAACAGAACCCCAAAATCATCATCGGCTATTCCGACACCACCGCCCTGCTGCTGGCGGTCTATGCCAGAACCGGTCTCGTCACCTTCTACGGCCCGGCCCTGGCTTCCTCCTTCGGGGAACTGCCGCCCTATGTGGACGAGACCTTCGCCCATTTTGCGGGGATGCTGTCGGCGGGGCTGGCTTTGCCGTATTCCTTCCCCATGCCCAAAGTCTGGACCGATGAGTACATCAGCTGGGCGGACCAGGACCGGGCCAAAACGCCCTGTCCCAATCAGTGGGTCTGTGTGCGCCCCGGGCGGTGCCGGGGGCGGCTCATCGGGGGCAACCTAAACACCATGGAAGGCTTTTTCGGCACCCTCTATATGCCGGAAATTCGGCCCGGAGACATCCTCTTGCTGGAAGATTCCCTCAAGGATGCCTGCACCATCGAACGGTCCTTCTCCCTGCTCAAGCTGGCGGGGGTGTTTGACCGGGTGGGGGGCATCGTGCTGGGCAAGCACGAAAAGTTTGACGACAACGGCACCGGCCGCACCCCCTGGGACATTTTGCTGGAGGTGCTGGGCCCGGACAGCCGCCTGCCCATTCTGGCACAGTTCGACTGCTGCCACACCCACCCCATGCTCACCCTGCCCCTGGGCTGTGAGATGGAACTGGATGCCGGGGCCAAGACCCTGTGCCTGCTGGAATCCCCCGTCTGCTGATAAACACAAAGGAAAAAGCCGCCGGAACCCTGTTCCCGGCGGCTTTTTTGCAGGCAATGGCGGTAAATAATGCAATGTTTTCCTTGTGTTCAAAATGGCTTCACGGGCTGTTCATTTTTCGGGCGCATGCTATAGCCATGGCCCAAGGGCCATTTACAAAAGAGAGGATTGTTTTGTATGCAGGAGACCAAGAAACCCCGTGACCCCAAAAAATCGTTGTGGGTCAGTTATTTGGTGATCTTTCTCGTTGTGATCCTGTTCAACACCCTGTTGTTCCCTATAATGCTCCGCGCCGGGGTCCAGCAGGTGGACTACGGCACCTTCTTGCAGATGCTGGAAGAGGACAAGCTGACCACTGTGCAGATCGACGATGAAAAGATCTATTTTATCGACAAGGAAGAAAACAGCTACGAGACCAACGCCATCGCCCAGGACCTGAAACTGGTGGACCGTCTGGAGGAAGCGGGGGTCAAGTTCGACAAGGTCATCAACGACCCCGGCCCCATTGATACCATTCTGAATATCATTCTCATGTTCCTGCCCATGATCCTGCTGGTCACCTGGATCAGCTTCATGATGCGCAAGAGGATGAACAATATGGGCGGCCCCAACGCCATGATGTTCGGCGGCGGAAAATCCGGCGCCAAGCAGTACGTGGTAGAGGAAGGCACCGCCATCAAGTTCGCCGATGTGGCCGGCGAGGATGAAGCCAAGGAAAGCCTGCAGGAGATCGTGGATTTCCTGCACAACCCCCAGAAATACGAATCCATCGGCGCCAAGATGCCCAAGGGCGTGCTGCTGGTGGGCCCTCCGGGTACCGGCAAGACCCTGCTGGCCCGGGCCGTGGCCGGCGAGGCCGGTGTGCCCTTCTTCAGCATCGCGGGCAGCGAGTTTGTGGAGATGTTCGTGGGCATGGGTGCCTCCAAGGTGCGTGACCTGTTCAAGCAGGCCAACGAAAAAGCGCCCTGCATCGTTTTTATCGACGAGATCGACACCATCGGCAAAAAGCGTGACGGTGCCTCCGGTCTGGGCGGCAACGACGAGCGGGAACAGACCCTGAACCAGCTGCTCACCGAGATGGACGGTTTCGACGCCGCCAAGGGCGTTATCATCCTGGCCGCCACCAACCGCCCCGAATCCCTGGACCCCGCTCTCACCCGTCCCGGCCGCTTCGACCGCCGGGTGCCGGTAGAACTGCCCGACCTGAAGGGCCGGGAACAGATCCTGCGACTGCACGCCAAAAAGGTGAAGCTGGGCCCCGACTGCGATTTTGCCATCGTGGCCCGCATGACCTCCGGCGCTTCCGGCGCCGAACTGGCCAACATCGTCAACGAAGCCGCCCTGGGGGCGGTGCGGCACAACCGCATGGCCGTCACCCAGTACGACCTGCAGGAGGCTGTGGATACCATCCTGGCCGGCGCCCAGAAGAAAAACCAGATCCTCAACGAAAAAGAACGCAGCATCGTGGCGTATCATGAGGTTGGCCATGCCCTGGTGGCGGCCATCCAGTCCAACTCCGCTCCGGTGCAGAAGATCACCATTGTGCCCCGCACCTCCGGTGCCCTGGGCTTCACCATGCAGGTGGAACAGGGTGACCAGGTGCTCATGAGCAAGGAACAGCTGCTGGCCAAGATCGCCACCTTCACCGGCGGCCGCGCCGCCGAGGAAGTGGTCTTCGGTTCGGTGACCACCGGCGCTTCCAACGATATTGAGCAGGCCACCCGCCTGGCCCGGGCCATGGTCACCCGCTACGGCATGACCGATGACTTCGACATGGTGGCCCTGGAAACGGTGAACAACGCCTACCTGGGCGGGGATGCCTCCCTGGCCTGCAGCCAGACCACCGCCGCCGACATCGACCGCAAGGTGGTGCAGATCGTCCGGGAACAGCACCAGAAAGCCCTGACCATCCTGCGGGAGAACCGGGGCAAGCTGGACGAGATCGCCCGCTACCTTTACGAGAAGGAGACCATCAGCGGCGAAGAGTTCATGCGCATCCTCACCGCGGTGCCTCAGCTGCCCGCCGGTGAAAAGGGCGAAGCGCCCGCCGACCAGGACTGAACACCCCTGATTGATCCTGTGCTATAAAAAAGAAAAACGTCTCGCTCCGGAACCGCTTTCCGGGGCGGGGCGCTTTGTTTTGTGGCGGGGTCAGTCTTTCTGCAAAAGACCGGTGTAGTCCAGAATGCCGCCGATGTTTTCCACCTTGGTGTAGCCGCGGGCTTTCATCCAGGAGGCGGCCTGCCCGCTGCGGGCGCCGCTGCGGCAGTACACGAACACCGGGGCGTTCACGTCGGGCAAGGGGATGCCCGGGGTATCCAGCAGGTGCAGGGGCAGATTGCGGCTGCCGGGCAGGTGTCCGGCGGCGTATTCTTCGGCGGTGCGCACGTCCAGCAGCACGGCGCCGGGGGTATTTTCAAAGCGGTGCAGACCTTCGTTGATGTCGGGGCGGCGGAACAGATCCAGAATGCTCATGGCAAACCTTCCTTTTCGGTCAGATGAGGGTGGGGCCGGGGTAAAATCCTCCGGTTTTTACCATCATACTATACAGGAGCGTCCTGTTCTGTGACTGAGTTACAAAAAGGGGATGAGAGTTGGCGAACATAACAAATATTTTAAAAAAAGTGCTACACAAACCGTGCGGAACGTGCTATAATATCTCTAAATTGGCCGCTTATGCGGCTACGCCTGTATTTCGCGGGGTCGACGCCGCGGTATGCTGCAAGGAGGAATCGAAACTATGTCCCATGTCACGATGCTCGCCCTTGAATTTGGCGACGCGAACGTCGTAGTGACCAGTCTGGTGCTTGTGTTCGGTATGCTGGTCGCTCTGTGCCTGCTCATCATGCTGGAAGGCAAGCTGATGTCCGGTGCAGAGAAGAAGCCCGCCGCGCCCAAGCCTGCGGCCGCCCCGGCCCGCAAAGCCGCTGCGCCTGCCCCGGCACCCGCCTGCCCCGCGCCTGCGGTGGAAGCCGGTATCCCCGCTGAAGTTGTGGCCGCCATTGCAGCGGCTGTGGCCTGCACCGAAGGCAGCGCTGTGATCCGCGCTGTCCGCCGCGCACCCGCCGCCGGTTCCCGCCGCGGTACCTGGGGCGACGCCGGTGTGGCTGCCAACACCACTCCGTTCATGGCATAAGGGCATAGGGGTGACGATATGAGTATTGTTCAGAATATTACGGAAATTTTTGCCAATTCCGGCTGGGCCCAGATCTTCTTTGTGGAAGGCGGCTGGAAGTACGCCGTCATGCTGGCGGTGGCCTGTGTGCTGCTGTACCTGGCCATCGTCAAGCAGTTTGAACCTCTGCTGCTTCTGCCCATCGGCTTTGGTATGCTGATGACCAACCTGCCGCTGGACGGGATCTTCCATATGGAGATCTTCCTCAACGAGACCAACCATATCAACTGGGAACTGCTGGGCAGTTCCGGCGGTATGGCCGACTACATATACCTGGGCGTCAAGCTGGGCATCTACCCCCCGCTGATCTTCCTGGGCATCGGTACCATGACCGACTTTGAACCGCTGATCGCCCGTCCCTCCAGCCTGCTGCTGGGTGCCGCGGCGCAGCTGGGCATCTTCTTCACCTACATCGGCGCCAAGATCCTGGGCTTCACCGGCCCCGAAGCTGCCTCCATCGGCATCATCGGCGGCGCCGACGGCCCCACCGCCATCTTCACCACCACCAAGCTGGCACCCCATCTGCTGGGTTCCATCGCCGTGGCTGCCTACTGCTACATGGCTCTTGTCCCGGTCATTCAGCCGCCCATCATGCGCGCTTTGACCACCGAGAAGGAACGCCAGGTCATCATGGAACCCCCACGCCGGGTCTCCAAGACCGAAAAGATCCTCTTCCCCATCGTGGTCACCATCATCGTCAGCCTGACCCTGCCTGATGCGGCCATCCTGGTGGGCTGCCTGATGATGGGCAACCTGATGAAAGAATCCGGCGTGGTGGAACGTATCACCAAGACCGCCGGCAACGAACTGATGAATATCATCACCATCTTCCTGGGCTTCAGCGTGGGCTGCACCACCAACGCTTCCACCTTCCTGAACGTCCAGACCGTGGAGATCATCGTTCTGGGCATCATCGCCTTCGGCGTGGGCACTGCCGGTGGCGTGCGGCTGGGCAAGGTCATGTGCGTCGTCACCGGCGGCAAGATCAACCCCCTCATCGGCTCTGCCGGTGTTTCCGCCGTTCCCATGGCCGCCCGTGTTTCCCAGAAGGTCGGCCAGGAATACAACCCCCGCAACTACCTGCTCATGCACGCCATGGGCCCCAACGTGGCCGGTGTTATCGGCTCCGCTGTTGCGGCCGGTATCCTGATCAACATGTTCAGCTGATACCCAACCCTGCATAAAAACCAACCCCCGCTCCGCTTTCTGGCGGCGCGGGGGTTTTCCTGTGTTGGGAAGGAAGCTCCCCGGCGAAAGTATACCCATTTTTTGAAAAGGAAGTGTCCCGCGCCGCCGCCCCAAATGTGCAAAATCCGCGTTTTCTCTTTCCTTTTGGCCCTGTACGGGGTATAATAGATAAAATGCCGAAATATACGGATCGGAGGTCTGACAGTGGAAAAAACAAGATACAACATCCTGCTGGTCCACTGCCATTACCGCCTGGCCGGGGGCGAGGATGCCGTATTTGCCGACGAGCGGGCCATGCTGGAACGCCACGGCCACAAGGTCTTCACCTACGAGCGCACCAACGAAGGCAGTACCCTGGCCATGGGCCTGGAAGCGGTCTTCAGCTGGAAGACCTGGCGGGAGGTGCGGGCCATCATCCGCAAAGAGGGTATCGACCTGGTCCATGTGCACAACACACTGCTCACCGTCAGCCCGTCGGTGTTCTGGGCCGCCCGTTCTCTGGGCGTGCCGGTGGTACAGACGCTGCACAACTTCCGCCTGTTCTGCCCCAACGGGGTGCTGCTGCGGGAGGGCAAGGTCTGCGAAGACTGCCCCCGCCGCAAAGGCGGACTGCTTCAGGCGGTGCAGCACCGATGCTACCGGAACAGCCTGGCCCAGAGTGCCGTCTGCGCCTTTGTGTATGGATTCCACCGGCTGCTGGGGACCTACAAGCGGGTGGACCTCATCACCCTCACCGATTTTGACAAGCAGAAGCTGCTGGGATTTAATACACGCCACCGGGTGTTCAATCCTGCCCAGCTCTTCGTCAAACCCAACACCGCCGCGCCGGAAGGCCCTCTGCCGCCCCTCATTCCCTGGTCCGAACGCAGGAACCAGGTGGTTTTTGCGGGACGGCTGGAGGAACTGAAGGGCCTGCGCACCGCCGTGGAAGGCTGGAAATTGCTGGCGAATGACCCGGATGCCCCCGAACTGCTCATTGCGGGGGACGGCCCCCTGGCGGACTGGGTCAAAGAGCAGGCCGTGCCCCGGGTGCGGCTGCTGGGCCGTCTTCCCCGGGAAGAGCTGCGCGCCCTGCTGGGGGAAAGCCGGGCCGCCCTGGCCCCCAGCCTGTGCTATGAGAGCTTTGCCCTGGTTCCGGCGGAAGCCCACGTCATGGGCACCCCGGTGCTGGCCAGTGATCTGGGCAATGTGGGGGCCATGGTCCGCCCCGGCGTGGACGGCCTGCGCTTTGCCCCCGGTAATGCCGCCGCTTTGGCCGAGGCCGTCCGGGCACTGCCCGCCCTGGGGGAGAAGATGGACCCCGCCGCTTTGCGCGCTGCCGCTCTGGCCGCCTTTGCCCCCGAAGAAAACTACCGTATGCTGATGGAAATTTACCGCGCCGTCCTGAAGGGGACGCCCGCGCCTCAATAAGGAGAACCCTGCATGAATCAACTGTACCGCGCCCTGCACATGCCCCCGGCGCGCCTGGCCAAAAAGCTGGCCGGATGGAAAGAGATCTACACCATCGCCCTGCGTCCGGTGCCCACCGCCCCCGGGTGCGACCCTCTGCCCGCTCTGGGGGAGGACCCCTACAACTGCCTGCCCGGGCAGCCCGGCGTCTGGTACGCCGACCCGCTGCTCTTTCACCATGAGGGCGGCCGCTGGCTTTTCTGTGAAGCCTTCGATATGGCCACCGGCAAAGGGGACATTGCGGTCATCGACCTCACCGACCCTAAACACCCCGGCGCGCCCAAAGCGGTGCTCACCGAAAGCTATCACCTTTCTTTCCCTACCGTGTTTGACTGGAACGGGGAAGTGTGGATGATCCCCGAGACCGGCACCAACCACAGCCTGAACCTTTACCGCTGCAAGCAGTTCCCGGATGAATGGGAACTGGTGCGCGCCTTCCCCACCGGGGAGAAGGAACTGGCCGACACCATCCTGCTGGATGTGCAGCCCGGGGAATTGACCCTGTTGTGCAGCCAGGTCAAGGCGGAAAACGGCCTGTACACCCGTTACCGCCGGTATGCCCTGCGGGTGGACGAGCAGGCGGAGGACGGTTTTGTGCTGGAGGAGGACGAGACCTTCGGGCTGGAAAACCGAAACTATGACCTGGGCGCCCGCAACGCCGGTCCGGTCTTCACCTGGGCCGGGCAGACGGTGCGCCCCGCCCAGGTCAGTACCAAGGTGGACTACGGCGTTTACCTGCAGTTCTGGACCCGCCGGGGGGAAAAGGAAACGCCCCTCTGCGCTGCCATGCCCGCCAACGTGCGGATCGAAGGGCTGGACCCGGATTCGATTATCGGTATCCATACCTATTGCCGGGACGACGCCGTGGAGATCATCGACGCGCGGTATCTGGCCAAGGTGCCGCCCATCCCCAACCCCAAACAGGAGGACCCCAAGCAATGCTGACCATCGCCATTCCCCAGCTGTACTGCGGGGCTTCGGGCAAAAAAGGCGCCTACAACCGCCAGGAAGTGGGCCTGGCCCGGGCCCTGGCCGCCCAGGGCTGCCGCGCCGTGGTGCTTTACCCGGCGGTGGGGGCCGATGCCATCGAGACCGAGGAACCCGCCCCCGGCGTAAAAGTGCTGTATGTGCCTGCAAAAGCCTGGCGGGTGCATGCCTTCTATTCCACCTGGCAGCCCCTTCTGGATGAAAAGGTGGACGCCGTCCACGTGATGGGAGATAACTCTCTGGGCGTGCCGGGGCTGTACCATTTCTGCAAAGAACACGGCATCTTCTTTTACAGCCAGCTGGGCGCGGTGCGTTCCGACGCCCACAACCCGGTGGTGCGGGCGGTGATGGATCTGCTCTGCCGCCGCAATCTGGCCATCTACCGCAAGACCCCCACCTACGCCAAGACCCTGGCGGTGAAGAATACTCTGGAAGAATTGGGCGTGCCCTGCGCCGGGGTGCTGCCCGTGGGGCTGGACACCGCCATCATCCCCGAAGTACAGGGCACCAAGGCGGAACTGCGGGCCCGCCTGGGCCTGGACTCGGATGCCCAGATTTTGCTTTTTGTGGGCCGCCTGGACACCTACAAGCGCCCCCTGGACCTGGTGCCGCTGCTGGCCGCCCTGCCCCAGAACTGGCAGGCGGTGGTCATCGGCAACGGCGCTTTGGCCGAGACCCTGCAAGGGGAGATGCAGGCGGCCGGGCTGGAACACCGCTGGCGGCATGTTCCCAGCGTGCCCAACACCGAAGTACATGCCTATTACCATGCCTGCGACGTGTTTGTGAACTTCAACGACCATGAGATCTTCGGTATGAGCCTGCTGGAAGCCATGTACGCGGGCTGTGTGCCGGTGGCCCGCCATGCCCCCGGTCCCGACCAGATCATCGAGGACGGGGTCAGCGGCCTGCGGCTGGACGGCGATGCCGCCGTCTTTGCCGCCGGGGTGCAGGCTGCCGCCTGCAACGCCGCCATGGGCGAAGCCGCCCGGCGGCGCATCCGGGAGCATTTTTTGTGGGACAACAGCGCCCGCACCGTACTGACCATGCTGCAAGAGGAAGGGGTACACCGGGATGGACAATGACGGCAAACTGCTGGAACTGACCCGCAACCTGGTCAAGTCCGCCCGTTTCGGCTGGAAATACCGGGGCGTGACCGTGCTGCCCGCCGCCGAGGGCAACCGCCTGGCGGGGGAGGCCCTGCGCCGGGGTGAACCCTTCTGTTTCGGCCGCTGCGGTGCCACCGAGATGCGCGCAGTGGCCGAATACCTGCAAAAAGGCGGCCGGGATTTCTCCGACCGCATCCGGCGGGAGATCCGGGACCTGTCCGGCGTCTTTCCCACCGACGACGACACGCTGCGCCGCTTCTGTGAACTGTATGTGGACTGCGCCCATCAGGCCGATATGCTGGCTTTGTGGGATGTAGGGGCGGAACGGGAGGTCATCCGGGGCTGCACAAACACCCGCTTCACCCAGCTGCGGGCCCTGGAACCCTATTATCACGAACATCCCTGGAGCGCAGCCCTGGCCGGTAAAAAGGTGCTGGTGGTGCATCCTTTCAAAGAGAGCATCCTGAGCCAGTACCAGAAGCGGGAACAGCTTTTTCCCGGCACCGACATTCTGCCCGCATTTGCATCCCTGACGGTGGTGCAGGCGGTGCAGGGCCTGGCCGGGCAGGATACCGGGTACACTTCCTGGTTCGATGCCCTGGCCGCCATGGAAGTGCAGATGGATGCCGCCAACTATGAGGTGGCCGTCATCGGGGCGGGGGCGTACAGCCTGCCCCTGGCCGCCCACGCCAAGCAAACCGGCCATATGGCCGTGCAGATGAGCGGGGCCACCCAGCTGCTTTTCGGCATCAAGGGCCGCCGGTGGGACGATCATCCCATCATCGGCAAGCTGTACAACGACGCCTGGGTGCGTCCTCAGACCAGCGAACAGCCCGCCGCCAAGGAAAAGGTAGAGGGCGGCAGTTACTGGTAAACTTATCCCAAAGGAGAAGCTGTATGCGCATCCTCATGATCGGCAACAACCTGGGCGTGCAGAGCGGAGTGCAGCGGTATATCCAGAACCTGCTGCTGCACATGGATACCGAAACCTACCAGGTGGACCTGCTGGCCGGGCCATGCCCGCCCAACCAGCAAAGCACCGGCCCCGCCCTGGAAGCCCACGGCGTGCACTGGTACTCCATCCCGGACGACGACAAAAAGCGCCTGCCCCACCTGGTCAAATTCCTGCGCACCCATAAAGGGTATGATATCGTCCACCTGCACACGGCCAGCAAGGCCAACGCCCTGGCCTGCGTGCTCATCCGGCTGTACTGCCCGGGGGCCAAGCTTATCGTCCACAGCCACATCGTCTACCCGCCCATGACCCTGGTCTGGCGGATGGCCCATGGGCTGTACCAGCTCACCGCCCACTGGTTCCTGGGCTGCGGCGTGGCGGCGGGGCGGTTTGTTTTCGGCGACCACATCGACCGCAAAACCAACTTCTCGGTGGCCTGCAACGCCGTGGACCACAGCCGCTTTTACCCCGATGAAGCCGCCCGGAACCGGGTGCGGGAAGAGTATCACATCCCTGATTCCGCCCGGCTCTGCGGCTTTGTGGGGCGGTATAACCACCAGAAAAACCTGCTGTTCCTGCTGGATATCTTTGCCGCCATGGTCAAGGCGGACGACCGCTGGCACCTGATGATGGTGGGCAGCGGCGAGGACCAGGCCGCCGTGGACGAAAAGATCGCCCGGCTGGGCCTGACCGGAAAAATCACCCAGACCGGCGTGCAGGAGGACATTCCCGCTTTCATGAACGCCTTCGACCTCTTCCTGCTGCCCAGCAACTTTGAGGGCAGTCCCATCACCCTGGTGGAAGCCCAGGGATGCGGCACCCCCTGTCTGGCCTCCACCAATGTGCCCGGCGACGGCGCGGTGACCGATCTGGTGCGGTTCCTGCCCCTGGACGCTCCCCTGGAACAGTGGGCCGACGCCGCGGACAAGGCGGCGGTGGGCGGCCCCCACGGCGACCACTGGGCCGAACTGGAAGCCGCAGGCTATGAACAGAAGGAAGCCGCTCTGCGCATGCAGGCGCTGTATGAACTGCTGGCGGGGGTGGGGAGCAGATGATCTACGCCGAACTGGCGGGCGGCCTGGGCAACCAGATGTTCATTTATGCTTTCGCCCGGGCGCTGGGCCTGCGCTGTAAAGAACCCGTGACCCTGCTGGACCGGCAGGACTGGCGGGACGGCGCCCCCGCCCACACCCAATGCGCCCTGCAGGCGCTGAATATCGCCCCGGAGGTGCGCATCCTCACCGAACCGGGCTTTGCCAAAAACCACCTGCCCCGGCAGAACGCCGCCAAGGCCCTGATGATCAAATACGAGCAGCGCGGCGGCATGATGGACAAGGACTACACCGCCTTTGAATGGCGGATGGCTCCGCTCCTCAACGCCCTGGGACTGCATTTCTCCACCGACGGCTTCCTGCCTGCCAAACGGGGGCACAGCCGGGACTTCCTGGCCTGGGGGTACTTCCAGGCGGAAGGCTATTTTGCCCACGCTGAAGCCCTCATCCGGGCGGAACTGCGGGCCAAAGGAGATTTGCCCGAAGCCGCCCTGCCCGCCGCACAGGCCATTGCCGAAGCACATTGCCCGGTGGCGCTGCACTGGCGCTGCGGGGATTACCGCAAGCCGGAAAACGCGGCTTTGCAGGTCTGCGGGCCCCGGTATTACGCCGACGCCTGCCGGGCGGTACGGGAAACTCTGCCCGAAGCCCAGCTTCGTGTCCTTTCCGACGAACCGGACTATGTGCAGGCCCACCTGGACACCGCCGGCCTGCCCGCTGCCTTTGTGCGGGGGACCTGGCCCGCGGCGTGGGACCTGGACCTCATGGCCCGGTGCCGTCATTTCATCCTCAGCAATTCCACCTTCAGCTGGTGGGGTCAGTATCTGGCCGAACCGGAAGGCCGCCGCGTCTTTGCCCCCGACCGTTGGTATGCAAACGGCAAGCGCAGCGCTCTCTATGCCCCGGACTGGACCCTGCTGCCCACTGGCGAAGGATAAGGGAGGTGCGCCATGGGGCGCGACGAACAAACACCCATCCGTTTTTCGGTCATTGTACCGGTGTATAACGTGCAGAATTACCTGTCCGCCTGCGTCAAGAGCGTGGTGGAACAGCCCGGGCCCAGGGACTGGGAGTGCATCCTGGTGGACGACGGTTCCACCGATCAGAGCGGTAAAATGTGCGATGTCTTCGCCGAGAACTGCCCCGGCGTGGTGACCATCCACCGGGAAAACGGCGGTCTGGCCGCCGCCCGCAACACCGGGCTGAAAGCAGCCAAGGGAGAGTGGGTGCTCTTTCTGGACAGCGACGACCTCTGGCCCGCGGATATGCTGCAAAACCTGCGGGCTGCCCTGGACGCCGCCCCCGGCTACGACTGGTATGTGGGGCGGTATCTGGAACTGGACGCTGCCGCGCCCAGATCCCAGCCCAAGGCCGCCTCTTTGCCGGATTTCGTTCCCGGCCCCTTTGAGAGCGCCGACTACGCCGCCCGGGTACAGAAGCTGTACGAGAGCGGCAACTGGTCGGTGTGGCGGTTCTGCATCCGCCGCGCCCTGCTGCAAGCCACCGGCACGGCCTTCTGGCCCAAGGTGGTCTGGGCGGAGGATTACCCCTTCGACCTGCTGCTGCTGCACCACTGCACCCGGCTGTATTTCCTGGATTTCCCCATCACTGTCTACCGGGTCAACCGGGCGGGCAGCCTGCTCAACAGCAACCAGCCCAAACATTTTGTGGGCATTCTGGCCGCCCAGAAGGAATTCCGCAAGCTGTTCGCCCGTCCCGATGCCGGGGGCTTCACTCCGGAAGAACAGGACGAGGTCTGGCGGCGGATGGCCAACGTGTTCTGGCCCCAGGCCCGGGGCGCCGCGGTGAAGGACAAGACCGTCCGCCGCGCCTGTGCCATCCTCATTGCCCGCTGCCGGAATCTCTACGGCAGGGGAGAGCAGGCCGCCGGCCGGGCGGACTGGGTCCTCTTCCGCTGGATGATCACCCTGCTGGGCCCCCGGGCCGGACTGTGGCTGGCCGCACACCTGAAACACTAAGGAGAACACCTTGCGAACCAAACGCACCCTCATCAATCTGGTCTATACCCTGGGCCAAAGTCTGGTGCTGCTGCTGTTGGGGCTCATCACCCGCAAGCTCTTTGTCACCAACTTCGACGCCTTCGTCCCCGGGTATTCGGATACCATCAACAACATCTTCAACTTCTTCTCCATCGCGGAGTTCGGGGTGGGCAGCGTCATCAGCTACCGCCTGTATGA
>CALXHS010000130.1 GCA_944388165.1 uncultured Gemmiger sp. | reverse complement strand
TCCATGGGGGTATCGCCGGGATCCAGCAGGTTTTCGTCCTGGGTGCTCAGGGACCAGTTGTTGTGCTTGCCGCTGCCGTTGACGCCTTCAAAGGGCTTTTCATGGAGCAGGCAGACCAGACCGTGCTTGGCGGCGATCTTCTTCATCATCTCCATGGTCAGCAGGTTGTGGTCGATGGCCACGTTGGTGGTGTCGTAGATGGGGGCCAGCTCATGCTGAGCGGGGGCTACCTCGTTGTGCTTGGTCTTGGCGGGAATGCCCAGCTTCCACAGCTCGTCGTCCAGCTCCTTCATGAACTCGGACACAACGGGACGGATCACACCGAAATAGTGCTCTTCCAGTTCCTGGCCTTTGGAGGGAGCGGAACCAAAGAGGGTGCGGCCGGTGAGGACCAGGTCCAGGCGCTTTTCATAGTCTTCCTTGCGGACCAGGAAATACTCCTGTTCGGGGCCGACGGTGGTGCTCACGCGGTCCACGTCCTTGCCGAACAGCTGCAGCACATGACGGGCCTGGTCGGAGATGGCCTGCATGGAACGCAGCAGGGGGGTCTTCTTGTCCAGCGCCTCGCCGGTGTAGGAGCAGAAAGCGGTGGGGATGCACAGCACGTCATCCTTCACAAAGGCGTAGCTGGTGGGGTCCCAGGCGGTGTAGCCGCGGGCTTCCGCGGTGGCACGCAGGCCGCCGGAAGGGAAGGAGGAAGCGTCCGGCTCGCCCTTGATGAGCTCCTTGCCGGAGAATTCCATGATGGCGGTGCCGTCCTTCTGGGGGCTGACGAAGCCGTCGTGCTTTTCGCTGGTGATGCCGGTGAGCGGCTGGAACCAGTGGGTGTAATGGGTGGCGCCCTTTTCAATGGCCCAGCGCTTCATCACGCTGGCCACAACGTTGGCCACGTCCAGGTCCAGAGGCTGGCCCTTCTCAATGGTGGCCTTCAGGCTCTTGTAGGTCGAACTGGGCAGACGCTCACGCATCTCGTATTCGTTGAAGACTTTGCTGCCGTAGATTTCCATAACGGTTGCTGCCATACTTCTTTACTCCTTTACCCTGCAGATTGTTGCCCCACCCCGGGACGAAAAGCAAGAAAAAAAGCGCTGCGAAAAAATCGCAGCGCCCTTGCTGTATGCCATTATTATACGGGGCGGAAGCCCAAAATGCAACTGGCGGTTTGAACAAATCGAAAACCCGCACCTCGGTGGAAAACCCACGTTTTGGCCAGAATCTATACCGAAGTGCACAAAACAGGAAACAGGTTTTTGTATGAAACGCCCGGCTACGTGTCAGATTGCGGCCACCTGACGGCGACGGCGCACCCAAAAAACCACGGTGGCGGCGATGCCGGCCAGGCTGACGAGGTCGGCTGCACGCCAGAACCAGAAGCCTGCCCACTGTACGGTGACGGTGCCGCTGTACCCGGCAGGGAGCACCACGATGAGGTAGCCGTCCTGGCGGCTGAGCTGGGCGGTACCGGCGGTGTCGGTGATCTCATAGCCTGGGTAGGCGAAGAGGGGCACCACTACGATGGATTCGGTGTCATTGGTGTTGGTGGCAGTAAAGCTCACGCTCAGCTGTCCGCAGGAATAGCTCTCGGCCTCCACACCTTCGTCAAAATAGAAGTTGGTGTCGTTGAACTGGGCGGGGCTCAGTTCGTCCGAAAGGTCATAGGGCAGATACTCGCCGCCCGCCAGCTGGGACTCCTTCAGGGGGCTGGCCACGCCCATGGCGCCCAGGCTCATGTAGGTGGTCACCACGCTGTTGGCGCAGCTGTCGTACATCTGGTACCCGGCGGGGATCAGGGTCAGCAGTACCAGCACCAGGGCTGCCTGCTTGGCCAGATCCCGGCGCTTGTTCCACAAAAGGGTCAGGGCCCCCGCGGCGCACAGGGCCAGCAGCAGGCTGGCGGGGCTCAGGAACCGCCAGGCAAACTGCAGCTTGCCCAGTAGGGAAGACAGAGCCTTGAACACCGGGTTCTGGCTCAGGAAGATATCATACCAGGAGAAGACATCGCTGGCCATCCAGACGCACAGAGCGCCGAACCCGAAAGCCCACAGGCTGATGCGCAGCACCTTGCGGTTGCTTTCCCGCACGGCGGGGTCCAGCAGGGCCGCCACCAGCAGCAGGGCGCCCAGCCCCAGGGCGATGCCCAGGGTCAGGGTCATCTCACCGTCCATGCCCAAAGCCAGGGACTGGGAGGTGCCGGTGCCCTTGCCGAAGACCATGAACATCTGGCCCAGCATAACGGCGGTGTCCCGCAGATAGGAAGCGTCGTACCGGCCGCTGATGCGGCAGACCCCCTCCACCATGTACTGGGCCAGGGGCACCAGGAACCACAGGTTCCACACCAGGGCCACCCCGGCGGCCTTGCACAGGCTGGGCAGCACCGGGCGGCGGAAGGTGCGCTTGGCGTAAAGGATGCAGAAGATGGCGGTGAGGAAACCGGTCATCACACTGGTGAGCAGATGGCTCTGCAAAAGGCCGGTAAAGCCGATGGCCAGGGAGACCCAGCACCAGGGCTCGGCCTTTTCACCGGGTTTCTGGCGGTAGATGCGCCACAGGCCGTAGATCACCAGGGGCAGAAAGACCATGGCGGAGTATTCGCCCATGGAAGCCCGCACGTATACGTTGGTCAGACGATAGGGGGCCAGCAGGTACAGGGCGGTACCGGCCAGGGCCACCATCTCGTTGCCGAACATGCGGCGCAGCACAAACCGGGTGACCAGGGCGGTGGCCAGGGTGATGGCCAGCACGTACAGCTTGTACACCGTCTGCAGGCTGAAGCCCAGAATCCGCAGGAACGCTGCCGGATACAGAAGCAGGTCGGCGTACATCAGGCTGAAGGGATACCCCTTGCCGTTGACCAGGTCGGGGTTCATCCGCACCGGGAACTGCCCGGCCAGCAGACCGGCTTTCAGCCCCTCAATGCGGGAAAGATGCACCGTCAGGTCGTGGCCGTAGATGATGTAGCCCAGTCCCAGGGGCAGGCAGGCAATGGCCACCAGGGCCAGCACCGCCAGCATGCTGTACCGGGACTCCAGGGTGCGCCAAGGCAGGGCCACACGGCGGGTCACCACCAGCAGGATCCAGTCGATGGCGGCGAACAAGGCCAGCACGGTGAGGAAATGCACATAGGCAAAGGAGTGGGTGGGAATGATCTGCACCCCGGTGATAAAGGTCACCTGGCCTTCGCCGCAGTCGGAATAGAACTGCATCTGGGCCACTTCGCACCCGTGTTCCATCCACAGGGTGAAGGTGCTGCTGCTGCGTCCCGGGGGCAGGCTGGCCACATCGTACTGGGCGGTGGGCATGACCTCGTCCAGGAAGCGCACGGTGCCGGTGCCGCCGTTGTTGGCGTAGGTCACCACCACCTGGTAGCTGCCGGGCTCAATGTTCAGCCACCGGGTGGTGGCGAACTGACCCACATAGTTTTCCACCTGGGTCCCCCGGGAATCGTTCACCGCTTCCTCGGTATAGGGGATGATCAGGTCGGGGGTCACGTCGATGGCCGTGCCCGCCCCGAAATCCGAAACGAACCGGGCCAGCAGAAAGATCACCTGCACGGCGACCAACAGCAGGAACCACAGGTTCTTACAGGTACAGAATTGCTTCAAATGCTGCATGGGCGACTCTCTTTTCTTAACTCTTGTTTTGCGGCATGCCGCAGCTTTCTATCATTATACCCGCTTGCGGGGACCGGCGCAAGCATGGTATACTGTTGCGGGCGGAACAGCCGCCCGGAATTCGCACAAAAGCGGGGGAACAGGGTATGGAGATCGAACGCAAATGGATGGTGACCGGCTGGCCCGAAGGGCTGGAACCGGTGCGGGTGCAGCAGATGGACCAGGGGTATATCAGCGTGCGGCCCACCGTGCGCATCCGGCGGGAAGCGCTGCAGGGCGGCCCCACGGCGCTGGTCCTCTGTTTCAAAGGTGCCCCCGACCCCACCGGCATGAGCCGGCAGGAGATCGAGACCGAGATCGATGCCGGCCTTTTCGGTCAGCTGGAATCCCTCATCGGCAAACCCCTCATCAAAAAGGAACGCCGGGACTATGACCTGCCCGGCGGGCTTCACCTGGAAGTGAACGACGTGGACCCGGGCCAGCCGGGGCACTTTATGTATGCCGAGGTGGAATATCCCGACGAGGATACCGCCCGTGCCTGGACCCCGGCACAAGCGGGGCTGGAAGGCTACCTCACCGACGAGGTCACAGGGCAGAAGGGCGCCAGCATGGGGGAATACTGGGAACAGACCCGGGGCTGATAACCAGACAGATAAAACAAACCGGCGCGGAGAAAGCTGTTTAGCCTTCTCCGCGCCGGTTTGTTGTATGTGAGGTTATTCGATGCCCTTTTCGGCGGCGTATTCCTCGATGAGTTCCCGTTCCAGGAAGGGGGTCTTTACGCCCTCCCGGTCGCGGTAAGCCTCGTGCCCCTTGCCGATGACTGCGATGAGGTCGCCTTCCTCGGCGTGGTCGATAGCGTAGTGCAGGGCGTCCAGACGGTCGGGGATCTCCACGTAAGGCACGTCGGGGTTGCCCTTGGCGATGCCCTCCTTGATGTCGGCGATGATGTCCTCCACCTTCTCAAAGCGGTTGTTGTCCTCGGTGAGGATGAGGAAATCCGCCATCTTGGAGCAGACCTCGCCCATGCCGTACCGGCGCAGCTTGCTGCGGTTGCCGCCGCAGCCGAACACCACCACCATCCGGTGGGGATTGTAGGCCTTCAGGGTCTCCATCAGGCTTTCGGTGGCGGCCTCGTTGTGGGCGTAGTCGATGAGGATGGTGAACCGGTGGCTGATGGGCACCAGCTCCACACGGCCCTTCACCACCGTATCCCGCAGGCCCTGGTGGATGGGCTCATCGGGCAGGTTCAGCGCCTTGCCCACCCCGATGGTGGCCAGGGCATTGTAGATGCTGAACCGTCCCGGCATGGCCACCTGCACATCCAGGGTGTGGCCGTCGGGCTCGGTGAGGGTGAACTCCACGCCCAGCATGGTCTTGCTGCGCAGCAGGCGGTATTCCTGCCCGGCGCGGTAGTCGGCGGGCTTCTCGATGCCGTAGGTGATCAGCCGGCAGGTATGGCCTTCCAGCAGGGGCGCGGTGTTCTCGTCGTCGGCGTTTACCACGCCGATGTCGCAGCGCTGGAACAGCTTGCCCTTCCAGCTGCGGTATTCCTCAAAGCTGGAATGTTCCCCGGGGCCGATGTGGTCGGGGTACAGGTTGGTGAACACCCCCACCCGGTAGTGGATGCCCGCCACCCGGTCCATCATCACGCCCTGGCTGGAAACCTCCATCACGCAGGCGTCGCAGCCCGCGTCGGCCAGCTGGCGCAGAATCTTCTGCAGTTCGTAGCTTTCGGGGGTGGTGTTGTTCAGGTCATAGTGGTGACCGGGATAATACACACCGTTGGTGCCGATCATGCCGGTCTTGTGCCCGGCGGCGGTGAGCACCGACCGGATCATGTGGGTGGTGGTGGTCTTGCCCTTGGTGCCGGTCACCCCCACCATGGTCATCTCCTCGGCGGGATGGCCGAAGTAGGCGGCGGACAGCATGGCCATGGCATAGCGGGTGTTCTCGAACTGGAGCACCGTCACATTGGGCATGCTTTCCAGCACACCGTCGGCCAGGTCGTGCTGGATCACCAGCACCGAAGCGCCCTTGGCGGCCACATCGGCGGCATAATCGTGGCTGTCCCGCTGGGTGCCCACAATGCAGACGAACAGGCCGTTTTCGGTGACCTTGCGGGAATCATAGAAGATGTCGGCCACTTCGGCGTTCAGCGTGCCCTGCACCAGTGTGTAGCGCAGCCCTTTCAGCAGTTGTTTCAGCAGCATCGGCTCTTCACCTCTTCACAAAATATTCGTCGTACCAGACAAGGAAGATAAACACACACCACAGCTGACGCCAGTTGTCGCGCTTGCCGCTGACATGCTGGTCCAGCATGCGGTTCAGTTCACTGGTGTTGAAGAATTTCTCCGCTGCTTCGCTGTGGAAAGCCTCCCGCAGCACGGCGGCGTACTTTTCTTCCCGCAGCCAGGCCCGCACCGGAACGGGGAAGCCCAGCTTTTTCTTGTCCGCCGTCTTGGCGGGGATGGTCATTTCGGCGGCGCCCCGCATGGCGATCTTGGTCTGCTGGGCGTTGACCTTGCACTTGGTGGGGATGCGGCAGGCCAGTTCAAAGACCTTCCGGTCCAGGAAAGGCACCCGCAGTTCCAGAGAGTTGGACATGCTCATCTTGTCGGCCTTCAGCAGGATATCGCCCACCATCCACAGGTTCAGGTCGCAGTATTCCATCCGGGTCACCGGGTCCTGGCCCTTGGTCATCTCAAAGAAGGGGCGGGAGATGTCGGTGGGCTTGCAGTTGCCGGTGTAGTTCTTCATCAGCTTGCGTTTGCGGCGCTCGCCCATGAGGTTGGTGTTGCCGATATACCGCTCTTCCAGCGGCTTGCCCCGGCGCACCAGGAAGTTCACCCCCGGCACCGGCGGCAACAGGTTGGCCACCGCCCCCACGCTCCGGCGCAGCCACAGAGGCAGCCGGTCGTACCAGCTCACGGTGAAGGGCTCTTTATAAATGTTGTACCCGCCGAAGAATTCGTCCGCCCCTTCGCCGGACAGGCAGACTTTCACCTGCTTGGCGGCTTCCCGGTTGACGAAGTACAGCGCCACGCTGGCGGCGTCGGCCAGGGGTTCGTCCATGTGATACTGGATGCGGCCCAGGTTGGCCCAGTATTCCTCGGGGGTGATGCGGTAGGCGTAGTTCTTCACCCCGATATGCTTGGAAAACTCGGTGGCATAATCGGTCTCGTCGTACTGCTTGTTGGCAAAGCCCACGGTGAAGGTCTTATCCACCTTGGCCAGGGCGGCCATATAGCTGGAGTCCACGCCGGAAGAAAGGAAGCTGCCCACCTCCACGTCGGCAATCTTGTGGGCGGAAACACTCTCCTTCATGGCGTCGCTGATGGCCTTCTCCCACTCTTCCAGGGAAGGGCCGTCATCGGGGGTGAACTCGGGGCGCCAGTAGCGCTGTACCGTCACCTCACCGGCCTTCCATTCCAGCCAGTGGGCGGGCATCAGCTTTTTTACGCCCTTGAAGAAGGTGTTTTCCCCGGGGGAGAACTGGTAGGACAGATACAGGGACAGCTGGTCCTCGTTCAGTTCCTTGTGAAAGGCCGGGTGGGCCAGAAAGCTCTTGATCTCGCTGCCGAAGAGCAGTTCCCCGGCTTCGTTTTGGTAGTAATACAGCGGCTTGATGCCGAAATGGTCCCGGGCCAGCAGCAGAGTCTCTTCCCGGCGGTCCCACAACGCAAAGGTGAACATGCCCCGCAGCCGGTCCAGCAGGCCCTTGCCCCATTCTTCGTACCCGTGCAGGAGGACCTCGGTGTCCGACCGGGTGGCGAAGGTATGCCCGGCGGCCTTCAGCTCCTCGGTCAGGGGCTGAAAGTTGTAGATCTCGCCGTTAAAGACCACAACAAGGTTTTCATCCTCGTTGTACATGGGCTGGCGGCCGCCTTCCAGGTCGATGATGGAAAGCCGCCGCTGCCCCAGGGCCGCCGGGCCTTCCACAAACTGGCCCTGGCCGTCCGGCCCGCGGTGGGCGATCAGGTCCATCATGGCCTGCAACACATCGCGCGCGTCATTCCGCGCGCCCACAAAACCAACGATTCCGCACATAAAATTTCCCTTTCCTTGGGGTACCGTAAGATTTTAATACCCTATATTATACACAGTTGCCCCCAAAAAGAAAAGCCCGCCCCGCCCAAAAAGGATGTAAAAGTATGCCGCCGCTCCGACCCGGGTGATACCTCCGGGCTCTGCGGCGCATACTGTAAAGGCAGGCGGCTTTCCCTGCCGGGAGCGCCGGGCGGTGCAAAAGATTGACAACGGGACCGCTTTGGACGTACAATAATCAGGAATATACCATCTGTATGAACAAAGAGGCTTTGTTATGCTGAACTTTCAACCTGTGCTGCTGGGCAGCGACGCCAATGTCTACGGCATGGCCCGCAGCTTTTATACCGAATACGGCGTGGTGAGCGACGCCGTCTGCAAGGGCGTGCTGGTGGCCAGCCGCAACACCCGGCTGGTAAACATCGCCGTGGTGGAACCCGACCTGGAAAATGACGAGACCTTTGTGCGCACCCTGGTGGATTACGCCAAGGCCCACGACTATCAGAACCGGCCGCTGCTGCTGGTCTCCTGCGCCGACGGCTACACCATCCTCATGGCGCGGAACCGTAAAGCCCTGGAGCCTTACTTCCATTTTGCCTGCCCGGAACTGCAAACGGTGTTGGATCTTGACATAAAAGACAACTTTTATAAAGCCTGTGCCGCCCACGGCCTGTCCTATCCCAAGACGGCCACCTGCACGGCGCAGAACTACAAGGACGCCGAATTCCCCTTCGATTTCCCGGTCATCATCAAGGCCAGCAACTCCCCGGCTTACTGGAACTGCACCTTCCCCCACAAGAAGAAGGTCTTCCTGGCCCATGACCGGGCGGAATACGACGCCATCACCACCGCCATCTACGGCAGCTCCTACCAGGACGACCTGATTTTGCAGGAGTACATCCCCGGCGACGACAACTGCATGCGGGTGCTCAATGCATACTGCGGTCTGGACGGCAAGGTGCACCTGATGGCCCTGGGCCGCCCCCTGCTGGAGGAACAGACCCCCGAGGGCATCGGCAACTACGCCGCCATCCTCTCTTCCCCCGAGATCAACGACGCCGCCCTGCTGGAGCGGATGCGGGCGTTCCTGGAGGACATGGGCTGGGTGGGCTATGCCAACTTTGATATGAAGTACGACGCCCGCACCGGGGAGTATAAACTCTTTGAGATGAACCCCCGCCAGGGCCGTTCCAGCTACTTTGTCACCGCCGCCGGCTACAACCTGGCCCGCTGGCTGGTGCAGGATGTGCTGGAAGGCAAGGACACCGGTTTTACCATCGCCGATACCGAAAGCCTGTGGATGATCGCCCCTTACGGCGTCATCCGCAAGTATCTGAAAGATGAAACGCTGCTGGCTGCCGCCGCCCGGCTGAAAAAGCAGGGCCGCTGCGCCCACCAGCTCTACTGCAAGGAGGACCGCAGCCTGAAACGGGGGCTGTGGTATCTGCGCAGCCAGCTGAACTACTACCGCAAGACCGCCCGCTATTACGGCAACAAGGGTCTGACCGACTGACACAGAGGGGGATAACATCCATGTGTGGCATCACCGGCTTTGCCCAGCGCAAACACGACGCCGAAACCGCCCGGGCCACCGTCAAGGCCATGGCGGACCTGATCACCTACCGCGGCCCCGACGGCGAGGGCTATTATGTGGACGACCAGGTGGCTCTGGGCCACCGCCGTCTTTCCATTATCGACCTGGAAGGCGGCCGCCAGCCCATGTACAATGAGGATGAGAGCCTGGTGGTCATCTTCAACGGCGAGATCTACAATTTCCAGACCCTGCGTGCCGAACTGGAGGCCGCGGGCCATACTTTCGCTACCCATTCGGATACCGAGGTGCTCCTCCACGGCTATGAACAGTGGGGCAAGGACCTGCCCGCCAAGCTGCGGGGCATGTTCACCTTTGTGATCTGGGACCGCAAGAACAAGACCATGTTCGGCGCCCGGGACATCTTCGGCATCAAGCCCTTCTATTATTATAATGTGGATGGGATTTTCCTTTTCGGCAGCGAGATCAAGTGCTTCCTGGCCCATCCCGGCTTCAAGAAACAGCTGAACGAAAAGCGCCTGCCCGAATACCTCAGCATCGAATACATCCCCAACGAGGAGACCATGTTTGCGGATGTGTTCAAGCTGCCCGGCGCTCATATGTTCACTTGGAAAGACGGCGAAATGACTATCGAGCGGTACTTTGACATCCGCTACCATATCGATGAGACCAAGACCCAGGAGGACTGGGAGAAAAAGATCACCGAAACCTTTGCCGAGAGCGTGGCCGCCCACCAGATCGCCGACGTGGAGGTGGGCTGCTTCCTCTCCTCCGGCGTGGACTCCAGCTTTGTGGTCAACGAGGTGGCCAAAGGTACCCCCCATGTGAAGAGCTTCTCGGTGGGCTATGCGGAGGAAAAATACTCCGAGCTGCCCTATGCCCAGGCCTTCAGCAAGGAGATCGGGGTGCCCAGCATCGCCAACAAGGTGGACGCCGACCAGTTCTTTGAGGCCAACCGGGTGATCCAGTGGTATCTGGACGAACCCATGCCCAACCCGGCGGAGGTGCCCTTGTACTTCCTGGCCCAGAACGCCCGCAAGTACGTGAAGGTGGTGCTGTCCGGCGAAGGCGCCGACGAGCTGTTCGGCGGCTATCCCATGTACTGCCAGGCCGTCCACTTTGAGGATTACGGCCGCAAGGTGCCAAAAGCGGTGCGCCGCTTCCTCTCCCGCACGGCGGAGAAGATGCCCCAGTTCAAGGGCCGCCACTTCCTGGTCCGGGGCGGCCGGGAACCCTGGCAGCGGTATATGCGTGCCAATTATGTGTTTGAATCCCCGGTGGAACGGGACCGTTACCTGAAAAAGAACTACGGCAACCCCGCCCCCGAGGCCTTCTTCAAGCCTTACTTTGATAAAGTCCAGGGCCTGGATGAACCCACCCAGCTGCAGTGGGTGGATATGCACACCTGGATGCTGTACGACATCCTGCTCAAGGCCGACCGCATGAGCATGGCCAACTCTCTGGAGCTGCGCGTGCCTTTCCTGGACCGGGAGATGCTGGATGTGGCCCTGAGCATTCCCCGCCGTTACCGCTGCGACAAGGAACACACCAAGATCGCCCTGCGCGGCGCGGCGCTGAAGCAGCTGCCCGAAAGCGTGGCCCAGCGCAAGAAACTGGGTTTCCCGGTGCCTCTGAACGACTGGCTGCGGCAGGATAAGTATTACGGCATGGTGAAGGAAAAGTTCACCGGCCCGGTGGCGGAACAGTTCTTTAACGTGCCGGAGATCTGCACCCTGCTGGAAGACCACAAGGCCGGCCGTGCCAAAAACATGACCAAGATCTGGAGCATTTATTCCTTCATCCTGTGGTATGAGCTGTACTTTGTGAACAGCGAACCGCCGGTGGGGGTATATTCCGCAAAAGTTTGATATTTTTTCTGGATGGGGCTTGACTTTTCAGGCTGCGTATGGTATATTAACAAACGCAGCTTGTTCCCGTACAAGGGGGTCAAGAACCATGCGCGCCCGTAGCTCAGCTGGATAGAGCAACTGCCTTCTAAGCAGTGGGCCGGGGGTTCGAGTCCCTTCG
>CALXHS010000129.1 GCA_944388165.1 uncultured Gemmiger sp. | reverse complement strand
TGGCGGCACCACGCGAGCTGGTTGGCGTAGGCGTGTGGGTTGCGCATCTCCACGGTGACCGGCAGGTTGATGATCAGCGCCCGGTCGGGGGTGGGCTGCATCACATCCAGCACGGCGTTGCAAACCTCCACGGCGTACTCCGGCTCGGTGCCGGTGAAGCTCTCGGGGCTGTACTCGAAGAGGAAGTTCCCTTCGTATTCCTCGCTCAGCTGCTTGACCAGCTTGGCGCCTTCCACGGCGATCTGCTTGATCTCTTCCTTGCTCTTGCGAAAGACCTGTTCCCGCTGGGCCACGCTGGTGGAGTTGTAGAAGTGGATGATAGCCCGGGGGGCGCCCTTCACCGCCTCAAAGGTGCGGCGGATGATGTGGTCGCGGCACTGGGTCAGCACCTGCACGGTCACATCTTCGGGAATGCGGTTCTCGTCGATGAGCTTGCGCAGGAAGGCGTATTCGGTCTCGCTGGCGGCGGGGAAGCCGACCTCGATCTCTTTGAAGCCCACCTTGAGGAGCATCTCGTAAAACTCCACCTTCTCGTCCAGGCTCATGGGCACGATCAGGCTCTGGTTGCCGTCCCGCAGGTCCACGCTGCACCAGGCGGGTGCTTCTTCAATGTGGTCCTTCTGGGGCCATTCATATACATGGCCCGGCTCCACCGGCGGGGGATAATAGCCTACGTGATATTTGGTTGCGTCCATCATGATTCATTGCCTCCTTCAGGTTGTGTGCGCCTTTGGGGGGCTGTTTTTGCAAAAACAAAACCCGCCCCTCAAAGGCAGATGCCTTTGAGAGACGGGAGCAAATTCGTTTTTTGCCGTACCCGCGGTACCACTCTCATTGCCGTCCTGAACGGGGCGGCCACTTTGTACGATCGGCCAGCAAGCCGGGGCGAATCGCGCCTGCACGATAACGCTCAGGATTCCGCCCGGGCCTAACAGAACATTCTGCTCAACCCGGCTGCTCAGGGGCCAGTGACGCCGATACCCTCCGCACCGCCTCGCACCAACCGGCGGCTCTCTTGAGCTGGAACTGGTATTGCTTTTTCCCCGTCCACGCATTTAAATTTTAATAACAAGGCTTAGTGTATCAGATTTCATAAAATCTGTCAAGCGCCTTGCCGGGCTTTTGGCTAAAAAAGCGGTAAGGCGTTCAGGCGGCCGTGTCGGCGGTTTCTGCATCGGCCATGTCGCCGTCCTGCGTTCCGGTTTCGGTGCTGTCCTCGGCGGTGGGCAGGCTGGTGCGGGGCGTCACCGCCAGCGGGTCGGGCAGGGTGTTGGTCTCGATGGCTTCCAGCACGGCGGGCACACCGGGGAAGAATTTCTTGATGCCGGTATCTTTGCAGTGCAGCCCGTCAAAGAAGTCCATCTCCTCAATGCCTTCGATGCATTCGGGATCGTAGCTGCCGTACAAAGGAACGTTGTTCTCGGCGCAGTACTGACGCACCCAGTTTTCCACCTGGAAAAATCCCTTGTGCATGTCGGTCTCGTTGAGCAGATAGTTGTACAGGAAGGGATGCCAGGGAGAAAGCACCAAAATCACGGTGGTGCCCTGGCTGTGAGCGTAGTCGATGAAGGCTTCAAATGCTTGGATCTGGGTCTGGCTCATCTCGTCGAAGCCTTCCATATGTACGCTGTTGAAGGTCTGGCTGGCTGCTGCCGCCAGAGCAAGGATCTGTTCCTGGGTCTGGTTGCGGAAAGCCGTGTCGTACAGAACGCTGCCGTCCGACCGTTTGATGGTGGTGGCCTGGTCGTAGGGGTCGCCGGTGACGGGGTTGAACTCGATGGTGTTGCCGTCGTCGTCGGTCACCACGTCCTGGCCGCGGTTCTTGACGTAATAGTCCACGTTTCCCTGGAAATAAGCGGGTTCTACCAGAGCCTTCCACAGCTCCACCTTGTCCGGCTCTTCGTAGTCGGTGGGGACGCCCAGAACCTTGGTCAGAAACTCGTTGTACAGCTCAGCGTCGGCGCGGTAGTCATAGGCGGCTTCGCTGCCGTAGAACACCCACGGGTCCACGCTCCAGATCAGCACATCGGGGGCTTTGTCGTAGGTGACCATCTTGTAATAGCTGGTCATGTTGTCCCGCACGTCGGCGCCGGTCACGCCCATGTTGAAAAAGCTGTCCACACCCACCAGTTCCCGGTTGAACTGCAGAATGCGGCTGGAACCGATGCCGATGACCTGGGGCGTTTCGGGCACGTCCTGGGCAAACAGCTGCACCACTTCGCGCTCGTCCATGGATTCAAAGTTGGTCACGTCATAGCCCTGGAGCATCAGGTCCACGATGCGGCGGGGGGCCAGAGCGCCCTGGAACAGACCGCTGCGGTCCACCGTGTAGCTGACCCACACCATAAATACCAGGATGGGGACCAGCAAAGCGATACGGAACAGGGTCTTTCCGCCGAAATAGATCCGGCGTACCAGCCCGTAGAAGAACCGCCGGATCAGGCTGGGGCGCTTGCGGGGGGCGGCTTTTGCCGGGCGCGGCGGGGCCGCCACACGCCCCGAACGCTGCAGGCGCTGGGGCTGCTGGGGAACAGGTGTTTGGGTATGTTGTGCCATGCGAAGGGCTCCTTCCTCAGATTCAGACAAAAGGCCGGATCAGAACTGCTGGTAGATGAATGCACTCTGGCCGAAAGCGCCGAAGAACAGCAACGCCGCTGCCGCCGCGTAATACAGCGTCCAGCGCAGCACAAAGCTCTGGTTGCGGATCCAGCGGGCCACGCTGCGGCCGTTGCTTTCGGCGGCAAAGACGATGAGGGAAGCGCAGGTCAGCACCACCGGCAAACGTCCGTCGATGCCGCTGTCATGCAGCAAGGTGCGCACGCTGTCCCAGCTTGCGGACAGGCCGCCCTGCCAGCCCTGGAAGATGCCCGCATACACGCCGTAAGGATCGGCGTTGTACAGGGCGCTGGCAAAGAACACCAGGGTGGCTACGAACATCAAAAACACCAGCGCTCGCTGGATGAGATTCTTGCACCAGACGGCACGGTAGAGGGGATTGTACCGCCACAGCACTTTGCGGGCACCGAAGGTCAGCCGCCCGAAAGCGGACAGAACGCCGCAGGCCAGGCCCCACATCAGATACCGCCAGTCGGCGCCGTGCCACAGGCCGGACACCACGAACACGATGACCACGTTCATCAGGCGGCGGGGCAGGCAGCAGCGGCTGCCGCCCAAGGGGAAGTAGATGTAATCCCGGAACCAGCTGGTCATGCTCACGTGCCAGCGGGTCCAGAACTCGCTGAAGCTGGTGGATTCAAAGGGACTGTTGAAGTTCTCGATCAGGTCATAGCCCAGAATGCGGGCCACGCCCAGAGCAATGTCACAGCAGCCGGAAAAGTCCATGTACAGCTGGATGGCAAACAGGATGCTGGCTGCCAGCAGGTTGGGGCCGTTCATGGAAGCGGGATTGGTGAACACGAAGCTGGTGTATACGCTCAGGTTGTCGGCAATCACCATCTTTTTGGTGTAGCCCCACAGGATGCGGAAGGCACCGCCCGCACACCGGGTATAGCTGAACCGGCGGGGTTTCTTGATCTGGGGCCGTAGATGGGGATACCGCTCGATGGGGCCTGTGATCATGGTGGGGAAGAAGCTGACGAACATGGCGTAATGCAGCAGGTTCGGTTCCACCCGGCAGCGCTTTTTGAACACGTCGATGCTGTAGCTCAGCGCCGCAAAGGTGAAGTAGCTCAATCCCAGCGGGGTGATCAGGTCCAGATGGGGGACGGTGCCGCCGGTGATACCGCCGATGGCGTCGGCCAGCAGGTTCCAGTATTTGTAATACAGCAGGATACCCACGCCGCCGCCGATGGACAGCAACAAAAAGACCACCCGCAGAACTTTGGAACGGCTTTTGCCGATGACCAGCCCGCAGACCCAGGTCAGCAGGGTAGCCCCGGCCAGCACCAGCGCCAGCGGGCGGTTGGAAGGATCATAGCAATAAAAGGCATAGTTGGCCGCCAGCAGGAAATAGGGCCGTGCCACCCGGGGCAGGGCATAGTGAAGCAGGGCGACCACCGCAAAAAAGCCCAGATACAACAGGGAGGTTATCGTCATTCCTTTACACCATCCTCACAATATGCCCCGTCTCAGCTTTTGGGGCCGTTTTTCTCGTCCGGGGACTGCCGCAATGCCTTTTCCAGTTCCCGCACCCGCTTTTCCAGGATGGCGTTGGCCTGGGTCAGGCGCTTGGATTTTTCTGCCAGCTGGCTGATGGCGATGCTCAGGGACAGCAACACCAGCAGCACAAAACAGAACATGAGCATGAATACCAGGTTCACCGGCATTTCCACGTCAATAAGGTCCCGCAGTACGTAAACCACATACGGGAACAGGGCGAACACCAGCAAAACCAGAGAAAGGCACATCCAGAGCAGGCTGTACTTGACGGTCATCTTGCCGTGCTTGAGCAGCACAAAGATGATGACCAGCAGCACCAGCGCGCCCAGGATCATAAAAGCCTGAAATTTATCTGTCATGGGGCACTCCTCAAAATAGTAGTGTAAGATCCGCCGCGAACGTTACGACTTGTGAACGCGCTTGATGGAAAGGCGGTCGATGATGAGGGAAAGAGAAACCTTGATCATGTAATACACGCTCTTGAAGCTGGAAATGCTGGAAACGCCGCCCTGGCGCTCGTGCATCACCACCGGCGCTTCCCCCACACGGAACCCGGCCAGGCAGGCGGCCAGGATGGCTTCCGGTTCGGGGTAGTCGGCGGCATAATGGCGTGCAAAATACTCGGTCATAGCCCGGCCGGTGGCGCGGAACCCGCTGGTCACGTCCAGCACCCGGCGCCCGCAGAGCAGAAAGATCATCCCGCTGAGGAAGCGGATGCCCACCCGGCGCATAAAGCTGGTCTGGAACCCTTCCCGGCGGATGAACCGGCTGCCGATGCACATGTCCAGCTTGCCTTCCAGCACGGGGGTTACGATAGCGTTCAGGTAAGCGGGGTCGTGCTGGCCGTCACCGTCCATCTGCACGGTCACATCGTAGCCGTTGGCCGCGGCGTACACATACCCGCACTGGATGCCGCCGCCGATGCCCAGATTTACCGGCAGGTCCAGATATTCATATCCGTGTTCTTTCAGCAGCGCGGCGCTGCGGTCGGTGGAGCAGTCGTTGATGACCAGATAATCCACCTCCGGGCAAAGTTCGCGCAGGCGTTCCACAGTCTTGACGATGTTGGCTTCCTCGTTGTAGCAGGGGATCAACACCAGGATCTTGGCCTTGGTTTGCAAAACAACACCTCATGTCTTTGTCGGGCAGCTGCAAAAATGCGGTGCCCGGAATCACGGTTCAGACCGTTCCGTTCAGAATAAATTCCTCCAGCCGGCGCAGCAATTGTGCCCGGCGGTAATGAGCCAGGTAATACTCCTTGGCCCGGCGGCCCATCTCGGCCCGCTGTTCGGTGGTCATGGCATACAGCTTGTTCAGGTTGTTCGCCAGAGCAGCGGCATCGCAGGCCGGGCTGGAAAGTCCGCCCGCTTGCTGCACGGCGGCAAAACCTGCCCCGTCCATACTGGCCAGCACCGGCTTGCCCGCAGCCATATAGCTGGCCACCTTGGCGGGCACAGTCAGCCCCAGGTCGGGGGAATCGGACAGGGATACGATCAGCGCGTCGGCCAGTTCGGTGAAGCGGGGAATGTCCGCCGCCGGTACGCTGCCGTAGAAGGTCACATAGTCCCCGGCGCCCCGCTCCACCACAAAACGCTCCAGGGCGGTGCGGCTCATGCCGTCGCCCACCAGCAAAAGGTGCAGCTTGTCCGCGCCGTTTTTCCGGGCCAGACCCACCGCGTCGATCACGGTTTCCAGGCTCTGAGCGGGGGTGAAGGTCCCGGTGAATACCAGGTTGAATTGCCCGTCAAACTGCTCGTGCAGGTCCTCGTCAAAGAGGGGACAGGCATAGAAGTCCTCGCAGTACTGCGGGATCACCGCCACATCAGCGGGGGACTTGCCGGTGCGCTGCACCAGACGCTGCTGCAACAGATCGCTCATGGCAATCAGCCGGTCGCAGCGCTTGTACAGCCAGTCGCTGACCCCCTGGGCAATGCCCCGCAGCAGTTTGTTCTTGACAGGCAGAACGCTGTACAGGTTTTCCGGCCAGATATCCAGCACATAGTTGGTCAGCGGAATGTGATGGCGCCGGGCATAGCGGATGGCGGGCCAGCACATGAGCACCGGGCTGGTGTTGAAGCAGAACACTGCGTCATACCCGCCGGGCAGGCGGTGAAGGTTCCCCGCCGCATACAGTGGCCAGCTGACGTAATTCAGAAAGATGTTCACACTGGTGTTGCCCCGGCGGGGCAGTTCTTTGGCACGGAACACCTGAGCGGTCTTGTAGTATTCCTCAAAGGGGCCGTGGGGACCGTACCCGTCGAACCATTCGCCCTTGGGGTAGTTGGGCAGCCCGCACAGCACGTCCGCTTCCAGCCCGTCCGCCAGAAAGCCCTCCACAATGTCGTTGATGCGGAAGTTCTCCGGCCAGAAATGCTGGGTCACGACCAGAATTCGTTTTTTCGGCATCGGGTTTCCCCACGCCCTTTCCTTATTGTTTGCGCCACACCATCTTGTTGACCACGCCGGTGTAGCTCTGGATGATCTTGACGACCTTGTTGGAAACATCCTCGGTGTAGTAAGGCACGGGGATGCCGTTGTCGCCGTTGGCGTTCATGGCCACGGCGGTCTCCACAGCCTGCTCCACGCCGCCTTCCCGGATACCAGCCAGCACAAAGCAGGCCTTGTCCAGGGCTTCGGGACGTTCGGTGGAGGTGCGGATGCAGACGGCGGGGAAGGGATGCCCCACACTCAGGAAGAAGCTGGATTCCTCCGGCAGCGTACCGGAGTCGCTCACCACGCAGAAAGCGTTCATCTGCAGGTGGTTGTAGTCATGGAAGCCCAGAGGCTCATGCAGTCTGACCCGGGAATCCAGTTTGAATCCCATGGCATCCAGGCGCTTGCGGCTGCGGGGATGGCAGGAGTACAGAATGGGCATGTCGTAGGTTTCGGCCAGATGGTTGATGGAGGTGAACAGATCGATGAAATTCTGTTCGGTGTCGATGTTTTCCTCCCGGTGGGCCGAAAGCAGGATGTATCGGTGGGGTTCCAGACCCAGGCGCTCCAGGACGTTGCTGGCTTCGATCTTTTCCAGGTTGGCATGCAGCACTTCCGCCATGGGGCTGCCGGTGACAAAGGTGCGCTCCTTGGCGGTGCCTTCGGCGTTCAGATACCGGCGGGCATGCTCGGAATAGCACATGTTCACGTCCGCAATGTGATCCACAATGCGGCGGTTGGTCTCCTCGGGCAGGCACTCGTCAAAGCAGCGGTTGCCGGCTTCCATATGGAAGATGGGAATGTGCAGCCGCTTGGCGCCGATGGCGGACAGGCAGCTGTTGGTGTCGCCCAGGATCAGCAGGGCGTCCGGCTTCTGCTCCACCATCAGGGCGTAGCTCTTGGCGATGATGTTGCCGATGGTCTCGCCCAGGTCCTTGCCCACGGCATCCAGATAGAAATCCGGCGCCCGCAGGCCCAGATCCTCAAAGAAGATCTGGTTCAGGGTGTAGTCGTAGTTCTGCCCCGTGTGCACCAGGATCTGGTCAAAGTATTTATCGCACTTCTTGATGACGGCGCTCAGCCGGATGATCTCCGGGCGGGTGCCGATGATGGTCATAAGTCTGAGTTTTTTCATGTTTCAGCAGTCCTTGTCTGTTGTAGTAAAAATAAGTCAGGAAAACGGACTTCAAAGTGCCCATAAATCCACCGCGCACCGCCGCGGGTCTGCGGGATCAATATAGACGGTCAGCTTGCCATCCGGGGGCAGAAGGGGCGCTGTCCAGGAAAAGCGGCTGCGTCCGGTGTAGTTGGTGCCGTTCACGGCATAGTGGAACCGTACCGAGTAGTGACGTTTGTAGACCACCGGCCCGGAATGCATCAGCACCCCGTCCAGAGTGCCGTCCACCTGCCCGGTCACCGGGCAGCCTGTTTGCAGCAGAACCCGGTCCCGGTGCAGTGCCCCGGCGTGAACAGACAACAAAACCATGGCGAGCACCAGAAAGACCACGGCCAAAGCCGCGCTTTCCAACCCGGGGTTCAGGACAAACTCAATAAGGCCGATCACACCGCACAAAGTGAGCAAACTGCCCAGCACACCGTATTTGGTGGCAAACAGCCGGGTGACCGCTTTTTGAATGCGAACCGATATAGTTACAGACATGTCCAACACCTCTTTCAGGAAAACAGCCTTGTAACAACCAAAAGAAAAATTTCCGTATCAGACCTGCATGGCAAAGGTGTCGGGATGTTCCGGGTCAAAGGCTTCGTTGGCCCACATCACGGTGACCATCTCGCCTTCGCCCACATTTTCAATGTTGTGGGTGTAGCCGCAGGGAATGTCCACCACCTGCAGTTTCTCCCCGGACACCCGGTACTCGATGACTTCGTCGGAGAAGATCTGGCGGAACCGGATGATGCCTTCGCCCTTGACTACCAGGAACTTCTCGTTCTTGGTGTGGTGCCAGTGGTTGCCCTTCACGATGCCGGGCTTGGAGATGTTCACGCTGACCTGGCCACGTTCGGGGGTGCGCAGGAACTCAGTGAAGCTGCCCCGGTTGTCGCAGTGCATGTTCAGGTCGTAGGCAAACTCGTCGGCGGGCAGATAGGAAAGATAGGTGGAATACAGCTTCTTTTCAAAACTGCCGTCTGCCAGGTCCGGTACAGCCAGGGTGGGCAGACCGTCGGAGCCCAGGGCTTCAGCGGCTTTGCCGCCCCGGGCCTTGGCAAAGCCCTGGATGGTTTCGGCCAGCTGACCCAAGGTGACGGTGTGCACCGGATGGATGCGGCAGATGCCCGCATCGTCCCGTACCGCTTCGCCCTTTTCCATAGCGTCCAGAATGCAGGCCACCACATCGTCAATGTAGACCAGGGGCAGGGAATAGGTCGGGTCCCGCACCTGGATAGGCAGACCATGGGCCACGTTGTGGCAGAAGGTGGCCACAACGCTGTTGTAGTTGGGGCGGCACCATTTGCCGAACACACCTTCCATACGGAAGATGAACACCGGCGCACCGGTGTGCTGCCCGTGGGTGAAAATGGCTTGTTCCGCCTGCAGCTTGCTCTTGCCGTAGTCGTTGTCCAGCTCTGCCTGGATGCTGGAAGTCACCAGCACCGGGGCCTGGCTGCCCGCTTCTTCCAGCAGGGACAGCATGGTGTCGGTGAGCCCGGCATTGCCGGTGTAGAACTCGCTGGGGTCTTTGGGGCGGTTGATGCCTGCCAGATGCACCACAAAAGCAGCCCGGCGGCAATACGCCGTCAGGGTCTCCAGGGTGTCCTCCTTTTCAAACAGCATCAGGTCGGTGTAGCCCCGTGTCTTCAGGGTAGCCACCAGATTGCGGCCCACAAATCCGCCCGCGCCGGTGATCAGCACAGGGGACTGCTTGTCAAACTCAGCACTTGCCATCCTTGGCCAGCTCCTCTTTGATATAATCGGTGGTCTTGATCTTGGCAATGGTTTCTTCCACGTTCAGGCGGCGGGTGTTGTGGCTGGTGTAATCCTCGTCCGCCTGGGTGTGTACTTCGCCCTTGATGAAGTACTTGTCGTAGTTCAGGTCGCGGTTGTCGGCAGAAACGCGGAAGTAACCGCCCATGTCCTCGCTGCGCATGCGTTCTTCCTTGGTCATCAGGGTCTCGTACAGCTTTTCGCCGTGACGGGTGCCGATGATGCGGGTGCCGGTGTCACCGAACAGGGTCTGCACAGCCTTGGCCAGATCGCCGATGGTGGAAGCGTCGGATTTCTGGATGAACAGGTCGCCGGGACGGGCATGTTCAAAGGCGAACATGACCAGATCTACGGCCTCGTCCAGGTTCATCAGGAAGCGGGTCATGTTGGGGTCGGTGATGGTGATGGGGTTGCCCGCACGGATCTGCTCCACGAACAGGGGAATGACCGAGCCGCGGCTGGCCATAACGTTGCCGTACCGGGTGCAGCAGATGACCGGGCCGCCGCGCTGGGCGGACACGCGGGCATTGGCGGTGATGACGTGCTCCATCATGGCCTTGGAAATGCCCATGGCGTTGATGGGATAAGCGGCCTTGTCGGTGGACAGGCAGACCACGCGCTCCACGTTGGCCTCAATGGCGGCGTGCAGCAGGTTGTCGGTGCCTTCGATGTTGGTGCGCACCGCTTCCATGGGGAAGAACTCGCAGGAAGGGACCTGCTTGAGGGCGGCTGCATGGAAGATGTAGTTCACGCCGGGCATCACGTCACGCAGGCTCTGGATGTTGCGCACATCACCGATGTAGAACTTGACCTTTTCGTAATGTTCAGGATAGTTCGCCTGCAGTTCATGGCGCATGTCGTCCTGCTTTTTCTCGTCGCGGGAGAAAATGCGGATCTCGCCGATGTCGGTGGTGAGGAAATGCTTCAGAACGGTATGTCCGAAGCTGCCGGTACCGCCGGTAATCAGAAGCGTTTTGCCCTTGAAAATCGTGTCTGCCATGAGAGGCCTCCTAAATTCTTTATTGATGTATAGTTGCCATACGGCATAAATCGCCTTTATAATCTTCATAATTCTATCATAAAAGTAACAGCTTGAAAAGGCCCCTGTCTTGGAAAATGCTTCTTTTTGTGTTACAATGTCAACGGTTTGATTTACTTCCAATATAAAGGAGATCCTGTTTATGCGTGCTTACGAACGCTTCCTGCGCTATGCACAGGTGTATACCACCTCCGACCCGGACAGCACCAGCCATCCTTCCACCGCCCGTCAGTTGGACCTGGCCAAGATCCTGCACAAGGAGCTGCTGGACCTGGGCCTGACCGATGCCCGGGTGGACGAACACGGCTATGTGTATGCCACTCTGCCTGCCACCTCGGGCTATGAAAAGACCCCCGGCCTGGGCTTTGTGGCTCATATGGATACCGCCCCGGATGCTTCCGGTGAGAATGTCCGTCCCCAGCTGCATGAAAACTATGATGGCGGCGACGTGACCCTGCCCGCCACCGGTGACGTGATGCATGTGAGCGAGTTTCCCTTCCTGGCTTCCATGAAGGGCCAGACCCTCATCACTGCCGACGGCACTACCTTGCTGGGCGCCGACGATAAGGCGGGTGTGGCCGAGATCATGACCATGTTGGAACGCCTGCAGGCGGACGGCCGTGCCCACGGGAAGATCTGCGTAGCCTTCACCCCTGATGAAGAGGTGGGCCAGGGCGCCGACTTCTTTGATGTAGAGGGCTTCGGCGCAGCCTGGGCTTATACCGTGGACGGCGACGACGTGGGTGAGATCAACTACGAAAACTTCAACGCCGCCGGTGCGGTGGTGACGGTGCATGGCTTCTCGGTGCACCCCGGCAGCGCCAAGAACACCATGCGCAACGCCCAGAACATCGCCATCGAATACCACACCGCCCTGCCTGCCTTTGCCCGCCCGGAACACACCGAAGGGTACGAGGGATTTTTCCACCTGTGCAGCATGGTGGGCGATGTGACCGAAGCCAAGCTGGGCTATATCGTGCGCGACCATGACGCCGCCCGCTTTGAAGCCCGCAAAGCCCAGATGCAGCACATTGCCGACTGCCTGAACGAAAAGTATGGCGCCGGTACTGTGGAAGTGGAACTGACCGACAGCTATCGCAACATGGTGGAACAGGTCAAGCCCCATTTCCACCTGATCGAGAACGCCCGCAAGGCCATCCGTGCCGCCGGACTGGAACCCATCGAAACGCCCATCCGCGGCGGTACCGACGGCGCCACCCTTTCCTATAAGGGACTGCCCTGCCCGAACCTGGGCACCGGTGGCTTCAATTTCCACGGTCCCTTTGAGTGCATCACCGTGGAGAAGATGGACCAGGCGGTGGAAGTGCTGCTGAACCTGGCCGACCTGTACAAGGATCATCAGTAAAGCCTGTCGCGTTTCGACTTGACAAACCTGCATCGGTTTGGTATAATCATTCTCACCGATGCGGGATTAGCTCATCCGGTAGAGTGACTGCTTCCCAAGCAGTAGGTGGCGAGTTCGAGACTCGTATCCCGCTCCAAATAAAGCCCAGAACTTAACGGTAAAACGTTAAGTTCTGGGCTTTTTCTTGTTTCATTACCTCTGGTTTGCTTTATTTTTGCGTTTTTGTGGTTTTGAACAGAGCGCAGAATCGTAAAAGTGTCGTACAAGGAAGGCCCCCAACCATCCGAGAATATCGGAAAGTTGGGGGCCTTATGTTGTTGCTATATCTGTCAAAACAACCCCATTGCCCAGGCAGGCCGTGTTCGGCCTGTCAAAACGGTCGATTAAGCCGGCGGATTGCAGCGGCTGTAAGCAGTGTACCCGCTGGCTTTGGCATCGCTCAGGGTGGTGGCAATGCAGCTCTTTTTCAGGTAGCTGCACCCGGAACGGTGATATTTGGAACCTGTCGCAGTGATGTAAACGGTGGCGGAGGTCTCCTGGACAGACGGTGCGCCGACGGCCTTCTCGCCGCCGCTGCCGGAAGACGAGGCAGACACGGAGGCGGAAGCGGCCGCCTGTTTGCCCTCGGCGTAACCCTTGTCATAACCCAGGCTGCTGCCTTCTTCCAGGCCCTCGGCATACCCTTCCTCGTGGCCGGTGGTGTAGCCGCTGTCCTTGCCTTCGGCGTAGCCCGTATCATACCCGGCATCGGAACCTTCCGCGTACCCAGTATCATATCCGGCATCCTGACCCTCGGTATAGCCAATATCATAGCCTTCGCTGTAACCGGTATCATACCCATCCTGGCGTGCGGCGTCCAGGTCTTCCTGAGAGTAACCGCAGGAAACCAGCATAAGCAGCATCACAGAACAGGCTGCCGCAAACATCCTTGTCCTTACAGAGGCGCGATAGGCGTGCTTTTTCTTTTTTATACGGACCGCAAATAAATCCCATACAGGGAAAAGAACTTTTCTTATTATAGGGGTCACAACAGGAAAAAGCAATATAGATAAGGAAAAGTGGCATCTGCTCCGACATGGACTGATCCGTTTCAAGCCCCTTTCGATTGACGCCGTATAACGCGGATGCTATACTTTTTAGCAGATATCCAATCAGAAAGGAAGCACCGCTCATGTCTTTTGCATTGCCCATCTACCACTGGTTCCACAACGGAAACCCCTATTCGGGGGCCGAAGGCGGTATGCGCTTTCTGGTGATGCCGGGCAAAAAGGCAGACCCTGCGGATGAGACCGGCAAAAAGAAGGTGGAGTATCTTACTGCCACCGTATGGCCCGGCCCCTGGAGCCTGGAGCACACTGCCGAAGAGAAAATGTCCCAGGCAGAATTTGAGGGCAACCAGGAAGGGCTGGACGCTGCTGTGGCCTGGATCAAGGAACGGTACAGCACTGAACCCCATCGCTGGGAGAATATCCCGTCCATCCTGGACTGTGAACCTGACCGCTGATTGGCTGCGGTTGGACAGCCTGTTTCTTACATATATATAAGGTAACAAACATCGAAAGACGCCGGACCCATACAAGCGGGTCCGGCGTCTTCCTGTTGGTTGGGATGATTTTATTCTGCAAAGCCGAAATCCTGTCGGAATTCAGCCAGCATGCGGTGCATGGCGGCGGTTTCGCCAGAGTCGTTCACCGTACCGAAAGCCCGGCCGGAAACAGGGGCGCCGGGGCCGGTGGAGCCGCTCTCTCCAAAATGAACGGTGTGTTCATTGCCGGGATCGTTCCAATTGTCCCAGCCGCCGGGATGGATCTCATCGCTCAGTTCGCAATCCAGCCAGAACACCCGGGCATAAGCCCGCCAGGGGCGGCCCAGGTATACGCTGCCTGACGGGCAGGCGCCGCTCACGGTGCAGTGGGCAAACAGATACCCCGGCTTGCCCTGTGGCGTGTTGGCGGCGGTGATATAGCTGACGCGGCTTTTGTGAGCCAAGGGCACGATATGGCAATGGTCGAACACTGCATTGGCGCCGCCGAAAATGAAATCGATGTTGCCGCTGATGGTGCAGTCCCGGTAATACTGCCGGGTGTCCAGACGGGGCGCGTTCTCCCGTGGCCCCCGGAATCCGTTGGGCTCCCGTTCGGTCAGGGGCAGGGGGGCGGTGAACAGGGTATCCTGGTTACCGTGCAGGGCCACGTCTACCATGCAGACCCGGGCGGCGTCGGCATAGACGGCCAGCGCCTGTCCCGCTTTGGCACCGTCACCAGCGGTGTTCTCAATGGTCAGATGCTCCACCCTGGCACTGCCGCCGCCCAGGAATGCCGTCCAGCTGCGGAATGTCCCGGTCTTGGCTTCTCCTGGCCAGGGATCGAAACCGCCAACTCCGGCGGAAATAACTGTTTTTCCCGTGCCCGCTCCGGTAATGACGTAGTCTGCCAGTTCCAGAAAAGGCCGTTCGTGGTACACCCCCGGCCCCATTACGAACTGAACAGGCAAGGCAGGGGCCTGGGCGGCTGCCGCAGCGGAGAGGGTTGTATACTCACCGGTGCCGTCGGCACAGATTGTGACGATCTTGCGTGTGTTTTCGTTCATGACGTTCATCCCTCGAAATGGCTGCGAATCAGGGCGATATCGCTGGCGGCACGCTCCGGCACGGCTTCCTCCCGCAGGACGGGCAAGGTCTGGGGCAAGGTGCGCAGCATGCGGAAGGCACTGGCAAAGTCGATGACGGAATCCTCCAGACTGGCCGAGCGGGGAGACCCGTCGGGGGCGAAAGTCTCGCCCTTGAAATGCACCGCCACGATGCGGTCACCCAGAAGAGCGCCTACCCGGTCCCACAGATCGTCCTGCCGGTCCACCGCGTCGGCGGTGAGCAGATTGCCCGCGTCGAAGATGACCTTCAGAGCGGGGCTGGCCATGGTGTCCAGAATGCGGCGGGTGGCTTCGGGGGTGTTCATGCTGTGGTAGCTCACCGGCTCAATGCCCACCGTTACACCCAGGCGTTCCGCCTCAGGCAGAATGGTCTCCAGGCTCTTGCACAGCAGGTACTGGGCCCGCTCCCGGGTGGTGCCAGCGGGCTGCAGGGCCATGTTGGTGGTCTCGGTACCGATGCATCCCGCCCCCAACGCCTTGCAGACGGCCAGCTGGCTCTTGAAGTCGGCGGCGTTGGCGGTGCGGCGGGCTTCATCGTCCAGGGCCAGTTCCACATAGGTGCCCAGAACCGCCACCCAAATGTTATGCTTGCGCCCGGCTTCCACTGTGTCTGCCACCAGCTGCGGGGTAACGTCAGCGTAGCTTTTCACGTTGGCGATGCATTTCTTGAAAGCCAGCTGTACGGCGGCAAAACCGTCCGCCGATACCTTTCCGAACAGTTCGTCGGGAGTACCGCGGCCGTAGTCATGCAGCCGTGCACCCAGAATAAAGTTTGCCATAAGCAGATCCTCCTTGCGGAAAGGGATGCAACACGATCACTTGCCGGATTTCTGAGCGGCAAGGATTTCGGTATAGGCCAGCAGCAGGGGACCTACGCCCTTGGCGTCGTTCTCCACTACCGGTTCGCTGAAATAGTATTCCAGGCTGCCGTCCCGGCGGGTGGCGCCGCCCAGACCGGCCACCAGGCAGATGCCCGAAAGCTGCAGTTTGCCGTCGGCGCTCACACCCAGATACTTGTCGCAGGTGCCGTAGAAGGCATTTTCGCCGTAAGCGGCAAACCGTTTGGGCAGATACCCCAGGCGCACGCCCTTGAGCACCGCATAGGCAAACAGGGCGGTGCCAGAGGCTTCCAGGTAGTTGCCGGGCACGCCCGCCTTGTCAATGACCTGCCAGAACATACCGGTCTCCGGGTCCTGGAAGGGCAGCATGGCTTCGACAGCCTCTTTCAGCATGGCCATAATGGAGCGGTACTCATAGTACAGCTGCTCGTCCATACGTTCCAGCACATCCACCATGGCCACCAGGAACCAGCCCATGGCCCGCAGCCAGAAATTGGCGCTGCAGCCGGTTTCGGGGTTGGCCCAGTACATCTGGCGGCTCTCGTCGTACCCGTGATAGTAAAGCCCGGTGACCGGGTCCTTCATGTACTTCTTCACGTTCATGAACTGATGGTAGCTGTCCAGGCAGCCCTTCATGCTGTTGTAGCGGGTCTCATATTCCATATAGAAGGGCTGCGCCATGTAGGTGCCGTCCAGCCATACCTGCCAGGGGTAGATCTTCTTGTGCCAGAAGTTGCCTTCCTTGGTGCGGGGATGGGTGGCTAGCTGGCTGCGGATGGTCTCGATGGCGTCCCGGTAACGCTGCTTGCCGGTCAGGTCATACAAGGTGAACAGGTTCTTGCCCTGGTTGATGTTGTCCAGGTTGTATTCTTCCACGCTGTACGTCTCGATCACGCCGCCGTCCTTGACGAAATAGTCCAGGAACTTCTTGGAGAACTTCAGGAACTTTTCGTCCCCGGTGGTCTTGTACAGGCTCAGGCAGGCAGTGATCATGCAGCCGTCGATGTAATTCCACTTGTTGGGCTTGCCGCTGCGCACCATTTCGATGTTCCACAGGGGGGCTGCGGCGGTGCTGCCTTCGATCAGGTAATCCACATATTTGCCCAGGGTATCCAGGATCTCTTGGTGGGTCATGGTCGTTTCCTCCTTGTATTGGTTCAGTCTTCGGTCAGTTCGCCCACATGGAGCAACTGCAGGCGTTCACCTTCGTAGCCGGTGATCTGCACATTGTGCAGGCGGATGCGGCGCACATTTTCGGCCCAGATGGCCAGTTTGCTGCAAGGTTCGGCGTTGCACATCATGGCCGCCTGGCCGCGTCCTGCGTTGGGGGCAAAGGAGATGCTCACATTGCGCATCTCCACGCTTTCAATGGGCTGTTCCGGCAGTCCGCTGAACCAGCAGCCCGCGTACTCGGCGTTGGTGGCGGTGACGTTTTCCAGCACAAAGCTGCCCAGGCGCGGGGTCATCTCGTCCACCGGCAAAGCCTCGTGAGTCTGTACGTAGTCGGTCTTACCGTCCGGGTCGCAGAAATAGAACATATTGATGACGAAGGGGCTCAGTACGCCCTTCATCTCAATGTCCCGGAACACCAGTCCGTCAATGATGGCGTTTTTGCCCCGGCCCCGGCGGGTCTTGAGGCGGAAGCCCCGGTCGGTCTGGTTCATCAGGCACTGAACCACATGCACGTTCTTCACGCCGCCGCTCATCTCACTGCCGATGACCACGCCGCCGTGGCCCCGGTCCAAAAGGCAGTTGCGGATGACGATGTTCTCGCAGGGGATACCCAGCCGCATGCCCATGAACACCTTGCCGCTCTTCAGGGCGATGCAGTCGTCGCCCACATGAACGTTGTTGCCGATGATGTTCACGTTCTTGCAGGCTTCGGGGTCGATGCCGTCGGTGTTGGGGCTGTCGGCCCGGTTGAGAATGTCGATGTTCAGGATATCCAGATTCTCGGAGTAGGTGGGATGGATGGTCCAGGAATAGCTGTTGCGTACCTTCACGCCGTGGAGCACCACGTTCTTGGCGTGGCTGGTGAAGAACAGACGCGGACGCCAGGCACCCCGGCGCACCCGCACGTTTTCGTACCAGTCGCCGGCATCGGCGTTGGCGTTGATGGTGCCTTCACCGGTGATGACCACATCCTCGGCGTTGATGATGTTGATGAGCCCGGCAAAGCAGTCCAGAGGATTGCCCTCCCAGGTGCCCAGGTAGTGCTCGTGGACTTCGTCGCAGCAGGGCAGAACGCCGGGCAGGATGGGATACTGGCTGCGGTCGGTGCCGCCCAGCAGGGTGCAGCCTTTTTCCAGGTACAGGGTGATCTGGCTGCGCAGGAACAGGCTTTGGGTGCGGTAGGTACCGGCAGGCACATAGACGGTGCCGCCCGGCGGGCAGGTGGCGATGGCAGCCTGCAGCTTGGCGGTGTCATCGGTGATGCCGTCGCCGGTCAGACCATAGCGGGACGCATCCACAAAAGCGGTCTCCTTCTGCGTGCAGAACACCAGTTCGGCTGTCTCTGCGCCGGTCTGTACGGCTACTGTGTATTCGTGGTCCGGTTCCAGCCCGAACAGGGAAAACACATTGGTGCGGCAGTCCTTTTGTATCGGCTGTCCGTCCAGCAGGACGGCAAACGGTGCAGGGGCATAATAGCAGCTTTGGCTGGACAGCTCAAACACCGCGCTGCGGGTCATGGAGCGAAGAAGTGTGATCTGCATGTGAGGAACCTCCCGTTCAAAAAAGGGTTTGCAAAGCAGCAAAATTTGTGCTATTCTTTATTAAAAGACAAAATCGGGCCGCGTTCAGGCGGCAGGAAGTAAGGAGAGAAGTGATTGTGGTGCGCGAATATACCTATTCTCCTCATGTGGATTTCTTCATCGAGTATGTGGATTATGAAAGCAACTATGAAATGTCCACCTTCCATACCCACCACAAGTATGAGATCTACTATGAAGTGGAAGGCACCCGCCGCTATTTCATCGAGGACGCCGCCTACATTGTGAATGCCGGCAGCGTGATCATGATCGGGGAAAACCAGATCCACAAGACGGGAGCGGTAGGGGAAGGCCCTTCCAGCCGCATCGTCTGCAATTTCAGCGCGGAGTATCTGCAGGAGATCGTGGACGCTTTTCCGGAACTGGATTTCTTCAGCTTTCTGGGCAGGGAAGAAAACCATCTTCTGAGCAACATCACCGTCAAGCAGCAGAACTATGTGTACTCGGTGCTGCAGCAGATGATCGCCATTCAGGGCGATGACCCCGAAAGCCACGCCGCACGGAAAATGCTCCTGGCGACCCTTCTTCTGCAGCTGCAGAAAATGTGCGAGACCCAGAAGGAACTGGGCGGGGATAACGGCCGGGTGACCAACCGCATTGTGGATCAGATCCAGAGCTACATTGCGGAACACTATGCCGAAAAGCTGACCCTGACCGGCATTGCCAGTCAGTTCTATATCAGTCCGTACTACCTGAGCCGGCTGTTCAAGAAGACCATCAACCTCAGCCTGATCGAGTACATCAACGGCGTGCGCATCAAGGCGGCCCAGAGTCTGATCGAAAAAACCAACGACAGCATCTCCACCGTGGCGGAGAAAGCCGGGTTCATGACCAGCGCTCACTTCCGCCGTGTGTTCAAGGATGCCACCGGGCTTTCGCCCCAGCAGTACCGCCAGTACTACAAACGCATCAATAAAGGAAACTGACTGTTTCTTTCCTGTGGTACGCCGCCGGCTTTTTGGCTGTGCGGCGTCCTTTTTATATTGTATCGCAAAAATGCGTAGATTTCAAAAATAAACTGCCCCGTACCCCTTTTTCAAGCGGTACGGGGCAGCCTGCATCCAATCGTATGGAGCGATTTTTATAAAGGTCTTAGCCCTTGACGCTGCCGGCGGCGATGCCGTCGATGAAAGCGTCCTGTGCGCAGAAGAACACGACCAGCTGCGGGATAATGGAGATCAGGGACAGAGCCAGAATGCGGTTCCAGTTGAAACCGGCGTCGCCGTCCATGGACAGCTTGACGAAGATGGACATGGGGTACTTGGTGGGGGTGGTGACGTAAAGCAGGGGACCCATGAAGTCGTTGCAGCTCCACATGAACTGGAACAGGCCGCAGGCCACCAGAGAGGGGGAGAGCATGGGGCAGATGATCTTGTACAGGATCTTCACGGGGCCGCAGCCGTCAATGGAAGCGGCTTCGTCCAGGTCGTGGGGGATGCTGCGCATGAACTGCACCAGCTGATAGACAAAGTAGGTCTCGGTGGCAAACAGGGTGGGTACCCACAGGGGCAGATAGAAGGGGCTGTTGATCCAGCCGAAGGTGTTGTACATCAGGTACTGGGGCACGTTCAGAACCACCTGAGGCAGGAACAGGGTGGAAATCATGATGCTGAACAGGATGTCGCGGCCCTTGAACTTGAAGCGGCTGAAACCGTAAGCAGCAATGACCGAGGAGATCACCGTGAAGATGACCTTGGGCAGCACGTAGCTGTAGGTGTTCAGAAATGCGCGCCAGATGTTGATGTCGCCGCCGTAGTTCTGGGTAACAGCAGCCGCGTAGCCTTCCAGGGTGGGGTTCTTGGGAATAAAGCCGATGCCGGTAAAGATCTCGGCATTGCTCTTGAAGGTGGCGCCCACCATCCACAGAAGGGGATAGATCATAACGAAGCCGACCACGATCAGGACAAAGTACTGGAAGAACTTTGCGATCTTGTGACGGGTCTCAAGTTTCATAGTCATGTTAGCGTTCCTCCTTCGTCCTTAGTCAGCGTAGTAGACCCAGTGCTTCTGGCTGGTGAAGGCAATCACGGTCAGCACCATGACGATGACGAACATGACCCAGGCCAGGGCGCAGGCCATGCCCATTTCGTTGGACTTGAAGGCGTAGTTGTACACCAGCAGCGCCACCAGGGTGGTGGAGTTGCGCGGACCGCCGCCCGTGATGATGTACGGACCGTTGAATTCCTGGAACGCCTGAGCGATCTGGGTGACCAGGTTGTAGAAGATGACCGGGGTGATCATGGGCACGGTGATGGAGAAGAACTGGCGGGTCTTGGAAGCGCCGTCAATGGTGGCGGCCTCATACAGATCCACAGAAACACCCTTCAGCGCGGCCAGGAAGAGCACCATGGCGGAACCGAACTGCCACACACGCAGCAGGCAGATGATGAACAGCGCCCAGGTGCGGTCGGCCAGCCAGTCAGGACCCTGAATGCCCACAAAACCCAGGATGGTGTTGACCACACCGGTGTCGCGGAACAGGGCGCGCCACAGCACGGCGATGGCAACAGAGCCGCCCAGGATGGAGGGAATGTAGTAGACGGTGCGGAAAAAGTTCACGAACTTGATCTTGAAGTTCAGGATGTAGGCGGTGAACAGAGCGAAGATCAGCTTGAGGGGCACCGTGATGAACGCATACTTGAAGGTGATCAGCAGCGCGGTGGTGGTGTCCTTCTCGGTGAAGATCTCCACATAGTTCATGATACCGTATTCGCTGATGCCCCGGAAAAAGTTCATGTTGGTGAAGCTGTAATACAGGGAACTGGCGAAGGGATATGCCTTGAAGATCAGAAAGCCCAGGATCCAGGGGATGAGGAAGAACAGGCCGGTGTTTTCGTCACACCACTTCTTGAGCGGGGAACGGCCGGTCTTGACGGATGCAGTGCTCATCCAAAAAGCCTCCTTACTTGATGTATTGCGCCGGCACAGCCGGGGAACGGGGATGGTTTCTGCCGTTCACAGTTTGTTCAGAAACCAGCCCGGCAAAAGCGCCGGTCCCCGATCGTAAGTTGTCCATTTCGGGAACCGGCGCCTGCTGGCTGCTTAGGTTATAAAGGGAAGGGGATCAGGCGCCCAGCTCGGCCAGAGCGTCGCTCACGCCGTCGTACAGATCCTGGGCAGCTTTGGTGGAGTCGGTGTACTCGCCGTAGCTGTAACCGCCGAACACGTCAGCGTACACGCCGCCGGGGTTGGCCTTCAGGTCGGTGCTCTCGTACACGGGGTCCAGCTGGAAGTCAACGAAGGCCATGACCTTGCTGTTGGCTTCTTCCACCAGAGCTTCCACAGCGCCGTCCACGGCGCTGGCAGCAGCCAGGCCGGCAGCGGAGTTGGGAATGCCGCACTCGGAGCCCAGGATGGCAGCGCCTTCGCCGTTGAGCAGGAAGTTGATCAGCTCGGCAGCGGCTTCTTTGTTCTGGCAGGTCTCGGTGATGGCCAGGCCCATGGAAACCTTGGAGAAACCGCCGTTGGCCTTGTCGCCGAACTTGATCTCGTCGCCCACAATGAAGCCGGAAGCGTCAGCCAGGGCGTCGCGGTACTTGACGGGAGCGGAATCCCACTCAAAGATACCGGCGTACATGCCGTTGATCCACTGCTCGCTCTTATCGATGGAGTTGTTGGCGTCGATACCGGCAGCATTCATGGTCTGGATGCTGGGGATCACGTGGTTGTCCTCCAGGCTCTGGATGAAGTCGATGCCGGTGGCAATCTCTTCCACGGTGTACTGCAGGGTGTTGTCTTCGACCCAGGGCTTGCCGTAAGTGCTTTCCAGATAGAAGGTCATCAGAATCATACGGTCGTACTCGCCCATGGCCAGGGGATAGTATTCATCGCCCAGGTTGGTCTTAAAGGCTTCACCGGCGGCGTAGAGCTCGTCCAGGGTGGTGGGGTAGTTTTCCAGGCCGGCTTCCTTGAAGGTGTTCATGTTCCAGTAGAAGATACGGCCGGTCATGGAAACGGGGATGGCCTGCAGCTTGCCCGCAACGGTGCAGGCTTCCAGGGTGCTTTCCGGGAACTGAGACAGGTCGATGATATCGGCGTACTCATTCAGGTCCACGAACTTGCTGCCGTCGCCGCTGTACTGGCTCAGCCAGTTCCAGTTGACCTGCATCACGTCCTCGGCGTTGCCGGAATACAGGGCGGCGCTGGTCTGGTCTTCCCAGCCGGACCAGGCGCCGTAGTGGGTGGACACGGTCATGCCGGTTTTCTCGGTGAAAGCGGCCAGAGCGTTCTGGTAGGCTTCGTGGCGGCTGTCGCCACCCCACCAGCTCATGGTCAGATCGCCGCTGCCGGCAGCAGCGGAGCTGTTTTCGCCGGTGGCGGTGTTGCCGGAAGCCGCGCCGGTGGAGCCGCAGCCGGCCAGCAGACCGGCGCTCAGGGCACCGGCGAGCATCAATGCAAGCGCCTTTTTCATTGTTTTGTCCTCCTAGTGATAAAATCATCAATACAGGTGCGGGGGAACGCCCCGCGACCTACCCAACGGATACTATAATAGCAAAAGTTTTGACGCAAAAAAATACTCGATTCTGTTCCCACAGATAAAAAACGTGCATTATTTGCCTATGTTTGCAAACGAAAATTGGAGCGACTGTCAAAATTGACGATTAAATATATCAGTCATTGTGCAAAATGACATGAAAAACCAAGGTGTTCAAAAGTGAAACAAAAATAGCAAAAGGAAAAATACATAAAATGGAGCGGACAATTTGGATAAAATGCGTCAAAATGTTATAATTCTTGTGCTAATAGCAATGATTGCACCAAAGAGCAAAATACATGCGTAGTTGCGAAAGCGCGCGCAAGAAATGCGCATAAGCGCAAAGAAAGCCCCCGGTGCGCATATTTTGCACATCGGGGGCTGCGCGTATGAGGATGAAAGAAAGGAGCTTTACGTGTGGGTCCGTTTGAGAAACGCACGGTATTCCCGGTACCAGCACTGGGGGCACAGGCTTTCGTATTCCACGTTGTCCACCGTGTCGATGGCTACCTGGGCCCCTTCAAACACGAACTGACCGTTGACCTTGCGGCCGTTGCACATGGCCTTGCGGCCGCAGGCGCAGATGGTCTTCATCTCCTCGATGGAATGGGCCAGCTCCAGCAGGCGGGTGGAACCGGGGAACCCCCGCATCATGAAATCGGCGCGCAGGCCGTAGCAGATCACCGGAATGCCCAGGTCTACCGTTACCAGAAACAGCTGCTCCGCCTGGGCGGGGGTAAAGAACTGGCTTTCGTCACACAGCACGCAGGCAGGCTTGCCGTGGGCCTCGGTGTCGGCACGGACTTCGTCCAGAATGTGCATTTCCGGGGTGACAAGTTTATCTACTTTACAGCTTACACCCAGGCGGGAAACAATGTGGTCGCCGCCCTTGGTGTCGATGCTGGCTTTCAGGATCAGCACCCGCATGCCACGCTCTTTGTAGTTGAAAGCCACCTGCAGCAGGGCGGTGGTTTTGCCGCTGTTCATGGCGCCGTAGCGAAAATACAGTTTTGCCATACTCAAACTCTCCGTTCACGGTCACGGCCCGGATAAAGGACCGAAAAAGGGCGCGGCGTTTCGGCCGCGCCCGTATTTCCGCGGTGATGTTGGTTTATTCTTCCCGGTTGCGCAGACGGTATCCCAGGCTCATCAGGCTGTCGCCCAGATGGACGTTCTCCACCGTCACTCCGGGATACTCCACCGAAAGGTCATAGTGGCTGAAGTTCCAGAAACCCTGGATGCCCAGCCGCACCAGTTCGCCCGAAAGTTCGGTGGCACTCTGGCGGGGTACGCACAGCACCGCCACCACGGGCTTGTGCTCGGCGCAGAAGGCTTCCAGCTCATCCAGTGCATGGATGGGCACCCCAGCCATCTCTTTGCCGATGAGGTCAGGGTTGATATCGAAGACGGCCAGCAGGCGATAGCCGTTGGTGTCCCGGGAGATGAAGCTGGACACGGCAGTACCCAGACGACCCGCACCGATGAGGATGGTGGGCAGCAGCTCACCGTCGCCAAACAGGAGTTTGCTGATTTCGGCCAGAAGCACATCCACCTTATATCCGATGCCCTGCTGCCCGAATCCGCCGAAACAGTTGAAGTCTTGCCGCACCTGGCTGGCCGTGGTGCCCATCATCCGCGCCAGTTCGCTGGAAGAGATCTTGTCACGGCCCTCCGCCGCCAGATTGTTCAGATAGCGGTAGTATTTCGGCAACCGCTTGATCACCGGCAGGGAGGCTTTGTTCTGTGTGGCCATTGTCATACGCCCCCTAAAAATCAGGGCACAGCACGGTGCCCTGGTAAATCTATGTAAAAAGTATAATGTATTTCCCTTAGATTGTCAAATTTTTATCTAACAGGCACAAAACATTGGGCCTTGCAGCGTAAGAAAAATATTTGTGCGCAGCGCAGGCCATACTGTATGCGGACAAAAAACGGTCAAAAGCCAAGGAAAGGGGAAATGTTTTGTGAAAACCAGAACCGCAAATCCCGCCGAACCGGCGGACCAGGCCCGCCTCAAACATGACCTGATCACTGAGGAAGGCATCATCGAAGCCACCCGGGGGCGCCATGCCATCCATTGCCTGACTGTGGTGGGCACCATCGAAGGGCATACCATCGCCCCCGACAACCAGAAGACCACCAAATACGAGCATGTCATCCCGCTGCTGGTGGATATCCAGGAGGACCCATCCATCGAAGGGCTGCTGGTCATTCTGAACACGGTGGGTGGGGATGTGGAAGCCGGGCTGGCGCTGGCGGAACTCATCGCCGGGGTCAGCAAACCCAGCGCTACCCTGGTGCTGGGGGGCGGACATTCCATCGGTATCCCGTTGGCGGTGTCGGCGCGGCACAGCTTCATCGTGCCCACCGCCACCATGACGGTGCATCCGGTGCGCCATTCCGGCATGGTGCTGGGTGTGCCCCAGACCCTGCGGTATTTTGAGCAGATGCAGGAGCGCATTGTGGGTTTTGTGGCGGGACATTCTTCTATCTCCGCCAAGCGCTTCACCCAGCTGATGCACAACACCGGCGAACTGGTCATGGATATGGGCACGGTGCTCAACGGGGAACAGGCGGTGGAAGAAGGTCTCATTGACTCGTTGGGCGGACTGGACGATGCTCTGCGTTACCTTTATAAGGAGATCGAATCGGGAAAATCTCCCTCCGGTGAGGAGCAAGACAAGAGGTAAAAATGCCTTCGGGGGTTTTACAAGCAGGCGGTTTCGTGTTAAAATAGCCTATATGCTATAAGGGGCAGTTTGCCCCATTACATATTTTACAGCGGTGCCGCGCGAAAAATGCAGGCGGCAGACCGGGCGTGGACCCGGTCCTTTAAGAAGAGCATTACCTAATACATAGAGGAGTTTGGTAAGATGGCAAGTTCAAGGTCAGGCAAATCCACATATCGTTCGTCCTCGTCCTCCCGCTCATCCGGTTCGTCCAAGAGCAAGAGTAAAAGCAGTTCCCGCAGCAGCGGGGGAAAGAGCAAGTCCTCGTCCTCCTCGGCGCGCAAGCAGCCCTCGCGGCGGGCACAGCGCCGGGCTGAGACCCAGTACTTGGGCCGCAGCGTCCTGCTGGCGGGTCTGGGCGTGCTGGTCATTGCTCTGGTTCTGGTGCGTGGGCAGGATTTCTGGCTGAGCATGCGCAACGCTCTGTTCGGCGTATTCGGCATCATGACCTATATTCTCGGCCCGTTTTTGCTGTATCTGGCTTACCTGGTGGCGTCCGGCTACCGGGTGGGGATCTTTGTGGCCAAGATGGTCCTGATGGGCGTGGTGGGCGCCAGCGTGCCGGTGGTGTTCTCCAAGTTTGCGGTGCATGAATCCACCGCGTGGGATATCATCAAGATGCTTTTCAACTGGGGGTATACCCGGTTCTGGTCTGGCGGTGTGCTGGGCAGTGCAGGTGCGCTGTTGCTCGCCCTGTTCGGTCGTCCCGGCGCCAACATCGTCATGCTCCTGCTCTTTGCCATGGGGCTGATGGTGTTCTTCGCCCTGACCCCCGCCGATGTGGTGCGTTTTATTGCCCAGACCATACAGAAGTACGAAGACAGCCAGGCGGCCCGCCGTGCCGAGGCCACCGCCTACGACACCCAGCTGTTCGGCCAGTCCCCGGAGGAGGAACCGCTGGAAAACCTCACCGGCACCCTGCCGCACCAGCCTCAGCCTGCCCAGCATCCCGCTTTTGACGTGGCCCCTTACCTGGAACAGGAGGAAAAAGCCCGCAAGGGGACTGCCCCCGCAGCGGCAGCAGCCCCGCAGACGGCAGCTGCGGCCCGTCCCGTGGCACCTCAGCCCGCCTACCGGCCGGACTTTGATGTGGACCTGGGCCCGGATGCCTCCACCCGTGCCCTGGAAAATGCCGTCAACCATGACCCGCTGGAAAAGGTGGTCATCGGCCCGGGCGGCACCTTTGGCCTGGACCCTCTGGAACAGCTGGGCCGCAAGAAAAAAGCCACCCCGGCTCCCGCGCCCCAGCCGGCCCCGGAACCGGAAAATGATTTTGAACTGCGCCTGGATACCCAGTCCATGGAGGAACCGGAAGTGGTGCAGGCGGATGAAGGGGAACTGGATGCCCTCATCAACCGCGCCATGAACACCGCGCCTTCCTCTTATAGTGCCCCCGCGCCGGTACGGCAGGATGTTTCCTCCGAGGTGCATCTGGACCTGCCCGCGCAGGAAGATTCCTTCGCCACTACCCTGGATCTGTCCCAGATGCCTGCCCCGGCTCCCGCATCGGCACCTCAGCCGGCGGCGGACCCCATTCCCACCCTGGGCGGCAGCTTTGACGAGGGCGACGATGAAATGGTCGATCCCGCTGCGGCTGCCTGGAATGCGGGCATCCCGGTGTCCGATCTGCTCACCGGCCGTGCCGCCCCCGCACCCCAGCCCCAGACGACCATGTCTGCGCCGCTGCCCGCCAACCAGCCCGCTCCCACGGGCCGCCTGCGGGTGAGCACCGAGGTGGGCAATTCGGCTTCGGCCCCCATCTCCAGCCCGGCGCCCATCACCAAATCCACCCCAGAAGCCCTGGCCCTGTCCATGGTGCAGAAGGAGCATCAGCCCTACTGCTACCCCTCTCTCAACCTCTTCAACGCCAACCGTCCCGAGGATGAGAGCGGCGCTGTGCGGGAAATGAAGCGCAACGCCGATATCCTGGTGAACACCCTGGACAGCTTCGGCGTCAAGACCAAGATCCTGGATATCTGCCGCGGTCCTTCGGTCACCCGGTATGAACTGCAGCCCCAGGCGGGCATCAAGGTCAGCCGTATCACCAGCCTGGCGGACGATATCGCCCTGAACCTGGCCACCGCCGGCGTGCGTATTGAAGCCCCCCTCCCCGGCAAGCCCGCCGTGGGGATCGAGGTGCCCAACAAGATCCGCACCACCGTCAACATCCGCAGTGTGTTTGAAGCCCAGAGCTACATCAACATGCGCAGCCCCCTGACCATGGCCCTCGGCAAGGACATTGCCGGTCAGGCCCAGGTGGGTGATTTGTGCAAGATGCCCCATCTGCTCATTGCCGGTTCCACCGGCAGCGGTAAATCGGTGTGCGTCAACTCCATCATCATCAGCTTTTTGTTCCGTTCCGGGCCGGAGGACGTGAAACTCATCCTCATCGACCCCAAGGTGGTGGAACTGGCCGAGTACAACGGCATCCCGCATCTGCTCATGCCCGTGGTCACCGAGCCCCGCAAGGCCGCTGGTGCCCTGGGCGCTTCGGTGGCGGAGATGGAGCGCCGCTACAAGCTCTTTGCCGAGAATAACGTCCGCGATATCAAGAGCTACAACAAACTGGCCAAGCAGAACCCCGGCATGGAGCATCTGCCTTATATCGCCATCGTGATCGACGAGCTGGCCGACCTGATGATGGTGGCGGGCAAAGAGGTGGAAGACTACATCTGCCGTATTGCCCAGAAAGCCCGTGCCGCGGGCATCCACCTGATCGTGGCCACCCAGCGTCCCAGCGTGGACGTCATCACCGGCCTGATCAAGGCCAACATCCCCAGCCGCATCGCCTTTGCGGTGTCCAGCCAGATCGACTCCCGCACCATCCTGGACTCCGGCGGCGCCGAAAAGCTGCTGGGCAACGGTGATATGCTCTTCCTGCCTGTGGGCGCTGCCAAGCCGGTGCGTATCCAAGGCACCTTTGTCACCGACGAGGAAATCAGCGCGGTGCTGAACTTTATCAAGTCCACCAGTTCCGAACAGTATGACGAGGAGATGATCGCCGAGATGGAACGCCGTGCCGTGGCCGAAAAGGGCGGCAAGGGCGGCGACACCGACGAAGGCGACAACACCCGCGACCCCATGTTCGAGCAGGCCGTGGAATGTGTTATCGAAGCGGGGCAGGCATCCACCAGCCTTCTGCAGCGCCGCTGCAAGCTGGGCTATGCCCGCGCCGCCCGTATCATGGACCAGATGGAACAGGAAGGGGTCATCGGTCCCTACGAGGGCGCCAAGCCCCGTTCTGTCCTGGTGACCATGGCCCAGTGGCAGGAGCGCAAGCTCTCTGCGGGGTACGATGAGTAAGCGGGGCGGCGGCCAAAGGGCCGAACTCTCCACCCGTGCGGTGGTCATCGGCGTGATCTGCGCCGTGCTTCTGGCGGTGGGGTCCTGGGCCATCGATACCTATGGGGGAGAGGGCTTTTTGCCTGACTGGTCCCAGCTGTACGACTCCCTCGGCCTGGAAACCACCGCGCCTGTATCCCAGACCCCGCAGGAGGGGGAAGCCACCGTGACTTTCTGGGATGTGGGGCAGGGGGATTCGGTGCTGATTTCCTCCGGCGGCAGCCACTGTCTCATCGACGCGGGCACCGGCCAGAGCGCCGACACCCTGGTGGAAGACCTGATCGCCGGGGGCGTGGAAAAGCTGGAACTGGTGGTCATGACCCATCCCCACGCCGACCATATCGGCGGTATGGATGAGGTTCTGGAAACCTTTGAGGTGGATACCCTGCTTCTGCCCGACCTTTCCGCTGCCGACACCGAAAGCGGCATGCTGGCCAAGGTTCTGCAGGCCGCCGAAGACACCGGCACCCCCTGCGTGCAAGCCGAACAGGGCTGGCAGCAGACGGTGGGGGAAGGTACCCTCACGGTGGTGTACGCCGGTCTTCTGCCGGAGGACGGCAAAGAGCCGGACATGAATAACATTTCCCTGTGTGTTCGCTACCAGCTGGGAGAATTTTCCTTCCTGTGCACCGGCGATGCCGAAGCCGACGCGGAGGAGGAACTGGTGCTCACCGCTGGCGGGACCATTGCCTCCACTCTGTTCAAGGCGGGACACCATGGTTCCGATACTTCCAACACCCAGACTTTGCTGTGGGCTGTGCGGCCCCGGCTGGCTGTGATCAGCTGCGGTCTGGACAATGAATATGGCCATCCCCATGCCGAGGTCCTGCAGCGTTTTGCGGACAACGGTGTGGAGGTTTACCGCACCGATGAACAGGGCACCGTCACTATCACCGGTCAGACGGACGGCAGCTGGTCTGTGCGGACCACTGCCGGGGAAACCGCCGAATCCCAGGCGCCTGCCGCCTGATTTTTGCCGTTATACCAAACACCTTCCTACCCGTGCCTTTCGCCGGGCAGGAACCATTTTCGCCCCAAGGGGCAAAGGAGAACGAAATCATGCTTATTTCCCAGATGTTCAAACGCAAACCCTGCGTGTTTTCCATCGAGTGCTTCCCGCCCAAAGAAACTGTGCGCTTTGAGCGGATGAAGGACGCGCTGCGTACCATGAAGACCCTCAACCCGGACTACATCAGCGTTACATACGGCGCGGGCGGTTCCGCGGGCGGCGTGTCCACCGTGGAAGTGGCTTCTTTCCTGAAGAACGAGCTGGATGTGGAGCCCCTGGCCCATATCCTGTGCATGGGCAGCGACCGTGCCAAGGCCGCCGCACTGCTGGACGAGCTGGACAACGCCGGAGTGCGCAACGTGCTCACCCTGCGGGGCGACCGCACCCCCGCCCGGCCCGAAAGTCCGGACTTCAAGCACGCCAGCGACCTGGCCGCCTTTGTGTGGCAGACCAAGCCGGAGTTTGATATCCACGCCGCCTGCTATCCCCAAGGCCACCCCGAAGCCCCCAGCCTGAACGCCGACGTGGAAAACCTGCGCCTGAAGCAGGAGGCCGGCGCTTCCCATCTGCTGACCCAGCTGTTCTTCGATAACGGCAAGTTCTACCGCTTCCTCAACCTGGCCCGCCGCGCCGGTGTCACCCTGCCGGTGTCCGCCGGTGTCATGCCCATCGTGCGCCGTTCCCAGATCGAGCGCACCGTGGCCCTGTCCAGCGCCAGCCTGCCTTCCGCCTTCACCCGCATGATCTCCCGCTGGCAGGACGACCCCGAATCTCTGCGCAAGGCGGGCATCGAGTATGCCGTCAACCAGCTGCGCGACCTCATCGAAGGCGGCGCCGACGGCGTGCATCTGTATGCCATGAACGATCCCGAAGTGGCAGTTGTGGTGTACGAAGGCATCCGCGACCTGCTGTAAGGCGGGACTATGGAACTGGCCTATCATGCGGCGGACCGCCGCACCGTGCTGCGCTACCTGGGGGCGGCGGGCTGGACGCCCGACGAAGCCACCACCAGCCTGTTGGATGAAGCAGAAGCCCTTCTGCGCCGCGCCGCCACCCCACGGGGGATCTGGCGGGTGCTGCCGCTCCAGGCACTGGACCTGAGCGGGGCAGGGAGCGACCTGGCCCGGCACCTGCAAGGCAGCGAGGGCCTTGTGCTCATGGCCGTGACCCTGGGCAGCGGAGCGGATGCGCTCATCCGCCGCCTGGAACTTTCGGATATTGCCCTGGGGGCTGCGGTGGACGCCATCGCTTCCGCCGCCATGGATGGCTTGTGCGACGACGTGGAAGCCGCTGCCCGCGCCTGGGCCCAGAGCCAGGGCATGTGGCTGACCGGGCGGTTCTCGCCGGGCTACGGCGACTGCCCGCTGACCCTGCAGCATGATCTGTGCCTGGCTCTGGATACGGTGCGGGGCCTTGGCCTGGCGGTCACGCCCCAGCATTTTCTCACTCCGCGCAAAAGCGTGACCGCCATTCTCGGCACTGCCGACCACCCGGTCACCGGGACGCGGGCGGGGTGCAACCATTGCCTTCTGCGCGAAACCTGCGCTTATCGAAAAAGGGGGATGACCTGTGACGATTGAGGAAATTTTTGCCCGCCGCCGCTTTGTCTTTCTGGACGGCGGCCTGGGCACCCAATTGCAGAAACGGGGCCTGCAGCCCGGCCAGAAGCCGGAACTGGCGGCCTTTCTGATGCCTGATACCCTGGAGGCCATCCACCGGGAATACGCCGCTGCGGGGGCCGATATCCTGTATGCCAACACCTTCGGCGCCAACGAGCAGAAACTGGCCGGTACCGGCTATACCGCCGAACAGACCATCGCGGCTTCCATTGCCTGTGCCCGCCGCGCCGCCGACCCCTATGGCGCATTGGTGGCGCTGGATATCGGACCTTTGGGGGAACTGCTGGCGCCTACAGGCACCCTTTCCTTTGAGGATGCCTGTGCCCGCTTTGCCGCCATCGTGCAGGCGGGCGTAAAGGCCGGGGCGGACCTCATTGTCATCGAGACTATGACCGACCTGTACGAGCTGAAAGCCGCCGTGCTGGCCGCTAAAGAAAACAGTACCCTGCCGGTGCTGGCTTCCATGAGCTTTGAAAGCCGTGGCCGCACCTTCACCGGCTGCACGGTGGAGAGTTTCGGCATCACCGCGGCAGGTTTGGGCGTGGACGCCGTGGGCATCAACTGCTCTCTCGGACCTGCCGAGATTTTGCCCTTCGCCAAGCGTCTGTGCCGTGTGGTGCCCGCCGGTATGCCGGTGTTCGTCAAGCCCAACGCGGGTCTGCCCAACCCGGACGGCAGCTATGATATGGACGCGGAAGAGTTTGCCCGGGAAATGGGGGAGTACCTCTCCACCGGCATCTCCACCGTGGGCGGCTGCTGCGGCACCACCCCCGATTACATCCGCGCCCTGCGCAGCGCCTTTGAGGGGGCTGTCCCTGCCCAGAAGATCCCCCTGCGCCGCAGCCGCCTGTGCACCCCCGTGCGCTGTGTGGAAGTGGAAGGCATTACGGTGGTGGGTGAGCGCATCAACCCCACCGGCAAAAAACGCCTGCAGCAGGCTCTGCGGGAAGGGGACAGCGGCTACGCCTGCGCCCAGGCCGTGGCCCAGGCGGAAGCGGGCGCTCAGGTGCTGGACGTGAACGCCGGTCTGCCCGGCATTGACGAAGCCGCCACCCTGGAAATGCTGGTGCGGGAACTGCAGGCCGTCACTGACCTGCCCTTGCAGCTGGATTCCAACGACCCCACCGCCCTGGAACGGGCTCTGCGCATCTACAACGGCAAACCCATCGTCAACTCGGTGAATGGCGAAGAAAAGTCTCTGCGGGCCATTCTGCCCCTGTGCAAAAAGTACGGTGCCGCTGTGGTGGGCCTCTGCCTGGACGAAAACGGCATCCCCAAAACGGCGGAAGGCCGGTTCGAGGTGGCCAGGAAGATCGTGGCCGCCACCGACGCCGCCGGCATCCCCCGGGAGGACGTCTACATCGACTGCCTGACCCTGACGGTTTCCGCCGAACAGGATTCCGCCGCCGAGACCCTCAAGGCCATGGGGATGTGCAAACGGGAACTGGGCGTGCGCACCGTGCTGGGCGTGTCCAACATCAGTTTCGGTCTGCCTTGCCGCGGGTATATGAACACCACCTTCCTGACCCTGGCTATGCAGGCCGGTTTGGATCTGGCCATCATCAACCCCAACACCCCCGAAATGATGGCCGCCGTGCGGGCTTTCCGGGTTCTCACCGGTCAGGATGAGCGCTGCGCCGATTACGTGCAGGCCTACGCCGACCAGCAGATCCAGACGGTGCAGACCGCCAAGACTGCCGCCGCCGAAACGACCGTTTCCGGCGCCGAGGACCCTCTGGCCGACGCGGTGCGCCGGGGCCTGAAAAAGGAAGCCCGGGCCGCCGCTGAACAGGCTTTGCTGACCCGGGAACCTCTGGACCTGGTGAATCAGTCGCTGATCCCCGCCCTGGATACGGTGGGGGACGGCTTTGAGAAAGGCACTCTCTTCCTGCCCCAGCTTCTGCAGGCGGCCACTGCCGCCCAGGCTGCTTTCGATGTGATCAAGACGGCCATTGCCCAGAGCGGACAGAAGAGCGTCAGCCGGGGCAAGATCGTGCTGGCCACCGTCAAGGGGGATATCCACGATATCGGCAAGAACATCGTCCGTGTGGTGCTGGAAAACTACGGTTATGAAGTCACCGACCTGGGCCGGGATGTGGACCCCATGCGGGTGGTGCAGGCGGCCAAGGAGACCGGTGCGCCCCTGGTGGGGCTTTCGGCACTCATGACCACCACCGTGCCCAGCATGCAGACCACCATTGAGGAACTGCGCAAGGCGGGCCTGCCTTGCAAGGTGATGGTGGGCGGCGCGGTGCTGACCCCATCCTTTGCCGAGCAGATCGGGGCGGACTTTTACGCCAAGGATGCCAAGGCCAGCGCCGACTATGCCAAACAGCTGTTTGAATCGCTGTAAAACCCGGGGGCAAAATCCCCCGGAACGGCGCGGACCCCTTGCATTCGCGGCATAAATCATGTATAATAGCAAAAGCGGACAGGGCACTTTGCGCTGTTTTGCATACGGATGTGGGCCCCGTGCGCGGGGACCACGTGAACCATGTCAGGCGGGGAACCGAGCAGCATTAAGCGCTGGCGCCCCGGTGCTGCGGTAAGCCTGCATCCGTATGCAAAACAGCACAACCGCGGGGCACACCCGCGCGGCCCTGTCCGTTTTGTGTTATCCTTACCAAGGTTGCATATCTTCAGAAAGGGCAGGTGTCGGGCATGTATCGCGCATTGTACCGCAAGTGGCGTCCCCAGCGTTTTGCCGATGTGGTCGGCCAGCAGGCCATCGTCACGGCATTGCAGAACCAGATCGCCGCCGGGCGCATTGGTCATGCCTACCTGTTCACCGGCACCCGGGGCACCGGCAAGACCACCTGCGCCAAGATCTTTGCCAAGGCGGTCAACTGCCTGGATACCTCCAGCCCCGATCCCTGCGGCGTGTGCGCCGTCTGCAAAGGCGTGGACGACGGCAGTGTGCTGGATATTTCCGAAATCGACGCCGCCTCCAACAACAGCGTGGATGATATCCGCGACCTGCGGGACGAGACCGCCTACCTGCCTGCCATGTGCAAGTACAAGGTCTATATTATCGACGAGGTGCACATGCTGTCCACCTCGGCCTTCAACGCCTTGCTCAAAACCATGGAGGAACCCCCGGAACACGTCATCTTCATCCTCGCCACCACCGAGGTGCAGAAGGTCCCGGCCACCATCCTGTCCCGCTGCCAGCGCTATGACTTCCAGCGCATCACCGCAGCGGACATCGCCGGGCGGCTGCTCTATGTGGCGGGGGAGGAGAAGATCGACCTGGACCCCGGCGCCGCCGAACTCATCGGCCGTCTGGCGGATGGCGCCATGCGTGACGCCCTCTCCATCCTGGATACCTGCGCGGGTGTTTCCAACACCGTGGACGAAGCCCTGGTCCGCCGTATGGCGGGCGTTACCGACCGGCAGTATCTCTTTGAGATCAGTGATGCCATCGCCAAGGGGGATTCGGTCACCGCATTGCAGGAGATCGCCCAGCTGCGCCAGCAGTCGGTGGATATGCGCCGCCTGTGCATGGAACTGGCCGGGCATTACCGCAACCTGATGCTCTGCGCCTTGCCCGGAGGCGAAAAGCTGCTCACCGGCACTTCGCCGGAAGAGGAAGCTGCCTACGCCGCCCGCAAGGATTTTCCCCAGCGGGACGCTGTGCGGGCCATCAATGCCTTCGGTTCTGCTTTGGAAAAAATGGCCCGGGGCACCGACCAGCGCATCGAGCTGGAACTGGCAGTCTTTTCCCTGACCCAGCCCGAAGCGGTGACGGTGCAGCAGGTGGCCGCCGCCCCGGCAGCCACCGCTTCGCCCCAGCCTTTCGCCGCTGGCCAGCCTGCCCAGACCTACACGGTCCCGCCGGTGGTGCAGCAAAGCGCCCCGCCGGTACAGGCGGATGTGCCCCCGGTGGAGGAGAGCGAACCCGCTTTCCTGCAGCCGGAACTGCCCCCGCTGGAACCCCAGCCCCAGCCTCAGGCTGCCCCGGTCACGCCGGCCCCCAAAAAGCCCCGGCCCCGTTCCACCGAACCCGCCGGGCCCATCCAGCCTTTCCCCCAGTGGTCGGCGGTGCTGTAACTCATGGCCGAAAACGACCCGCTGCTCATTTCCTTTTTGCAGGGCACCCGGGCGTATACCGACGGGCGCCGGGTGTTGTTTGAATGCAGTGATGCTTTCCGGGATTACATCCGCAAGAATAAGGATGTGTCCAAGCAGATCAAGGAACTGATCTATCAGGTCACCCATGAAAGCTACTCCATCGGCCCCTATGAAAAGCCCCAGGAGGATGATTCCGGGCAGCCGGCGGTCTCGGTGGATGATACTATCCGCCAGATGCAGGCCATGGGCGTGGATGTGCAGATCGAAGAAAAGTGATCCCCGGCAGGAATGCCGTCTGCCTTTACAGGCAAAGATAAACAGCAAAGGAGAATTTCCCATGAAAGCAAGACTTCCCAAAGGCTACGGCCGTCCCGATCCCCAGGCCATGATGCGTCAGGTGCAGAAGATGCAGGACGAGATCCGTGCCAAGCAGGCTGAACTGGAAGCCCGCGAATACACCGGCACCGCCAGCGGCGAGATGGTCACTGTGACCATGACCGGCAAGCATGAGGTCACCGCCGTGAAGATCAAGCCGGAGGCCGTGGACCCGGACGATATCGAGATGCTGGAAGACCTGATCGCCGCCGCCGTCAACAGCGCTGTGGCCGCGGTGGATAAGGATTCCGACGAGGAAATGTCCAAGATGACCGGCGGTATGAACATCCCCGGCCTGGGCTGAGAGGTATACCATGCCGCAGAACGCTGAACCGCTGGAAAATCTGATCGACCAGTTTTCCCGCTTTCCCGGCGTGGGGCGCAAAGGTGCCACCCGTATGGCCTATGAGGTCATGGGCATGTCCAACGAGCAGGCCATGGAACTGGCCAAAGCCATCGAAGGCGCCAAGACCCGCTTGCATCGCTGCCGCCTGTGCCAGGACTATACCTCGGCGGAAGTGTGCCCCATCTGTGCGTCGCCCAAGCGTGACCGTTCCATCATCTGCGTGGTGGAAGCACCCCGGGATATCAAGGCAATCGAGCGTACCCATGAGTATAAGGGTCTGTATCATGTGCTCCACGGCCTGATCTCACCCATGGACGGCATTGGTGCCGACCAGCTGTGTGTCAAGGAACTGCTGGCACGCCTGGACGATCAGGTCAAGGAGGTCATCATGGCCACCAGCCCCACGGTGGAAGGCGAAGCCACCGCCGTTTACCTGTCCAAGCTCATCAAACCCATGGGCATCCGCACCACTCGTCTGGCCTATGGCCTGCCGGTGGGATCCAGCCTGGAATATGCCGACGAGACCACCCTTTACCGTGCCATGGAAGGCCGCGGCGAGCTGTAAACCGCTTGACAAAGCCCCGTCATGGCAGTATAATCTAAAAACTCAGCAGCCCGGCGTATAAAACAAAGGAGGTGACGCGCTTGGCACAGGACAAAGCTCCGAAAAAGATCATTGCCCAGAACCGCGAAGCGCGCCACGAATACTTTGTGATCGAAGCGCTGGAAACCGGCATCGAGCTGGTGGGCACCGAGGTGAAAAGCCTGCGTGCTGGCGGCGTCAACCTGAAGGACGCCTGGGCCGACATCGACGACGGCGAACTCATCTTGAAAGGCATGCACATCAGCCCGTACGAGCAGGGAAGCATCTTCAACCGCGACCCGGTCCGTCCCCGGCGTCTGCTGGCCCATAAGGTGGAGATCCGCCGCCTGTCCCAGCAGATCAAGCTGCAGGGGTATACTTTGGTCCCGCTTTCGCTGTACTTCAAGAACGGCCGTGTGAAGGTGGAACTGGGATTGTGCAAGGGCAAAAAGCTCTACGACAAACGTGCGACGGCCGCTGCACGGGATGCCAAGCGCGATATTGACCGCGCGCTGAAGCAGCACTGAAACAAGGTCAAACAAGGCTGAAGACGCCGTTCCGCTCTGGAACAAACCGTCATCCGCGGCGCACCGCGCCGCTTTATATGGGGATGTAATGGTTTCGACGGGGGGAGAGGGGCGTGAGCAGCGGGCCGTGGCGGTGCACCACGATAAAAGCGCCAAACAAAATTAACTGACAACAATAACACTGTTGCCGTCGCTGCCTAATTAGGCGCGACCGTCCCGCCCGTTTTAGCACCGCACGGGGCCGGGGCGTCGATTAGGTGCTGAACATGCACGGGCCTAAGCTTTGCAGCCCGTCAGGTATTCATGAAGCTACCAAGGTGTAAAGCGCGTGTGTTCGCTCGCACCAAGGGAAATTCAATAAGCACACTGCGCCCGGAGATACTCTAACCGCTTTCTTTTCGGACAGGGGTTCGATTCCCCTCATCTCCACCAGATGGACATTACACGAACACCTACTTTTTCAAAGGCGGCTTTGCCGTAAGGGTGTGGCTGT
>CALXHS010000128.1 GCA_944388165.1 uncultured Gemmiger sp. | reverse complement strand
TAATTACTGGTAGTCGTAGTGAAGAAAAGTAGCGAGTGGCGAAAGGTTGCCCCCGCTGCTTTTCTTTTTTTATGCCCAAAACAGAAAAGGAGAAACCAATGCCCCAGACCAAAGTCCAGAACATCGTTTACACCGTCATCATGGCCATCATCATGGTATACGGCATGATCGTCTACAATGTGGCGCTGAACACCGGCGGTGTCACCAACGCCACTTTTGTGATGGCCCTGCACGAAATGCCCATCATGATGCCCATCGCCATCGTGCTGGAATTCTTCGTGGTGGAAAAGCTGGCCACCAGGCTGGCCTTCACGGTGGTGCGCCCTACAGACCGTCCCCAGGTCATCACCTACGCCATCTCCACCATGATCGTCTGCATCATGTGCCCCACCATGAGCCTGATCGCCACCCTGCTGTTCAAGGAACCCAGCTTCGGTACCTGGGTGCAGACCTGGGGCTGCAACATGCCCATGGCCCTGATCTGGCAGCTTCTGTTCGCCGGTCCCCTGACCCGGCTGATCTTCCGTAACATCTTCCGCGGGCAGCTGAACGCTGCTGCCCGGAACCAGCACTGAGCCCATACCAAAAGACCGGCCCCCGTATCCAGCGATACGGAGGCCGGTCTTTTTTTGTACAGGGTTCACAGCACCATGGGGCAGGTGCAGGTGATCTCCTCATAATTGGGGTTCCCGGTCCAAAGCTCCTCCAGGCTCAGCAGACCGATGCGGGTGGACCCTTGCAGGGTGTTCGTGTTCGTTCCGTCTTCACTCACATACTCGGCGGGTTCCCAGTTCACGGCGAAGGTGCACAGCACCTTGCCGTCCACCTGGGCAACCAGGTCGATGGGGCGCGTCTGTTCCCCGGCCACGTAGGAAAGGGGCAAGGCCGTCAGGGCGCCGGTGTCCGGGTCCAGGGCATAGCGGTCCACCACGACGTCGGAACCAATCCCGGTGGCATTGACCATCAGCTGGCCTTCCAGCACCGGGGTACGGCTGTCCGGATTCAGCAGCTTTTCCCCCTCGCCGGCGCCCACCGCAAAGGGCCATTCCGGCGTGACCTGCCCGGAACTGCCGTCCGGTTTCAGCCAGCCGGCGGTGCCGCTCTGGTCCAGCCACAGGATGCGGTCCCCGTCCACCGCAAAGCTGCGGGCCGGGTCGGCGTCGGTCCAGTTCATCAGGTCGGTGTAACTGCCGTCCAGGTCATACAGCCGCAGGTGCCGGTTCCCGGCGCCGGTACCGTCGGTCAGGTCGTAAGCCACGCAGAGGATGCGCCCGTCCACCACGCCCACCATGGTGTGGTTGGTGGTGGTGAACAGCCGCTGGGCTTCGCCGCCCATCACCGGCACCCGGTACAGCCCGCCGGAAAGCGCCGGATCCTCGGGGTCTTCCTCGGTGACGCAGAAATACACATATTCCCCGTCCGCCATGAGCAGGGTATTCCCCACCGAAAGATAGGCGGTTTCGCTGCCCTCATACAGCAGCTGCCGGTCGGACCCGTCCCGGGCGGTGGTGTACAGCACCGGCCAGTAATCCGGAGACCGGGCGGCCATCAGGACCAGCCGGTTTTCGTCCAGGATCTTCACCCCATACAGGGTCTGGCCTTCGGGCAGGCGGGCGGTGCAGCTGTCGGAATTGTGGGTGCAGGCCGGGTCGGCACACAGGGGCGCGGCGGTCAGGGCGGCATAGTCCACATAATTCAGCCGGTCCATCCCCGCATCCACCGAGGACCCGGCGGAATAAAATCCGTCCTCGTCCCCGGCGCTGAGCACATGCAGCCCGGTGGGAGCGGTGGTTCCGGCGGCGGTCCCTTCGCTTTCGCCGGAAATGTTCCCGGCAGTATCGGGGGTGGTGTCGGCCGTGCCGGAAGCAGGGGCTGAGCATCCGGCCAGCAAAGCGGCGGCCAGAACCAGAGAGAGCAGGCGTTGTTTCATGGGTGAACCCTCCTTGTGTTGATCTGCCTTCATTCTGCCCTGTCCATGTGGCAAACTTCTTTCAGAAGGTGAGAGAGCCTTTGGAAAGCTGCAGATTCACCCAGCCGGCAGCGGCGGTACAGTAGGCGGTGGCCTGCCCTTTGGCGGAATACAGGGCGAAGGTGTCGGCATAGCTGCCGGTGTCCACCGGCTCCCAGTCACCCAGCACATCCACCCCCAGCATGACCAGCCAGGCCCGCAGCCGGGTCTCGGCGTCCAGGTCGCCGCCCACCGAAAGGCCGAAGGAAACATACACCCCGGTGGCGGTCTGACGGGACAAATGGATGGCAGCGGTGGAAGCGGCTGCATCCTGCTGGGGCCAGACCAGGCTGAGGCTTTGCAGGGCGCCGCTGTTCTGGCGGTAATACTGCAGAGGGGCCTGGGCCAGCAGGGCGTCCAGCCGGGCCTTTTCCCCGGCGGAGATCACCCCCGCATCCGCCAGGGCGGACACCGGTTCGGCCGCTTCGGCGCAGAGGTCGGCAAGGTCGGGCTCGGGCAGCTCTTCCCGGTCGGTGGAAGAGGTGTCCGATGTGCCGGAGTGAAGTTCATACAAGACCGGGATGGCCCGGGCTTCCTCATTTAAAGCGCCCGCCAGGGTGGGGCGGGGCTGGACGGAGTTCAGGCGGCGGGCGTCGGACAGGCGGGCCCACAGGGCCGGTACTCCCAGCAGGGCGGCGCAGACCAGCAAAGCCGCCGCCGTGGGCAAAATGCCTTTTTTCATTCCGTTCCCTCCTTCAGCAGCAGCCGCACGGTGGTGCCTTTGCCGGGCCGGCTCTCAAATTCCAGGGCGGTACCGTGGGCCCGGGCGATCTCGGCGCACAGGCTCAGCCCCAGGCCGCTGCCTCCTGCCCGGCGGGCCCGGCTCTTGTCCACCATGTAAAAGGCTTCGGTGATGCGGGGCAGCTCCTCCGCCGCCATGCCGCAGCCGGTGTCGGTGACCGAAAGCTCCCAGCCGCCCTCCCGCCGGGTGCAGGCAAGGTGCACCGCCCCGTCCTTGGGCCCGGCGTTGGCGGCGTTCAGCACCAGATTGCGCACCAGATCCCCAAGAAGGGACCGGTCGGCCAGCACCACTGCGCCGGGATCACAGTCCGTGCAGATGGCGGCGGGAAAATCCTGGGGCAGGCTGCGGCGCACGTCCGCAAACACCAGCCGCACCGCCACCGGCGAAAGGATGATCCCCCCCTGCTGCAGGCCCAGCAGCTGGAGAAGCTGGCGGCTCAGGGTCTCCAGCCGTTTGGACTCGTGGTAGATGTAGTCGGCGGCCTGGCGGCGGCGTTCCGGGGGCTGTTCCCCCATGCGCAGCAGGTCGGCGTAGCCCAGAATGGAGGTCATGGGGGTCTTGAGTTCGTGGGTGAAAGCCGCCACAAACCGGGTCTGCCGCTGGGATTCCTGCTGCAGGGCGTCCACCCGGCTTTCCACCGCGGCGGCCATCTGGTTGAAATCCTGCCCCAGGGCGTCGAATTCCGCCTGACGGCAGGAGGGCACCCTCCGGTCGTAGGCGCCTTCGGCCATGGACCGGGCGGCGGACTGCAGCGCCCGCAGCGGCCGGGTCATCCGGTGGGAAAACCAGGCCGCCGCCGTCCCCGCCAGAACCAGGGCGGTGACTTCCAGCAGCAGATACTGCCGGAGCTGCCGTTCCCGCTCGGTAAACAGGGCGGTGATGTCGTAGACGCTGACCAGCCAGAGCCCTTCCATGGTGCCCTGCAGGGGCGAAGCCAGCACCATGTATCTGCTGGAACCGGGATAGCAGAAGGTCACCGACTGGGAGCCTGCGGCAATGGCGCTGCGCAGCACATCGTAGCGCACGGCCCGGGGCAGGCTGGAATACAGGGTGGTGCCCTGTTCATCCATCACCGAAAAGCAGAAGGATTGTGCTCCCACCGAACTTTGCAGTTCCCCGGCGTAATTCTGTACCGACCGGGCGGCGGCGCCGGTGCTGCGGGCGTCGTCAGCCCGCAGGGCCTGTTCCAGGGCGCTGCGTTCCCGCTGGTGAAAGGCGGTGTTCTGGGTCTGGGAACTCAGCAGGGCGGCCTGCAGATTCTGGTCGATGGTCCATCCGCCGCCGATGGACAGGGTCAGGCAGAGCAGCAGCAGGATGCCCAAGGTCAGCTTGCTGGAAAAAGTCATGGCGTTTTTTCCACCTCCAACATATAGCCCACCCGGGGCACGGTGCGGATGTGTTTTTCCCAACCCAGCTTGCGCCGCAGGCGGGACATGTGGATGTCCAGGGTCCGGTTGGAGGGCTCGGCGTCCATCCCCCACACCAGTTCCAGCAAGGCGCTGCGGTAAAGGGTGATGCCCCGGTTGTGCAAAAGGGCCAGAAGCAGGTCGAATTCATGGGGCGTCAGGGGCACCGGCTCCCCATTCCTGGCGGCGGTGCGGGCTTCCGGGTCCACCACCACGTCCCAGGCCCGGAGCAGGGTGTCCCGCCGCCCGGAATGGCGCAGCACCCCTTCCACCCGGGCCAGCAGTTCGGGGGCGGCAAAGGGTTTGACGATGTAGTCGTAAGCTCCCAGGTGCAGCCCCCGCACCCGGTCGTCCACGGCGGTGCGGGCGGTGAGAAAGATCACCGGCGTACCGGTGGGGCGGATGTACTCCATCAGCTCAAAGCCGTCCACGTCGGGCAGCATCACGTCCAGCAGGATCAGGTCGAACCGCTGTGTTTCGATGAGGTCGGCGGCTTCGCTGCCGCTGTGGGCCTGTACACAGGGCAGCCCGATCTGGGACAGGGTAATGGTGATGAGGTCGGCAATGGGGGCTTCGTCATCCACCACAAGCACCGGATACATACACATTCCTCCTTGGCGCTGGGATTCTCCGATACAGTATCCCACGCCAATGTTGCGGGATTCTTTCGGAACCAAGCAAAAAAGAGGGAACAGCCCCGGCAAGGGCCTTTCCCTCTTTGCGGATTCAGCAGATGCGGGGCAGCTGTGCCCCGGTCAGTTTGCCCAGAATACGGCTGCCGCCCAAAGGGGTGTGCAGCACCACCCGGCCGGGGCGGGCATCCCCCACCGTGCCGATGCGGCAGGCGCCTTCGCCCCCGGGCAAAGCCCGCAGGGCGGAAAGAACCGCTTCGGCGGATTCGGGGGCGGTGACGGCCAGCATCCGCCCTTCGCAGGCGGCATACAGCGGGTCCAGACCCAGCAGGTCGCAGGCGGCGGCCACGGGTTCGTCCACCGGGATGGCTTCTTCCTCCAGGTCGATGCACAGCGGCCCGCCCTCCACAAACTCGTTCAGGGTGGTGGCCACGCCGCCCCGGGTGGGGTCCCGGAGAATGCGCACCCCGCCCGCGGCCAGGGCGGCGGCGCTCAGGTCGTGCAGGGGGCGGCAGTCGCTGCGCAGGTCACCTTCCACCGGCAGTTCGCCCCGGGCCATCATGACGGCGGCGCCGTGACAGCCCACGCTGCCGCTGATGAGCACCGCGTCCCCCGGGCACAGTGCGGCCCGGCCCAGACCCGGGGCCCGCAGCACCCCGATGCCCGCCGTGTTGATGTACAGCCCGTCGGCGCTGTCCCGTTCCACCACCTTGGTGTCGCCGGTGACGATCTGCACCCCCGCTTCTTTCGCGGTGCGGGCGATGGAATCCACCACGGTGCGCAGGTCGTCCATGGGCAGACCCTCCTCCAGGATCAGGGCAAGGCTCAGGTACAGCGGCTTGCCCCCGGCCATGCACAGGTCGTTGACGGTGCCGCACACCGCCAGCTTGCCGATGTCGCCCCCCGGGAACTTCCAGGGGGTGACCACGAAGCTGTCGGTGGAAAACACCGGCGGCCCTTCCAGGGCAGGCAGCACCGCCCCGTCCCCCAGGGCGTTGAGGGCGGCGTTGCCGAAGGCGGGGACCAGAATCTCTTCAATGAGCTGGGCGGTGCGCAGCCCGCCGCTGCCGTGGTCCAGGGTGATCATGTCCATATCTTCCATCTCCTATCGGTTCAGGCGTCGGCGGGGCGGTACTTCCAGGCGGCGGCACAGGCCCCTTCCCCGGATACCATACAGGGCCCCACCGGGTCTTCGGGGCGGCAGAGTTTGCCGAACAGCGGGCATTCATCCGGGCGCAGCGCCCCCCGGATGACCTGCCCGCACCGGCAGCCCGGGGGCTCGGTGCCCGCCTGACGGGGCAGGGCATACCGGGCGGCGGCGTCAAAGGGGGCGTATTCCTTCCGCAGGGCAAGGCCGCTGTTGGGGATCTCCCCCAGCCCCCGCCACTGGCTGTCGGCCGGGGCAAAGACCTTGTCCCCGGCGGTCCGGGCGGCGGCGTTGCCCCCCGCAGTCACCAGACGGGTGTATTCGTTTTCCAGGGCGGGGGTGCCGTCGCAGACCATGCGCACCAGCCGCCAGACGGCATACAGCACGTCCACCGCCTCGAACCCTGCCACCACGGCGGGCAGGCCGTATTCCCGGGGCAGGAACCCAAAGGCATCCGCCCCGGTGACGGCGGCCACATGCCCGGGGCAGAGCAGGGCGTCCACCCCGCAGTCGGGGGCGTTCAGCAGCGCCCGCAAGGCCGGTTCGGTGCGCTTGAGCAGACAGAACACCGAAAAGTTCGCCACCCCGTTTTCGGCGGCGTCCAGCACGCAGGCGGCGGTGCCGGGGGCGGTGGTTTCGAACCCCACGCCCAGGAACACCACTTCCCGGTCGGGGTTGGTCCGGGCCAGTTCCACCGCGCCGGCGGCGGAATAGACGGTGCGCACATCCGCCCCGGCAGCCCGGCGGCGCAGCAAGGTATCTCCCCGCACGCTGCCCGGCACCCGCAGCAGGTCGCCGTAGGTGGCAAGGGTCACACCGGGCCGGGCGGACAACGCCAGGGCGGCATCCATATCCCCGGCGGGGGTCACGCACACCGGGCACCCGGGGCCGGAGATCAGCTCCACCCCCGGGGCCAGCAGTTCCCGAAGCCCCGCCTTGGCAATGGCCATGGTATGGGTGCCGCAGATCTCCATAATGCGCACAGGGGCGCGGTTCTCCGTGCGGCGGCGGATATCCTCCACGAGCCGGGCGGCCCCGGGGGTGCGGCGGAAGGCGTTCAGCCAGGTTTCACAGAGCATGGATGGCCTCCTGGATGCAGGCCAGGTTTTCGGCGGCCTGTTCGGGGGTGAGCTTCTCCACCGCAAAACCCGCGTGGACCATCACATAGTCCCCCACAGCGATGCCGGGCAGAAAATCCACCCGGACCTTCTGGGTAAGCCCGGCGGCTTGGCCCACGGCGTGTTTGCCGTCCCCTTCCAGGGAAATGATCTTCAACGGAACCGCAAGACACATGCGGCAACCCTCCCTTATATATAAATGAAGTTCACAGCCCCGCCGCGGCGATGGCCAGCTGTCCCAGGGCCAGCCCTTCGTCGGAAGGGGAGACCCGCTGGTGGGTGTACACCCGGTATCCGGCGCCCTCTAAAAGGGTCGTTACCCCTTCCAGCAAGGCGAGGTTGAGGAACACCCCGCCGGAAAGCGCCACCGGGAGCCTGTCCGGGTTCAGGGCGGTGCACTGGTCCAGGGCCATGCGGCACAAAGCCTGCTGGAACCCCGCAGCCAGGGCGGCGGGATCTGTCCCGGCGGCCTTGGCGGCGCACAGGGCGCGGATAAGGGGCCGGGTGTCGAAAAAGCGGACCCCGTCCTCCTCGTAAAAGGCGGAAGTGTACACATCGGCAGGCTCGGCACCCTCGGCCAGGGCTTCCAGCAAGGCGGGGGCCTGGCCGTCGTAGTTGGCGTCGGTACGGCCGGTGAGCAGGGCATACACCCCGTCGAACAGCCGCCCCATGCCGGAGGACCGGGGCGAAGGCAGAAGGCTGCCCAGCAGCGCCGCCACCCCCGCCCGGCGGGGAAAATCGGGGGCGGATTCCGGGCATCCGGCGTCGGCGGCCAGGGAAAGGGCAATGCGGCCGATCTCTTTGGTGCACACATCGCCCCCCGGCAAGGCCACCGGGCGGATGGACCCCACCCGGCGGTAAGTGCGGTAGTCGCCCATGAGACATTCCCCGCCCCAGATGGTCCCGTCCTCTCCCAGGCCGGTGCCGTCCCAGATAAGGCCGAACACCGGCCCGGTCAGGCGGTTGTCCGCCATGCAGGCGGCCATGTGGGCCCAGTGGTGCTGCACCCGCCGCAAGGGCAGGTGCAGCTTTCGGGCCATCTCTTCGGCTTCGCGGGTGGAGGCGTAATCCGGGTGCAGGTCGCACACCAGGGCGGCGGGGGAAAGGCCGAACAGGTCCAGAGTGGTGGACAGGGCGGTGCGGTAGTGGTCCAGAGTCTCGGCATTTTTCAGATCGCCGATGTACTGGCTCACAAAGGCGTGGCGGCCCCGCCCGGCGGCGAAGCTGCCTTTCTGTTCCGCCCCGAAGGCCAGCACCCCCGTCACATCCCGGTCCAGCAGGATGGGCTGGGGGGCATACCCCCGGCTGCGGCGGAAAAACACTGTCGCCCTCCGCCAGACCATGGCCAGGGAATCATCGCATCGGTTGGCGATGGGCCGGTCGTGGAGCAGAAATCCGTCCGCAATGCCCCGCAAAGCGGCCAGGGCGTCCTTGTTGTCGGTGAGCACCGGGCAGCCCGGGCGGTTGGCGCTGGTCATCACCACCAAGTCCGGCCCGCCGAAGGTCCCGTCCAGCAGCAGGATGTGCAGCGGGGTATAAGGCAGCATCACCCCCAGCCGGGTGGTGGCGCTGAGCCAGTGCTGCCCGGCGGGGTCTTTCTTGCGCAAAAGCAGGATGGGCCGCCGGGGGCTTTGCAGCAAAGCGGCTTCGGTTTCGTCAAAGGAGCACAGGGCAGCGGCGGCAGAAAGGTCCCGGGCCATCAGGGCCAGGGGCTTTTCCGGCCGGTGTTTGCGGCGGCGCAGCCGGGCCACGGCGCCGGGACTGTCCGCCCGGCAGGCCAGATGGATGCCCCCGGTGCCCTTCACTGCCACGATGCCACCCAGGTTCAGCACCCGCTGGGCTTCGGCGACGGGGTCTCCGGGCCGGGGATTGCCCCCGGCGTCCAGATACACCGCCCGGGGCCCGCACACCGGGCAGCAGTTGGGCTGGGCGTGGCAGCGGCGGCTGGCAATGTCGCCGTACTCGGCGGCGCAGTCCGGGCACATGGCAAACCCGGCCATGGTGGTGGCGGGGCGGTCAGAGGGCAGGCGGCGGATGATGGAAAACCGGGGCCCGCGGTCGGTGCAGTTGAGGAAGGGGTAGCGGTACCGCCGTCCGTGGGGATCGTTCATTTCTTCCAGACAAGCCGCACAGGGGGCCAGGTCGGGGGAGATGAGGGTGGCCGCCGCCCCTTCCCGGCTGGGCAGAATGGCAAAGCCGGTTTCCCCGGTGGGGGAAAGGTCCTGCACCTCCACCCCCTCGATCACCGCCAGAGGCGGCGGGGCGGTTCGTAAAACGTGAAGAAGTTCGTCCAGGGCTCCGGCGGGGCCTTCCAGCTCCAGTTCCAGCCCGGCGGCGGTGTTCCGGGTCCAGCCGCTCAGGCCAAGGCGGGCGGCCTGCCGGTGGACGAAGGGCCGGAACCCCACCCCCTGGACGATGCCCTCCACGAGGAAATGCCGCCGTGTCATACGTCGGCGGTCAGGGCGTCCCGCACCCTGGCGGCGATGTGGGCGGTGAGTTCCTCCAGCCCGTCGCCGGTGCGGCTGGACACCCGGAACAGCGGCCCTTCCGGGTTCACGCCCTTGTAGTCGGCGGCGGCCCGGTCCACGTCAAAATCAAAGTAGGGGAGCATATCGCACTTGTTCAGCACCAGGCAGGAAGTGTCGGTGAACATCAGGGGATACTTGGCCACCTTGTCGTCCCCTTCGGGGATGCTCAGCACGGTGATGCGGAAATTCTCCCCGATGTCGAACTCCGCGGGGCAGACCAGGTTGCCGATGTTCTCCACAAACAGGATGTCCAGGCTGTCCAGGTCAAAGTCCGGCAGAATGTGCTGGATGCTCATGGCCTCGATGTGGCAGGCGCCGTCGGTGTTCAGCTGCACCGCCGGAATTTTCAGCGCCGCAATCTTTTCGGCGTCGATCTGCCCGGTGATATCCCCCTCGATGACGCCGATGGCGAACTCTTGCCGCAGCCGGGCGATAAGGGCGGTGATGAGGCTGGTCTTGCCCGCCCCCGGGCTGCCCATGACGTTGATGAGACAGACCTTGTGCTCTTTCAGGGTGCGGCGCACCTGGGCGCTCACATCCTGGTTCCATTCCATGACCTGATGCCAGACTTTGATCTCCATATTCAGTCTACCTCCAGACTTTCCACCAGAAATTCCCGCCCCGAAAGCCGCTGCAGCCGCAGGCTGCCGCAGAAGGGACAGGCGATGTGGGCGCGGTCAATCTCGCCTTCCCGCCCGCAGTCCCGGCAGCGCACCTTCAGCGGCACCGTGGTCACTTTGATTTTGGCGCCCTCGGCGGGGGTGCCTTTGGCCAGCACGTCCAGATACATCTGCACGCACTCCGGCACCACCCCGGAAAAGGGCCCCATGCGCAGGCGGATCTCCCGGATATGGGCGGCGTTCTGTTCGGCAGCAGCCCGCAGAGCAATGTCCAGAATGTTCTGGGTGATGGACAGTTCATGCACGGGGCATCCCTCCTGTGTTTGCCGGACAAAACCGGAAAAAATGTTGAAAAAAAGCGGCTGTGCTTTTCCATTGTAGCACCATCGGGGCCAAAAATCCATAAGGATGAAAGTCTTGTAAATCGGAAAACAGAGGACTATAATGATACTAATTTGTCGAAAAAACTGTCGATTTGAACGGGAGTATCCCACAAGGAGGCTGTTTTATGGCTATTATACCAATTCTGATCGGATGGCCGGCCCTGATGGCCCTGCTGATCCCCTGCCTGCCCGCCCGGTGGCGCGGCCGGGCTGTGTACCTGGGGGCGGGGGGCGTCATGGTGCTGGCTTTCCTGCTGCTGGGAGCCTGGCTGCAGGGCGGGGGCGGCATCGTCAGCCTGTGCGGCGCGGTGCCTTTCCTTGACCACCTGATGCTTGCCGGGGAATTTGCCCTCATGGCCCTGATCGTGGTGCTGAGCATCCGCCACCGCAAGTATCCGGTGGTGCTTCTGTCGGTAGGGCAGACGGTGCTCATGGCCTGGTCCGAGCTGACCTGCCCGGTGGAATCCGCCACCCATCTGCGGCTGGACTGCCTTTCCATGCTCATGGTGATGATCGCGGCGCTGGTGGGCGGGCTCATCTGCATTTACGCCGTGGGCTACATGCAGGGCTACCACCAGCATCATAAGGACTGCCAGGACCGCAGCGGGTTCTTTTTCTCCATGCTGTTCTTCTTCCTGGCGGCCATGTTCGGACTGGTTCTGTCTGAAAACCTCGTCTGGATGTATTTCTTCTGGGAGATCACCTCGGTCATCTCTTTTTTGCTCATCGGCTACACCCGCACCGAGGAAGCGGTGAACAACAGTTTCCGGGCCTTGTGGATGAACCTGCTGGGCGGCTTTGCCTTTGCGGTGGCCATTGTGGTGGCCTCCCACACCCTGCACACCGTGCAGCTGGGGGAACTGGTGGCGGACGGCGCCACCATCCCGGTGGTGCTGCTGGCTCTGGCGGGGCTGACCAAATCGGCCCAGCTGCCCTTCTCCAGCTGGCTGCTGGGGGCCATGGTGGCGCCCACCCCTTCCAGCGCGCTGCTGCACAGCGCTACCATGGTCAAGGCGGGCGTCTATCTGCTCATCCGGCTGGCCCCCGCCATGGCAAACAACATGACAGGCATGACGGTGGCTTTCATCGGCGGTTTCACCTTTATCTGTGCCAGCATGATGGCCATTGCCCAGAACGACGGCAAGAAGGTGCTGGCATTCTCCACCGTGTCCAACCTGGGGCTGATCGTGGCCTGTGCGGGTATCGGCGCCGAGGAGACCATATGGGCCGCAGTGCTGCTCATGATCTTCCATTCGGTGAGCAAATCCATGCTTTTCCAGGCGGTGGGCTCCATCGAGAACTGCCTGGGCTCCCGTGACATAGAGGACATGCACGGCCTGCTGCTGCGCCTGCCCCGCCTGACCTACATCATGGGCATCGGTATTGCGGGCATGTACCTGGCGCCCTTCGGCATGCTCATTTCCAAGTGGGTGGCCCTGAAAGCCTTCGTGGATGCCGACAACTACCTGCTGGTCATCTTCCTGGCATACGGCAGCGCCACCACCATGCTGTACTGGACCAAGTGGCTGTGCAAGCTGGTGTCTTTGCACCACACCAAGGCCAAGGTGGTGGACGCCACCCACGGTGACCAGTACCTGTCCATGTACATCCATGCCGCCGCCACCCTGGGGCTGTGCCTGCTGTTCCCCCTGGTGTCCTCGGCTGTGGTCACCCCCATCATTGAGGAACTCTACGGCATCGCCCATGAGGTTCTGTCCATGAGTGTGCTTACCACCATGGCCATCATGCTGGTCAGCGTGCTGTTCGTGCCGTCCCTGATGTTCCTGCTCACCCGTTCCACCCACCGGGACTATGTGCCCATCTACATGGGCGGCGTCAACGAGGGGGACAACACCTACTTTACCAACAGTTTCGGGGAACCGGAACATCTGTACCTGAGCAACTGGTACCTGCGGTTTGAGTTCGGACGCCGCCGCCTTATGCGGCCGGGCGTGATCGTCTCTGCCGGGGTGCTCATCGTCATGCTCTGCGTGATCATAGGGGGTGCGGTATGATGCCGGTTCTTTCTGTTTTGGCATATCTGCTGCTGGCACCTTTGGTGGGCGGCCTGCTGGACGGGCTGGACCGCCGTGTCAGCGCCCGGATGCAGGGCCGCCAGGGCCCGCCCATGCTCCAGCCTTTTTACGACATCAAAAAGCTGTTTACCAAGCAGATGATCGCGGTGAACAGCGTGCAGATGCTGCTCAACCTGAGCTACCTGGTCTTTCTGGCGGTGGCGGGGTCCATGCTCTTTGCCGGGGCGGACATCCTCATGTGCCTGTTCATCCTGTCCACCGCCGATATGTTCCTGGTCATGGCGGCGTCCAGCGATTCCTCTCCCTTCTCCACCCTGGGTGCCGGGCGGGAGATGATCCAGATGATGGCCTACGAACCCCTGACCCTGCTCATGGCGGTGGGGTTCTATCTGGCCACCGGCAGCTTCCATGTGGGGGACATCATCCGCCAGCCCCACAGCGCGGTGCTGGTCATGCCGGGCTTTTTGCTGGGCTTTATCTTCATCACTGCCATCAAGCTGCGCAAATCTCCTTTTGACCTTTCCACCAGCCACCACGCCCACCAGGAGATGGTCAAGGGCATCACCACCGAGATGGCAGGCCCCACCCTGGCGGTGATGAATGTGGCGGAATACTACGAGATGGTGCTCATGCTGGGCATCGTGGCCCTGTTTTTCCTCAACGAACACTGGTGGAGCTGGCCCATCGCCATTGTGGCCTGCCTGGTGGTGTATCTGCTGGAAATCCTGTGGGACAACGCAGCCGCCCGTGTGAAGTGGCGCACCCTGCTGGACAGCTGCTGGGTGGCCACCCTGCTCACCGGCGGGCTCAATGGCCTGATTCTCATGCTGGTGCGCTGAAAAGGGGGAACACACAATGAAAAAACTGGCAAAGTCCCCCTGGCTGCTGCACTACGACGCCAGCAGCTGCAACGGGTGCGACATCGAGGTGCTGGCCTGCACCACACCCAAATACGACATTGAACGCTTCGGCATCATCAACACCGGCGACCCCTTCCAGGCGGATATCCTGCTCATCACCGGCGGTGTGAACAGCCAGTGCGAACAGGTGGTCAAACAGCTGTATGAACAGATGCCCAACCCCAAAGTGGTGGTGGCTGTGGGCATCTGTGCCTGCACCGGCGGGGTGTTCAAGGACTGCTACAACATCAAGGGCGGCATCGACACGGTGATCCCGGTGGATGTGTATGTGCCCGGCTGCGCCGCCCGGCCCCAGGCTATCATCGACGGGGTGGTGAAGGCCCTGGAGATCCTGGAAGAAAAGCGCCAGGGCTACCGCGAACATGCCGGGAAAGGGGAGAGTTGAATGAAGATGGAATCTTCCAACACCATCGAACCCATCACCATGGCCCAGTTCATGCCCCAGGTGATCCGGTTCAAGATGGATGGCTGGCGGGTAGTGCAGATCTGCGCCGCACGCCTGCCCGAAGGCTATGAGCTGAGCTATTCCTTCGCCAAAAGCTACGATATGCGCACCCTGCGGCTGACGGTGGCCACCGACGAAACGGTGCCCAGCATCACCCAGATGTACCCCGGGGCCTTTTTGCAGGAAAACGAGACCGCCGAACTTTTCGGGGTGAAGATCGAGAGCATCCAGGCGGATTATCACGACAAACTCTACCGCATCGCGCGGCCCACGCCGTTCAAGGAAAAGGGGTAAGGATATGGCAAAACGAAGCATTGTGCCCTTCGGGCCGCAGCACCCCGTCCTGCCCGAACCGGTCCACCTGGACCTGGTGCTGGAGGACGAGGTGGTGGTGGAAGCGGTGCCCAGCATCGGCTTTGTCCACCGCGGTCTGGAAAAACTGGTGGAGACCAAGGACTTCAAGGAATACGTCTACATCGCCGAGCGGGTCTGCGGCATCTGCAGCTTCGGGCACGGCTTGGGCTACTGCCAGACGGTGGAAAAGATCATGAACGTGGAAGTGCCGCCCCGGGCGCGGTATCTGCGCACCATCTGGATGGAGATGAGCCGGGTGCACTCTCATCTTTTGTGGCTGGGCCTGCTGGCCGACGCCATGGGCTTTGAGAGCCTGTTCATGGAAAGCTGGAAACTGCGGGAAAAGATCCTGGACATGTTCGACGCCACCACCGGCGGCCGGGTGATCTTCTCGGTGAACTGCATCGGCGGCGTGCTCAAGGATATGGACGACGCCATGCTCAAGGCCATCACCGACACCTGCGCCGAGATGGAAAAGGAACTCAAGCCCATCGCCCGGGCTTTCCTGCGGGATCTCACCGTGGGCAGCCGCCTGCACGGGCTGGGGGTGCTCAGTGCCGAACAGGCCAACCTTATGGGGGCCGTGGGCCCCATGCTGCGGGCCAGCGGCGTGGCTTACGACACCCGCCTGCTGGGCTATGCCGCCTATGACGAGCTGGAACTGGAACCCGTCACCGCCGCCGAAGGGGATTCCTTCGCCCGGTGCGAAGTGCGCATCAAGGAGATCGGCCAGTCCTTCGACCTCATCCGCCAGGCGGCGGCCAAGATCCCGGCGGGACCCATCGCGGTGCCTGTGAAGGGCTTCCCCCAGGGGGAATACTTCACCCGCATCGAGCAGCCCCGGGGCGAGGCCATCTACTACGTCAAGGCCAACGGCACCAAATTCATCGACCGGTTCCGTCTGCGCACCCCCACCACCAGCAATATCCCGCCCATGCTGGATATGCTCAAGGGCTGCCAGCTGGCCGATGTGCCCCTGCTGATCCTGACCATCGACCCCTGCATCAGCTGTACCGAGAGGTGAAACAAGGATGGAACAATGGAATTTCTTCCCCTTTGCGGGCACGGCCCTGAAAAACCTGTTCCGCAAACCCGTCACCACCGGCTATCCCTTTGAGCCGGCCCACTACCCCGAACGGATGCGGGGCCACGTGGAGATCGACGTGGCTTCCTGCATCGGCTGCGGCCTGTGCGCCCGCAGCTGCCCGCCCGGCGCCCTGACGGTGGACCGTGCCGCCGGCACCTGGACCATCCGCCGGTTCGACTGCGTCCAGTGCGGCAGCTGTGTGAACGCCTGCCCCAAAAAGTGCCTGACCATGGCCCAGGGCTACACCGCCCCTGCCACCGCCAAGTCCAGCGAGACCTTCACCCGCCCGGCGCCGACCCCCAAGCCTGCCCCGGCGGCAAAAAACGAGTAAAGAAAAACCTTCGGCCGCACCCGGAAACGGGCTGCGGCCTTTCCTTCTGTATTGAGGTGTGCTGCGGATTGTGCTACAATACAATGGATTGTAAAAGACAGAAACCATCCGCAGAAATTGAGGATGATGGGAAAGCAGCCAGGAGGCATACAGGAAAATGACATTGAAGGAACTGGCCATCGGTAAAGCCGCCACCATTGTGACGGTAGGGGGCGAAGGCGCGCTGCGCCAGCATCTGCTGGACATGGGGCTGATCCCCGGCGCCAAGGTTTCCATGGTGAAATTCGCGCCCATGGGCGACCCTGTGGAAGTGCGCATCAACAGCTATGAGCTGACCCTGCGTCTGGCCGACGCGGAAAAGATTGAGATCACCGACGTGGGCGACGCCGCCCAGACCGCCGCTGCGGCCCGCAAAAAGTCCATCCCCCACCCGGGCCTGGGCGAAAGCGGCAAATACCACAGCAAGGCGGACGAACACCCCCTGCCGGAAGGCACGGTGCTCACCTTTGCCCTGGCAGGCAACCAGAACTGCGGCAAGACCACCCTGTTCAACCAGCTTACCGGCTCCAACCAGCATGTGGGCAACTTCCCCGGCGTCACGGTGGACCGCAAGGACGGCCCCATCCGGGGTAAGGCGGCCACCAGCGTCACCGACCTGCCGGGCATCTACTCCATGTCCCCCTATTCCAGCGAGGAGATCGTCACCCGCAATTTCCTGCTGAACGAGCATCCCCGGGGCATCATCAACATCGTGGACGCCACCAACATCGAGCGCAACCTCTACCTGACCATGCAGCTGATGGAGCTGGACATCCCCATGGTGCTGGCCCTGAACATGATGGACGAGGTGCGGGAGAACGGCGGCTCCATCCGGGTCAACGAGATGGAATCCGCCCTGGGCATCCCGGTGGTGCCCATCTCCGCCGCCAAGAACGAGGGCATCGACGAGCTGGTATCCCACGCCCTGCACGTGGCCAAGTACCAGGAACGCCCCGGCCGCCAGGACTTCTGCGACGTGAATGACCACGGCGGCGCGGTGCACCGCTGCCTCCACGGCATCATGCACCTGATCGAGGACCACGCCCAGGCGGCGGACATCCCCCTGCGGTTTGCCGCCACCAAGATCGCGGAAGGGGACACCCCCATCCTGGACCAGCTGGGCCTGAGCGACAACGAAAAGCAGGCCCTGGAATCCATCGTCCGCCAGATGGAGGAGGAGCGCGGCCTGGACCGGGCCGCCGCCATCGCGGACATGCGCTTCACCTTCATTGAAAAGGTGTGCGAAGGGGCGGTGGTGAAACCCCACGAAAGCAAGGAACACCTGCGCAGCGTGCAGATGGACAGGATCCTCACCGGCCGCTACACCGCCATTCCCTGCTTCATCGGCATCATGGCGCTGGTCTTCTTCCTCACCTTCAACGTCATCGGCGCCGCTTTGTCGGCGGTGCTGGAATGGGCCATCGCCGCCCTCACCGGTGCAGTGGACGCGGGCATGACCGCCCTGCAGGTGAACGAGGTGCTCCACTCCCTGGTCATTGACGGCATCTTCAACGGTGTGGGCAGCGTGCTCAGCTTTTTGCCCATCATCGTCACCCTTTTCTTCTTCCTTTCCATGCTGGAGGACAGCGGCTACATGGCCCGTGTGGCCTTCGTCATGGACAAGCTGCTGCGCAAGATCGGCCTTTCCGGCCGCAGCATCGTGCCCATGCTCATCGGCTTCGGCTGCACCGTGCCCGGCGTCATGGCCAGCCGCACCCTGCCTTCCGAGCGGGACCGCAAAATGACCATCCTGCTCACCCCGTACATGAGTTGTTCCGCCAAGCTGCCCATCTACGGCTTCTTTGCCAGCACCTTCTTCCCCGGCAACGCGGGGCTGGTGATGTTCGCCCTCTACTTCGGCGGCATCGCGGTGGGCATCCTCATGGCGCTGCTGCTGCGGGGCGTGCTTTTCCGGGGCGAGGCGGTGCCCTTTGTCATGGAACTGCCCAACTACCGCCTGCCCGGCGCCAAGAACGTGGGCCAGCTGCTGTGGGAAAAGGCCAAGGACTTCCTGCAGCGCGCCTTCACGGTGATCTTTGTGGCCACCATCGTGATCTGGTTCCTGCAGACCTTTGACACCCACCTGGCCATCGTGTCCGACTCCCGGCAGAGCATCCTGGCGGTGGTGGCAGGCTGGATCGCCCCCCTCTTCGCCCCGCTGGGCTTCGGGGACTGGCGTATCTCCACCTCTCTCATCTCCGGCTTCATGGCCAAGGAGAGCGTGGTCTCCACCCTGTCGGTGCTCTTCGGTTCCACCGAACAGCTGCTGGCCACCATCACCCCCCTGGCGGCGGCCAGCCTGCTGGCTTTCTGCCTGCTGTACACCCCCTGCGTGGCGGCGGTGGCCTCCATCAAGCGGGAACTGGGCACCAAATGGGCGGCAGCCGTGGTGGTGGGCCAGTGCGTCATCGCCTGGCTGGCGGCGGCTCTGGTCCGTGTGGTGGGCCTGCTGCTGGGCTTTGTGTGATAAAACGCGGAAAATTCGGCTGTGACAGAACAGGCGTTCGCCTTCGGGCGGGCGCCTGTTTTTTGTGCGCGGGCAAAAGATTACAAAAAAAGAAACGGTTCCAATTGATTTCCCAAGATGCACCAAAAGAAATGCACAAATCGCGGGCCTGCTCCTTGTGATAGTATACAAATTTGATTAAAAAGTGGAAAATATGCTTGAAATACTGGTGAAAACGATGTATGATAACGGCAGAAAGAGGTTGGAAACGTTACCAACCAACAAAACGGAAACTCAGAGCAAACCGCTCACAAACACACTCTCTTTTCCAAAGGAGGAGAACACAATGAAAGCCAAGAAACTTCTTTCTCTGGGCATCGCCTGCACCATGGCCGCCGGTCTTCTGGCCGGCTGCGGCAGCTCTTCCGGCAGCGGAAGCACCAGCACCGCCACCGGTGACACCGGCACGGCTGCTTCCACCAGCGGCGCGTCCGGCAAGGTCTACTACCTGAACTTCAAGCCGGAACAGGATCAGCAGTGGCAGGACCTGGCCGCTCTGTACACCGAGCAGACCGGCGTGCCGGTCACGGTGGTCACCGCCGCTTCCGGTGAGTATGAGACCACCCTGATGAGCGAGATGGCCAAGAGCGACGCGCCTACCCTGTTCCAGGTCAACGGCCCCATCGGCCTGGCCAACTGGAAGGACTACTGCTACGACCTGACCGGCACCCCCATCCTGGGCGAGCTGACCAGCGACACCTACGCCCTGAAGGACGGCGACGCCACCCTGGGCATCGGTTATGTTATCGAGTCCTATGGCCTGATCACCAACAAGACCCTGCTGGAGAAGGCCGGCTATACCATCGACGATATCCAGAGCTTTGACGACCTGAAGAAGGTGGCCGAGGACATCACCGCCCGCCAGGATGAGCTGGGCTTCGCGGCCTTCTCCTCCGCCGGCATGGATTCTTCCTCCGACTGGCGCTACAAGACCCACCTGGCCAACCTGCCCATCTACTTCGAGTACCAGGACGAGGGCATCAACTCCACCGACGACATCAAGGGCACCTACCTGGACAACTACAAGAACATCTTTGATCTGTACATCAACAACTCCACCTGCGCTCCCACCGAACTGGCCGGCAAGACCGCCGACGACAGCCGCAACGAGTTCCTGGCCGGCGAAGCCGTCTTCTATCAGAACGGTTCCTGGGAATACGTCAACCTGACCGGCGAAGGCGGTCTGACCGATGACGACCTGGCCATGATCCCCATCTACATCGGCGTGGGCGACGAAGCCAACCAGGGTCTGTGCACCGGCACCGAGAACTACTGGTGCGTCAACAAGGAAGCCTCCGAAGAAGACATCCAGGCCACCCTGGACTTCATCTACTGGTGCGTCACCTCTGAGGAAGGCACCACCGCCATGGCCAATGACATGGGCTTTGTCATCCCCTTCAAGGGCGCTGCCGAATCCACCAACCTCTTCGTCAAGCAGGACCAGGAAATGACCGCCGCCGGCAAGACCCCGGTGTCCTGGAACTTCACCACCATGCCTTCCGAAAACTGGAAGAACGGCGTGGGCTCTGCCCTCACCGCCTATGCGGCCGGTACCGGCACCTGGGACGGCGTTGTCTCCGCTTTCGTGGACGGCTGGGCGACCGAAGCTGCGCTGAACGAAGGCTGATACCGCAGTCAGTGACGGAATATACGTAAACCTTGCGGGAAGGGCGGGCGAACACAGCGCCCACCCTTCCCGCTTCTTTGTGGGGAAATCACTATGGAAAAAACCATCAGAAAATACTGGCCGGTTTTTGTGCTGCCCACCCTGCTGGCCTTTATCATCGGGTTTATCTGGCCTTTCATCTGGGGCATCGGGCTGTCCTTCTGCCAGTTCACCACCGTCAAGAACGTGACCTTCGTGGGCTTCCAGAACTATATCAAGATCTGGGCCGACGATACCTTCGTCCACGCCTTCTGGTTCAGCACCGCTTTCACCATCGTGGCCACCGCGCTCATCAATGTGCTGGGCTTCCTGCTGGCGCTGCTGCTCACCCGGCATGTGCGGGGCACCAACATCTTCCGTACCGTCTACTTCATGCCCAACCTCATCGGCGGCGTGGTGCTGGGCTATATCTGGAACACCCTGCTCAACGGTGTGCTCACCCTGCTGGAAAAGCCCCTGCTTCAGCTCAATGCCACCTACGGCTTCTGGGGCCTGGTCATCCTTATGTGCTGGCAGCAGATCGGCTACATGATGATCATTTACATTGCCGGGCTGCAGAACGTACCCCCGGACCTGGTGGAAGCCGCCCGCATTGACGGCGCCACCGCCCGCCAGGTGCTGTTCCGGGTCAAGATCCCCATGGTCATGCCCAGCATCACCATCTGCACCTTCCTGACCCTGACCAACTCCTTCAAGCTGTTCGACCAGAACCTGTCCCTGACCGCCGGCGAACCTGCCAAGCTGACCCAGGGCCTGGCTTACAATATTTACGATACCTTCTATGCCCGCAGCGGCGCCCAGTGGAAGGGCATCGGCCAGGCCAAGGCCGTGGTCTTCTTCCTGGCGGTGGTCATCATCGCCCTGGTCCAGCTGCGTCTGACCCGCTCCAAGGAGGTGCAGCAGTAATGGAAAACTCCCAGAAGACCCGCCGCATCAATAACGTCATTTCGGTGATTTTGGCGCTGACCTGCGTGGCCTATGTCTATCCCATCGTGCTGATCTTCCTCAACTCTCTGAAAAGCGAACGGGCCATCTCCACCAGCCGCATTTTCGAGATGCCCAATACCGAGACCTTCACCGGCGTCCAGAACTATGTCTACGGCATCACCTCCATGAACTTCCTGGAATCCTTCTGGTACAGCCTGTTCATCTCGGTGTCCTCGGTGCTGCTCATCCTGCTGTGCTGCTCCATGTGCGCGTGGTACATCACCCGCGTTCACGGCAAGCTGTCCAGCGGCATGTACTACCTGTGCGTTTTCAGCATGGTGGTGCCTTTCCAGATGGTCATGTTCACCCTGGCCAAAACCGCCGATACCCTCAAACTCAACAACCCCTATAACATCTGCATCATCTACCTGGGCTTCGGCGCCGGGCTGGCGGTGTTCATGTTCACCGGCTTCATGAAATCCATGCCGGTGGAGATCGAGGAAGCCGCCATGATCGACGGCTGCAACCCGTTGCAGATCTTTTTCCGGGTGGTGTGCCCCATCCTGAAACCCACCATGATCTCCACCGCCATTCTGGAAACCATGTGGGTGTGGAACGACTACCTGCTGCCCACCCTAGTGCTGGACATCAAGAAATACCGCACCATCCCCATGGCCATCCAGTATTTCCGGGGCAGCTACGGCAAGGTGGAAATGGGCCCCATGATGGCCTGCATCATGCTCACCGTTCTGCCGGTGGTCATCATGTACCTGATCTGCCAGAAATACATCATCGAAGGCGTGGTTGCAGGTGCTGTGAAAGGATGATATACTTTTACCCGCTCTGTGTAAAATGCCGGCGCTTTGCGCCGTGAAAGGATGCTGCATGCCATGACCATCAAAGATATCGCCCGCGAAGCCGGTTACGCGGTGGGTACTGTCTCCCGCGTGATCAACAACAACCCCAATGTCAGCCAGGCGGCCCGCGCACGCATCCTTGAGGTCATCCAGAAATACAACTTCCAGCCCAACTCCAACGCCAAGCATCTGAAACAACAGGCCAGCCAGGGCATTGCCATGATCGTCAAGGGCACCCACAACATGCTCTTTGCCCCCATCCTGGAAAAGATGCAGACCGAATGCACCGCCGCCGGATACAGCGGCATGGTGTATTACATCGATGAAAACGACAACGAGGTGGACCGCGCCCGGCGGATCTGCCGGGAACACAAGCCCTACGGCATTATCTTTCTCGGGTCGAACAGCAACTACTTCACCCGGGACCTGAACGACCTGGGGGTGCCCTGCCTGCTCATGACCAACATGGCGGTGAATTCGGAGATCGAGAACCTGTCCAGCGTCAGCGTGGACGACATCGCCTCCGCCGCCCGGATGATCGAGTACCTGCATGCTATGGGCCACCGGCGCATCGCCCTTATCGGCGGCGATTTGAAGCGGTCCCACCCCAGTACCTCCCGTCTGACCGGCTGCCTGGGGGCCTTCTCCCGCCTGGGGCTGGCCTTTGACCCTGCCGTCCAGTACGGGGACGCCCGGTTCACCATGTCCGGGGGCTACAAAGCCATGGAACGGCTGCTGGAAACCAACCCCGGCCTGACCGCTGTCTTTGCCTTCAGTGACATTATGGCCATCGGGGCCATCCGCGCTTTGCGGGACCACGGCCTGCGGGTGCCGGAAGATGTTTCGGTCTGCGGGTTCGACGGCATCGAACTGGCCGACTACCTCACCCCCCGCCTCACTACCATCCGCCAGCCGGCAGACCGGCTGGCCAGCCGCGGGGTCAGCATCCTCATCCGCTGCATCGAGGACGACGGCGACGCCGTCCACGAGATCGTGCCCTACGAACTGGTGGAAGGGGAGAGCGTTCTGCGCCTGGAAAGCGGAAAATAAACCTTTTGTGTGAAGAATTTTGTGTAAGGGAGGAAATACCTCATGCGTGCCAGCGGTGTGCTGATGCACATTTCCAGCCTGCCTTCCCCCCACGGTATCGGGACCATGGGGGCCGCAGCGCGGGAATTTGTTGATTTTCTCCATGCGGCGGGGCAGAGATACTGGCAGATCCTGCCCATCTGCCCCACCAGCTACGGGGACAGCCCCTATCAGTCCTTTTCCACCTTTGCGGGCAATCCCTACCTCATCGACCTGGACCTGCTGGAATCCCAGGGCCTGCTGCGGCGGGAGGAATACGAGACCATCGACTGGGAATCCACACCCGACCGGGTGAACTACGGCGCTCTTTACCGCAAACGGTGGGATGTGCTGCGCAAAGCCTGCGACCGGCTGCTGCAGGACCCGCCCCCGGCCTACGGGGCTTTCTGCGAGGAAAATGCCTTCTGGCTGCCGGACTACGCCCTGTTCATGGCTCTGAAAGACGAACACGACGGCCGGGCCTGGACCGAATGGGAACCGGAACTGCGCCGCCGTGACACCGCCGCCCTGGACGCCGCCCGCGCCCGCTGTGCCGGGGCCATCGGCTTCTGGCAGGCGGTGCAGTATCTCTTTTTTGCCCAGTGGCGGGCGCTGAAACAGTATGCCAACGACCGGGGCGTTCTCATCATCGGGGACCTGCCCATCTACGTTTCCGCCGACAGCGTGGACGTCTGGTCCGCGCCGGAAGCCTTCCAGCTGGGGGAGGACCTGCTGCCCACCGAGGTGGCGGGCTGCCCGCCGGATGGTTTTTCCGCCACCGGCCAGCTGTGGGGCAACCCCCTGTACAACTGGGACGCCATGGCGCAGGACGGCTATGCCTGGTGGGTGCGGCGCATCCGGGTGCTGTGCAATACCTATGACGTGCTGCGCATCGACCATTTCCGCGGTTTTGCGGGGTACTACGCCATTCCCTACGGCAGCACCGACGCCTGCAACGGGCGCTGGCGCACCGGGCCGGGCATTGAACTGTTCCGGGCGGTGGAAAGAGCCCTGGGCAAGCAGGCCATCATTGCCGAGGACCTGGGCTTCCTCACCGACGATGTGCGTGCCTTGCTGAAAGAAAGCGGTTATCCCGGCATGAAGGTGCTGGAATTTGCCTTCGACAGCCGGGACGGGGGCGACTATCTGCCCCACACCTACACCCGGCACTGCGTGGTCTACACCGGCACCCACGACAACGAACCGGTGAACGGCTGGTTCGACACCGCCCCCGAAGCCGATACCCTGCGGGCGGTGGATTACCTCAAACTAACCCGGGAGGAAGGCTACCACTGGGGCATGATGCGCTCTGCCTGGGCCAGTGTGGCCGACCTGGCGGTGGTGCAGGCCCAGGACCTGCTGGGCCTTGGCCACGAAGCCCGGATGAACGTGCCCTCCACCCTGGGCACCAACTGGTGCTGGCGGGCGCTGCCCGGCGTTTTTGACGACGCCTTGGCCCAGAAAGTCCGCCACCACATGGAACTGTACGGACGGCTGAACTGAAGATTTCCCCACACCGGCCCCGCTCACAAGGCGGCGGCCGTTTTTTTTGTGTGCGAGGGCTTGACAGAACGGGGAAGAGGGCGTATGATAACGCATAAAGAAATTTTGATGTGAAAAGGAGGGCACCGGGATGCAGCAGGATTTTCAGGCCCAAGCCAAGGTGTTCAAGGCGCTGTGCGACCCCAAGCGGCTGGCCATTCTGCAGCAGCTGCGCAGCGGGGAAAAGTGCGCCTGCGTCTTGCAGGAACCCTTGGACCTGACCCAGCCGGGGCTTTCCTACCATATGAAGATCCTGTGCGAGTCCGGCCTGGTGGAAAGCTCCCAGGTGGGCAAGTGGACCCACTACCGCCTGAGCGAAACCGGGCGGCAGCGGGCGCTGGACCTGCTGGCGGAACTCACCCGCCCCAACACCGAAGAAGAAGATTCCGGCGGCTGTTCCTGCGGCCGCTGAGCAGATGCGCCGTGCCACGCGGCGCTTTTTTGCGGGATGATACATCAAAAAACTTTTATGTGTGGCTTTGCCATGCAACACAAGGAGGAACCTTATCATGGCCATCTGGCAATGGATCCAAAACGAGCTGCTGGGCATGCAGTGGCTCAACCGTCTCATCGGCGGCGGACTGACCGCCCTGGGGGTGGATGTGTCCACCCGTCTGGGAGGCAGTTTGCAGTTCTTTCTGTATGACGTCATCAAGATCACGGTGCTGCTCTGCGTGCTGATCTTTGTGATCTCCTACATCCAGAGTTACTTTCCCCCGGAGCGGAGCCGCCGCATCCTGGGCCGCTGGCACGGCCTGACGGCCAATCTGGTCGCCGCTCTGCTGGGCACCGTCACCCCCTTCTGCTCCTGCTCCTCCATCCCGCTGTTCATCGGGTTCACCGGGGCGGGGCTGCCTTTGGGGGTCACCTTCTCCTTCCTCATCTCCTCCCCCATGGTGGACCTGGGCAGCCTGGTGCTGCTTATGAGCATCTTCGGCACCAAGGTGGCTGTGGTGTATGTGGTGCTGGGGCTGGTCATTGCGGTGGTGGGCGGTTCCATCATCGAAAAACTCCAGCCGGAAGACCAGGTGGAGGACTTTGTCCGGGCCGCTGCCCGCCCGGCGGAACTGGACCTGCCCCGGCTGCGGGTGCGGGACCGCCTGCTCTACGCCCGGAACCAGGCGGCGGGCACTCTGCGCAAGGTCTTCCCCTACATCCTCATCGGTGTGGGGGTGGGGGCCCTCATCCACAACTGGATCCCCGAAAGCTGGGTCACCGGCCTGCTGGGCAGCCGCAACCCCCTGGGCGTGGTGCTGGCGGTGCTGGTGGGCGTGCCCATGTACGCCGATATCTTCGGCACTATCCCGGTGGCCGAAGCCCTGTTGGGCAAAGGGGCCCAGCTGGGCACCGTGCTCTCCTTTATGATGGCGGTCACCACCCTGTCTCTGCCCTCCCTCATCATGCTGCGCAAGGCGGTCAAACCCAAACTGCTGGCGGTGTTTGTGGGCATCTGCGTGGTGGGCATCATCCTGGTGGGATATTTCTTTAATACGTTTCAGACATTTTTAGTGTAATATTACAAGGAGGAAAAACATCATGGTTTTTCTGTTTGGTAAGAAAAAATCCGAACCCTCTTCCTGCGGCTGCAACTCCGGCTGCACCACCCCGGCGGACAACCCCGGCGCCGCCATTCTGATCCTGGGCGGCGGCTGCGCCAACTGCCGGGCGCTGGAACAGTCGGTGCGTACCGCCATGGAAGAACTGAACATCCGGGAAGAAGTGGGCCACGTGACCGACTTTGCCCAGATCGCCGCCTACGGCGTGCTGACCACCCCCGCCCTGGTGGTGGACGGCAAGGTCCTCAGCGCCGGGCAGGTGCTGAATGTGGCCAAGGCCAGGGAACTGCTGCAGAAAGCGAGGGGCTGAGATGGACAAAAAGCCTGTGGTGGCCTTTGTCTGCGTGCACAATTCCTGCCGCAGCCAGATGGCTGAAGCCCTAGGGCGGTACCTGGCTGCCGATGTGTTCACCAGCTGTTCCGCCGGCACCGAGACGGTGCCCCGCATCAACCCCGACGCCGTGCGCCTGATGAAGGAGATCTACGGCATCGACATGAAAGACCAGTACAGCAAGACCCTGGACAAACTGCCCCCGGTGGATGTGCTCATCACCATGGGCTGCAACGTCCAGTGCCCGGCCCTGCCCTGCAAACGGCGGGAGGACTGGGGTTTGGAAGACCCCACCGGCAAGAGCGACGAGGAATTCCGCAAGGTCATCGCCGTGATCGAGGAAAAGGTCCTGGCCCTGCGGGAAAGCCTGAAAGGCTGATTCAGCTTTCCGCTTCGCTGCGGAAGAGCCCCTGTTCCACCAGCCCCAGAAAATCCGCCAGCAGATAGGCCATCTGGGCGTCCCCGGCGGAAACAGGCCCCAGCACCACCACCCGGGTGCCGTTGTCGTAGGTTTCCAGGCGGAAGAGGTCGGGCACTCCCAGCCAGTCGGCAAATTTGCGGAAGATCTCCGAATCCCCGGCGGACACCGGCCCGATGACCAGTTTCTGCATGGCCCCGGCGGGGAAGTTGGGCCGCTGCACCGGGCCTTCCCCGGGACCGTAGGTGTACACGGCGGAGGATGCAGTGTTGAAATCCCCGTCCAGCCACACCAGCGGGTTGCGGCGCACGCCGTCCCAGATCACCTCAAAGTGCAGGTGGGGGCCGGTGATGTTGCCCGTCACCCCCGAATAGCCGATGAGCTGGCCGCCCCGCACGTTGGCTCCCGCCGCCGCCGCCAGGCTGGAAAGATGGGCGTAGCGGGTCTGCAAGGTCTTGCCCCGGGCGTCGGCGTGGCGGATGCGCAGCGCCGTGCCGTAACTCTGGTTGCCGGTCTTGGTGCGCCCGTCCCATACCTGGGTCCAGTCCACCGTGCCGTCCTCGGCGGCATAGACCGGGGTGCCGGTGGCCGCCCGCATATCGATCGCGCCGTGATAGCTGCCGTCGTTGTAGTAATATCCGGCTGTCAGGGTGTGCTGGGCCAAAGGCCAGCTGAACAGCACGGTACCGTCGGAAAGTCTCATGGGACCATCGCCTCCTTGCCCTCACCATACGCGGGGCGGGGGAAAGGTGTGCATACAAACAAAAACAGCCCCGGCAGGCCGTAAGGCCGCCGGGGCTGCTGTTATATGTATTGTCTATCTCAGGAAAGGGTCAGATCGCCGTCTTTGATCCAGCCCGCCTTGCGCAGAGGCCAGGCGATGAGCGGGGTCAGCACGGCGGGCAGGATGATACAGATGAGCGCCAGCCCCGCCCAGTCAAAGGCGGAGATCGCCGGGCGCAGGCCCGCGGCGGCGTCGGCCACCCAGCCGGTGTACACCCCGATGGGCCCCACCATGCCGCAGGTGCCCATGCCGCTGGAAACGGCGGGACCGTTCTGTTCCAGCCGGAACAGGCAGGTGGCCAAAGGCCCGGTGATGGCCGAAGCCACCGTGGGAGGGATCCAGATGCGGGGATTGCGCAGGATGTTGGGCATCTGCAGCATGCTGGTGCCCAGACCCTGGCTCACCAGACCGCCCACGCCGTTTTCCTTCCAGCTCATCACCGCAAAGCCCACCATCTGGGCGCAGCAGCCCGCCACAGCGGCGCCGCCCGCCAGGCCGGTCAGGCTCAAAGCGGCGCAGATAGCCGCCGAGGAGATGGGCAAGGTCAGGGCCACGCCCACCAGCACCGATACGATGATGCCCATGAGCAGGGGTTGCAGTTCGGTGGCCCACATGATGACGCTGCCCACCGCCGAGGCCGTCGCCCCGATGGCCGGGGCAAACAGCACCGAAAGCCCCACGCCCGCCAGAATGGTCACCGCCGGGGTCACCAGAATGTCGATGCGGGTCTCCTTGCTTACCAGCTTGCCCAGTTCCGCCGCCACGATGGCGATGAGGTAGACGGCCAGGGGGCCGCCCGCTCCGCCCAGGGTGTTGGCCGCCCCGCCCACGGCAATAAGGCTGAACAGAACCAGCTGGGGAGCTTTCAGGGCATAGCCGATGGAAGCCGCCATGGCCGGGCCTGCCACCGCCGTGGCGTAGGTGCCTGCATCCACCAGAAAGGGGATGCCCGCCTGCTCGCCCAGGGTCTTGATGATGGTGCCGATGAGCAGGCTGGCAAACAGCCCCTGGGCCATGGCGCCCATGGCGTCGACGCCGTAGCGATGGGCGGAGAAAATGACATCCTTGCGTTTGCAGAATTCCTTGATACTTGCCACAAAAATCCCTCCTGTTTTTTGCACGATTCCACCAAAACCGAAAAGGTTGAAAGAATTGTATCACGGGCCCTTGCCCCATTGCAAGCACCTTGCGAAAAACCGGCGGTTGGGGTACAATAAAACACGGAACCCAATGGATAAGGAGCATGACCTTTCTATGATCGAAACTTTTACCACCCGCATCACCCCTTACGGGCTGGACCGCCGGGTGTTCATCCATCTGCCGGAAAACTGGAAGACCTCCGGCAAGCGTTACCCGGTCATCTACATGTTCGACGGTCACAACCTCTTCTTCAACGAGACCGCCACCTACGGCACCTGCTGGGGGCTGAAAGAGTATTATGACGCCCACCCCGACTACATTGTGGTGGGTGTGGAGTGCAACCACGAAGGCAACAAGCGGCTGGAGGAATACTGCCCTTACGACAGCGACTGGTTTGACGGCATCCACGGCACCGGCAAGGTGTATCTGGACTGGCTGTGCGGCGAGTTCAAAACCTTTGTGGACAAGACCTGGCCCACCCTGCCCGGCCGCGCCAACACCGCCATTGCGGGCAGCAGCATGGGCGGGCTGATGAGCCTGTACGCCGTCACCGCCCGCAACGACGTCTTTTCCAAGGCGGGATGTTTGTCCCCCTCGGTGCGGCTGTGCATGGATCCCCTGATGGCCGACCTGAAAAAAGCCAAGCTGCGGGGCTATACCAACATCTTCTTCAGCTGGGGCGAAAAGGAAGCCAAAGGCCAGCACGGCCTGGCCCAGTATACCGAGAACGCCCTCATCGCCACCCGGGCTTTGCAGAAAGCCGGGGCGTCGGTGTACCCGTACCTGCAGATGGGCGGCGCCCACTGCGAAGCCTCCTGGGCGGAGCAGGTGCCCCTGTATATGCAGATACTGTTCGGTGAACCATACGGGGAGGAAACAAAATGAGCAGCCGCGCCAAACGCAAACAGGCCGCCCGTGCCGCCGCACCCAAGCCCCAGCCCGCGCCCCAGGCACCCAAAGAACCGGAAGTGCCCGCCGCCGCCCGCTGGATGGGCGCTTTGTGTTATCTGAATATCCTCATTCTCATTCCCGCCTGCAGCCGCTGGCGCAAGCACGATTTCGTGCGGTTCCATCTGAACCAGGGGCTGGTGCTGCTGACCATGGTGGTGGTGTTCGCCATCATCGGCTTTGTGCCCTACTGCTATGAATTTGCCTTCGGCTGCGGGCTGCTGGTGGAGGTCATGTCCATCATCGGGCTGGTCACCGCTCTGCGCCGCAAAACCGAACCTTTGCCGGTCATCCGCAATGTGACCCGCAATTTCCATCCCTTCTGAAACAAGACAACAAAAAGGAGTGAACCCCTATGAGCAAAGCCGTCATCTTTTTTGCCCCCGGCCTGGAAGAGTGCGAGGGCCTTCTGTGTGTGGATATCCTGCGCCGTGCCGGTGTGGATGTGACCATCGCCGCCGTGGGCGGGGAGCGGGTGGTCCGTTCCGCCCGTCAGGTGAACGTGGTGGCCGACGCCCTGGCCGAAGAGCTGGATTATTCCGCCTTTGACGCCGTCATTCTCCCCGGCGGCATTCCGGGGGTGCACAACCTGCAGGCCAGCGAGACTGTCAAGAACGCCTGCACCCGCATGGCCGCCGACGGCAAGATCGTGGCCGCCATCTGTGCCGCCCCCACCGTGCTGGCCGCCTTCGGCCTGCTGAAAGGTAAGCGCGCCACCGTCTACCCCGGCATGGACGAAGCCCTCACCGCCGGCGGTGCCGAGTATACCGGCCTGCCCCTGTCGGTGGACGGCAACATCATCACCGGCGAAGCCCTGGGCGCCGCCATTCCCTTTGCCCTGACCCTGGCGGGCCGTCTGGCGGGCCAGGACGCTTCCCTCACCGTCAAAAACGCCATCGTCTACCGCTATTGATGGCCCTGTAAATGCAAAACAAACCGCCCGCCGGTGCGCAAAGCCCGGCGGGCGGTTTTGTTTTTTGGGTCAGGCGGCGCCTGTACTCCAAACGGTCAGTTTACGGCGGCCCGGAAGGCGGCCACGCTGCAGGGGGGCAGGGTGGCGGCAAAGCCGGTGTCGGTGAGGCGGGCGTCCAGGGGGACGGGGGCTACGGTATCCGGGGTGGCAAAGGTGTTGTGGGCGGCGGGGGCACCGGTCAGCACCTCGGCTTTCACCCCGGCGGCTTTCAGCCCGGAGAGCAGCACGTCCACCGGCCGGGCCTCGTCGGCGCTCAGGTTGGCGGCGGTCACCAGCAGAGTGCCGTCGGCGCTGCGGCTGGCGGACACATGCAGGTCGGGCACCGGTTCTTCCGCCGTGCCCACCAGGGTGGTCACGGCGTAGGTCTCCAGTTGGGCGGCGCCCTGGTGATCCCGGTACATGCGGAACACATGGTAGGTGGGGGTCAGCAGCAGCTTGTCCCCGTCGGTGAGCACCATGGCCTGGAGCACGTTCACCATCTGGGCAATGTTGGCCATGACCACCGTGTCGCAGTGGTTGTTGAAGATGTTCAGGTTGACGGCAGCCACCAGGGCGTCCCGCATGGTGTTCTGCTGGTAGAGGAAACCGGGATTGGTGCCGGGTTCCACATCGTACCAGGTGCCCCACTCGTCCACCACCAGGCCGATGTCCTTGCCCTTGGCAAAGCGGCGGATGATGCGGCTGTGGTTTTCGATGAGTTCGTCCATCCACAGGGTGCGGTGGAGGGTGTGGTAGAAGGTGTTTTGATCAAAGTCGGTGGCGCTGCCCTTCACGCCCCAGTTGTCCCCGGGAATGGTGTAGTAATGCAGGCTGATGGCGTCGATGGTGCGCCAGGCGCTTTCCACCACCGCCCGGGTCCAGTGATAGTCGTCCTCGCTGGCGCCGCAGGCGATCTTGCAGGGCTTGCAGGCGGCGTCATAGCTGCGGATGAAGGAAGAATACTGCCGGCAGACATCGGCGTAAAATTCCGGCCGCATGTTGCCGCCGCCGCCCCAGGTCTCGTTGCCGATGCCCCAGTACCGCACGTTGAAGGGGGCTTCCTGCCCGTTTTTCCGGCGCAGGTCGGCCATGGGGGAACGGCCGGGCATGTTGCAGTACTCCACCCAGTCGGAAAATTCCTGCACCGTGCCGCTGCCCACATTGCCGGAAATGTAGGGCTCGCACCCCAGTTCCCGGCACAGGGCCATGAATTCGTGGGTGCCGAAGGAATTGTCCTCGGTCACGCCGCCCCAGTTGGTGTTCACGATGGTCTTGCGCTGGTCTTTGGGGCCGATGCCGTCCTGCCAGTGGTAGGTATCGGCAAAGCAGCCGCCGGGCCAGCGCAGCACCGGCACATGCAGTTCTTTCAGGGCGGCGACCACATCGGTGCGCAGGCTGCCGTCTTCGTTGGCCAGCCCGCCGTAGATGCAGCGGCCCAGGTGCTCGGAGAAATGACCGTAGATGTTCTTGTTGATAACGCCCGCCGACCGGTTGGCGTTGACGATGATGTGGGACATGGTAGGACCTCCTGCTGTTCATAGTGGAATGGATGCACGAGCTTTCGTTACCCTGATTATAGAAGAAGCCGCCGGGGCGGGCAAGACTTTTCTTGCGCAAAACAGGGGCGGTTTTTCTCAAAATTTGCCCCCGGAAAATTTTGCGTTTTCCCCGGGGCGCAGGTGCATAAACCGCTGCGGGCGGGGCCACACTAAGCGTAAATCGAACCGCGGGCGCTGCCCGCGCACATTTATCAGCAAAGGACGGGGGAAGATGAACAGCTTCAAAGCATTTTTCAAACAAAGAGGTCTGTACCTGGTCTGCCTGACCCTGCTGCTGGTGGCCACTGTCACAGGGGTACTGGCCATCCGCAGCGTGGTGCGCAACGTGGCCGACCTGACCGAATCGCGCCAGAAAGCCCTGGAGGAGGATGCCACATGGAACCAGCCGGATACCATCGTTACCAATCCCGCCGAGGATGTACCTGTGCAGACGCCTGCGCCTGCATCGCAGCCCTCTGCGCAGCCCTCCGAATCCTCTGCGCCTTCTTCGTCGCAGCAGCCCTCTGGCGAAGCCTCCGCCGATGGAGCGGACTCTGGCGCTTCTGCGGCGTCGTCGGCCGTATTGTCCGTATCGCCGGCGGATGCTGAGCCCATCCTGGCCTTCAGCGGCAGCGAGCTGGTGTATAACGAGACCCTGGGTGACTGGCGCACCCACAACGGCGCCGACTATGCCGCCGAAGAGGGGGAGGACATCCACGCGGTGGCTCTGGGCACGGTGCTCAGTGTGGGGGATGATCCCCTGTGGGGCAAGGTGGCGGTGGTGAAATCCGGCGACGGCAGTATCTGGCGGTACTGCGGGCTGGACAAGACCTCCGTCCAGGAAGGGCAGACGGTGACCCGCGGCCAGGTGCTGGGCACCCTGGGGACTATTCCCAGTGAACGGGAGGGCCAGCCCCACCTGCACCTGGAATGCACCGACGAGACCGGGGCCTATCTGGACCCTGAATCCATGATCCAGTAACCATACAAAACAGTGCCCCCGGAGAGAGCCTCCGGGGGCGCTTGGTTTATGGAAAAAAGGATTTACAGGCGGTAGGAACGGGTGGAGAGCATGCGGGTGGCGTTGAACACCGCCAGCACCATCACGCCCACGTCGGCAAACACCGCCCACCACATGTTGGCGATGCCCACCGCGCCCAGCAGCAGGAAAAGGATCTTGATGCCCAGGGCAAAGACGATGTTCTGGTACACGATGCCCATGCACCGCCGGGCAACGCGCATGGCCAGGGCGATCTTGGCGGGGTCGTCGTCCATGAGCACCACGTCGGCGGCCTCGATGGCGGCGTCGCTGCCCAGAGCACCCATGGCGATGCCGATGTCCGCCCGCATGAGCACCGGGGCGTCATTGATGCCGTCCCCGGCAAAGGCCAGGCTGCCCCGGCGCTTGTCCGCCAGCAGTTCTTCCACCCGGCGGACCTTGTCGTCGGGCAGCAGCCCGGCGTGGTGTTCGTCGATACCCAGCTGGTCAGCCACGCCGGCGGCCACGGCTTCGCTGTCGCCGGTGAGCATGACGGTGCGCACGCCCTGACGGCGCAGGGCTTCCACCGCCCGGGCGGCGTTTTCCTTCAGCTCATCCGCAATGAGGATGGAGCCGCAGAACACGCCTTCCCGGGCTACATACACCACCGTGCCCACCCCGTCGTCGGGCACAAAATCGATGGAGCGGGCCTGCATCAGCTTGGCGTTGCCCGCCAGCACCTGGGCGCCGTCCACCAGGGCGGCTACGCCCTGCCCGGCGATCTCCTGGGCGTTTTCTGCCCGGCCGGCGGGGTTGGGGCAGGCTTCCCGCAGGCTCTTGCTGATGGGATGACTGGAATAGCTTTCCGCCAGGGCAGCCAGTTCCAGCACTTCCGCCCCGGTGTGGCCGGGGGCGGGGGTGACCCGGCTCACCCGGAACACGCCCTGGGTCAGGGTGCCGGTCTTGTCAAAGACCACCGTGCCGGTGTGGGCCAGGGCTTCCAGATAGTTGCCGCCCTTGACCAGGATGCCGCAGCGGGACGCCCCGCCGATGCCCCCGAAGAAGGTGAGGGGGATGCTGATGACCAGGGCACAGGGGCAGGAGATGACCAGGAAGGTCAGCGCCCGCTTGACCCACATGGCCCAGCCGCCGCCCAGCACCAGAGGCGGCAGAACCGCCAGAGCCAGGGCCGCAAAGCAGACGGCGGGGGTGTAATACCGGGCAAACTTGGTGATGAAGTTTTCGGCTTTGGCCTTTTTCAGGCTGGAATTTTCCACCAGGTCCAGGATGCGGGCCACGGTGGACTGGCCGTAAGCCTTGGTCACCTGCACCCGCAGCACGCCGTCCCCGTTCACGCTGCCGCTGATGACCCCTTCACCCGGCCGGGCGGAGCGGGGGCGGCTCTCCCCGGTGAGGGCGGCGGTGTTCAGGGTGCTTTCCCCTTCCAGCACCACGCCGTCCAGGGGGATCTTCTCCCCGGGGCGCACCACGATGACGGAGCCCACCGCCACTTCCTCCGGGTCCACCGCCCGCAGGCTGCCGTCGGCTTCTTCCAGGTTGGCGCTGTCGGGGCGGATGTCCATGAGCCCCGCGATGCTGCGGCGGCTTTTGCCCACGGCGTAGCTCTGGAACAGCTCGCCCACCTGATAGAAGAGCATGACCGCCACGCCTTCGCCGTATTCGCCCAGCAGCATGGCGCCCACCGTGGCAATGGCCATGAGGAAGTTTTCGTCAAAGACTTCGCCGTGGACAATGCCCATCACCGCCTTGCGCAGCACGTCGTACCCGATGACAAAATAGGGGATCAGGTACAGCGCCGCCTGGGCGGGCCAGGGCATTGCCGGGAACAGGGCGCAGAGCACCGCCGCGGCGATATACAGCGCTGCGGCAATCAGAATACGCCGCAGCGTCTTTTTCTGTTTCTTGGTCATGACGATTCCCTCCCGCCGCGGCTGGGGCCGCGGCTTTCTTACAGTTCGATCTCGAAATCCGGTTCGATCTTCTTGGCGGCCTTCACAGCCTGCTTCAGGATGGCGTCGAACTGGCTGTCCTCCGCTTCCAGCAGCATCTTCTGGGCCATAAAGCTCACGCTGGCGTTCTGCACACCGGGCAGGGCCTTCACGGCGGTCTCGATCTTGGCGGCGCAGTTGGCGCAGTCCACTTCAATGTTGAATTTCTTCTGCATGATGGTCTCTCCTTTATGTTGTGTATAAAATGGGGGTCATTCTTCCACGTGTTCCATGCCCAGGGCAATCATGCTGCGTACATGGTCGTCGTCCAGGCTGTAAAACACCGTCTTGCCGTCCCGGCGGAACTTGACCAGTTTGCTGGCTTTCAGCACCCGCAGCTGATGGCTCACCGCACTCTGGGAAAGCCCCACCGCCTGGGCGATGTCGCCCACGCAGAGTTCGCTTTCAAACAGGGCGTAGAGGATCTTGATGCGGGTGGTGTCGCCGAACACCCGGAACAGTTCCGCCAGGTCGTACAGCACCTCGTCGTCCGGCAGACCGGCGCATACCCGGGCCAGGGCTTCGGGGTCGCCGCAGCAGCCGGGGTCACACACCGGCAGGGCGTCGGGGCGGGGCAGTTCGTTGGCCATTGTCTGTCATCCTTTCATATGAGCAGTTGTTCATATGTATGCATCATACACCCGCCATCGCCCATTGTCAATAGCTTTTCGGGGAAACAGGGGGCAGAAAAACAAAAATCCGCCGCCCGGTACAAGGGCGGCGGAAAAAAGCGGTGTATTGAATTTTGCGGAGGAAAAAGCGGTTCATTTCGGGCTGCTTTCCACAAAGGCGGGGCTTTTTGTGGAAAGATTCAGGCCTCGGCCCAGCCCCGGGCGCGCTCCACCGCCTTGTGCCACCCGGCGCACAGCCGGGTGCGGTCGGTTTCGCTCATTTCCGGTTCGTACAGCCGGTCCAGGGTCCACTGGCTGCGGATGTCGTCCAGATCCCGCCACACCCCGGTGGCCAGACCCGCCAGATAAGCGGCCCCCAGGGCGGTGGTTTCCCGGATCATGGGGCGGCGCAGGGTGCGGCCGATGATGTCCGACTGGAACTGCATAAGGAAGTTGTTGGCCGAAGCGCCGCCGTCCACCCGCAGTTCCCGCAGGGGCAGCCCGGCGTCCTTCTCCATGGCCTGGAGTACGTCGGCGGTCTGGTAGGCGATGGATTCCAGCGCCGCCCGGATGATGTGGTTGCGCCCGGCGCCCCGGGTCAGCCCCACCAGGGCACCCCGGGCGTACATATCCCAGTAGGGGGCGCCCAGGCCGGTGAAGGCCGGCACCAGATATACCCCGGCACTGTCCGGCACCTTCTTGGCGAAATATTCGGTGTCCGAAGCCTCGGTGATGAGATGCAGTTCATCCCGCAGCCACTGCACCACCGCGCCGCCCACAAAGACGCTGCCTTCCAGGGCGTACAGGATGCGGCCGTTCACCCCCGAAGCGATGGTGGTGATCAGGCCGTTTTCGCTGCGGCGCAAAGTCTCACCGGTGTTCATCAACAGGAAGCATCCGGTGCCGTAGGTGTTCTTGGCTTCCCCGGCTTCAAAGCAGGTCTGGCCGAAAAGGGCGGCCTGCTGGTCACCCGCAATGCCCGCAATGGGCACTTCTACACCCTGGATGTTCACATGGCCGTAGACCTCGCTGCAGGAGCAGACCTTGGGCAGCATGTTCATGGGGATGCCCAGCCGGTCGCAGATGGTCTTGTCCCAGCAGAGGTTTTCAATGTCGAAGAGCATGGTGCGGCTGGCGTTGGTGTAGTCGGTCACATGGGCCGCGCCGCCCGTCAGCTTCCAGATCAGCCAGGTGTCCACCGTGCCGAACAGCAGCTTGCCTTCCTCGGCCTGCTGCCGGGCTCCGGGAACGTTGTCCAGGATCCACTTGATCTTGGTGGCGGAAAAATAGGCGTCGATAAGCAGGCCGGTGCGCTCCCGCACATAGTCGGTGAAGGCGGTGTCCTGTTTCAGTTCCTCGCACAGGGCGGCGGTGCGGCGGCACTGCCACACAATGGCGTTGTACACCGGACGGCCGGTCTCTTTGTCCCAGAGAATGGCGGTCTCCCGCTGGTTGGTGATGCCGATGCCCGCGATCTCCTGCACGTTGACCCCGCTCTTGGCCAGCACTTCCATCAACACGCCGTACTGGCTGGAATAGATCTCCATGGGGTCATGTTCCACCCAGCCGGGATGGGGGTAATGCTGGGTGAATTCCTTCTGGGCCAGTTCCACGATGTTCTGGCTGCGGTCAAACAGGATGCAGCGGCTGCTGGTCGTGCCCTGGTCCAGGGCGATCACGTAGTTTTTCATGGCAGGTCCTCCGTTATGCTGTTACATCTCCCAGACCGTAGGGCTGGAGGTGGAGACCGCCGCCGCACCGGCGCGGATGGCGGCCATGACTTCATCCTTATATTTCACCAGCCCGCCCGCAATAATGGGGGTGCGGGTCTTCTGGGCCAGTTCTCCGATGACCCGGGGCATGATGCCGGGCAAAATTTCGATAAAATCCGGTTTGCCCACATTCAGCTGGGCGGGCAGGTTGTCCAGGGAAAGGGAATCCAGGATAAACGCCCGCTGCACCGTCAGAAGGCCCAGCTGCCGGGCCCGGCGGATGAGAGCGGGCCGGGTGGAGATGATGCCGTCCGGGCTGCAAAGACTGTTCAGGGCGTCCACCGCCACTTCCCGGGCGGCCAGGCCCTCCACCAGGTCGATATGGACAATGGCCAGCTTGCCGCTGCGGCGGACTTTTTCCACCAGCACCGGCACGCTGACGATGGTGCCGAACAACAGGAACACCACTTCGCACTCGCTGCGCAGCGCCTGTTCCAGCCCGGCTTCGTCTTTCACGGCGGCGATCACCGGGCAGTCCAGCAGCCGCGCGCGCTTCTCTTCCAGGGTATCCATGCAAAACTCCCTTCCGTCCCCCGGGACGGCCAAATAAAAAAAGCGGGACGCACCTTCGTCCGTCCCACTCCCTACTCTCTGAACAAGCCCATTATGGCAGGTTTACTGGAAAAAGTAAAGCGGTTTGCACAAAAATAGCCATTGTGCTAAAAGCAATTGGTTCGTTTTGTAAGAAAATGACAATTTATTTTTTGACTATTGACACAAAACTATGCAAGGTGGTAGAGTGGGGTCAACGAAGGTGCGCGAGAGAACGGAGCACAGGCGCAAAGACAGAGAGCGGCTCTGTCTTTGCGCTTTTTTATGCCTCTACCGCATCTGAAACGGAACGGCAAATATAAACTGACAGGAGGAATCGATCGTGAAGCAAAAGAAAAAAGGTGCTCGGGTGTGGCTCTGTGTAGCGCTGGTGCTGTGTTTGATCAGCATGGTGGGGGCTTCCTTGATCCAGACCGGAAACCACAGCATCCGCATCAAGAAAATGTACTGGGAAAGCCCGGCGGGGGCTTTGCTCAGTGCTGATTTGTGGATACCGGCTAACGCAACGGCGGAAAACAAGGCTCCGGCAGTGGTCACGGTGGAAGGCTGGTATAATAACAAAGAGATGCAGGATGCCTACACGCTGGAACTGGCACGCCGGGGATATGTGGTGCTGACGCTGGATCTCCATGGTCACGGCAACTCCGAGGCATTGCCCCAGGACCGCCTGTATGACGGCGCCGTAGGTGTGGATGGTGCGGTGCAGATGGTTGCCAGCCTGCCCTATGTGGATACGTCCCGTATCGGTGTGACGGGCCATTCCAGCGGCGGCACGGCAGCCAACATGGCAGTGGCGCTGGACAACGAACGGGAAACGCCCCTCATTGCCTGTGTTCTGCAGCAGGCAGGTGACTGGCAGGATGATACCGGCGGAGATCACAGCGGCGATTACGGTACCCGCAGCGTGGGCATCATTGCCAGTGAATATGATGATTTTTATTTCGGTACTTATGATGCTGCGGGCAATATGCTCACTACGCCCAAACAGTTCCTGGAAACTGAAGGGGCACAACGGTTCTTGAATTTCAATGAGGACGTTTCGACTTTTGAAGGACCGGCAGAAGGTGGAAAGTACTACACCCGGGACTTTGATGGCAAAACGGCTTTGCGGGTGATCTACCGCCCCACTTGCATTCATCCGGCGGTGACGTTCTCCACTGAATGCGTAGGATATGCCATTGATTTCTTTGAGCAGACTTTGGGTGCGCCCAATGCTCTGCCGGTGCAGGATCAGATCTGGCCGGTGAAGGTGGCGTTCACAGCTCTTGGACTGGTGGGCTTCTTCCTGTTCATGGTCAGCTTTGCCATCTGCCTGCTGGATGCAGAGTATTTCTCAGTGCTGAAAGCGCAGGACAAGGTTCTTGCCGCTCCGGTAAAAGATGGTGCGGGCAGACTGTGGTTCTTCGGCTTGATGGTCGTTTCCATGCTGTTCTCCGGCTTCAGCTATATCTACTGCATGCGGCATGTGTACTCCAACACCACCGAATTCTTCCCCCAGACCGCTTCGCTGACCATCGGCGTGTGGTCGCTGGCGTGCGGCGTGTTTGCGCTGATCCTGATGATAGTGTATTACTTTGCTTACGGCCGCAGCCATGGGTTTGATGCCTGCGCAACTGGGCTTTGCCTGCCGCTGAAAAAGCTGTGGCGGACCATCGTGCTGGCGGTTCTGGTCATTGTGTGCTCCTATGGTATCGTGTTCTTCGCGGACTATTTCTTCCAGACCGATTTCCGTATCTGGGTGTTCGGCATCAAGGTGTTTGGCTCTGACAAGGTATTGATTGCCCTGCGTTACCTGCCTTTCTTCCTGGTGTTCTATGTGATCAACTCTATTTCCATCAACTGCTTCAATTACAATACCATTGGTGGCGAAGTGGGCAACACCCTTCTGGAAGCACTGGCCAATTCCTTCGCCTGCATGGTCATTGTAGCAGTCCAATACGGATATTTCTATGCAACTTCCCGTCAGTTCTTCGGGTTGAGCGAAGGGGAGCGGATCCTGCCGATCTGGCTGTTTACCGTCATTCCCATCCTCTTCGGCGCGGCTATTGTTTCCCGTATCCTCTACAAAAAGACCCGCAATCCCTACCTGGCAGGCTTTATCAACGCTATGTTCGTCACCCTGTTTACCTGCACCAATACCTTTACCACATTGAGCGCCGGAACTTTGATCGCTACCACTTTCTGAGAAATTCGGAAAGATTTTTCTTGAAAGTTCCCAAAAGTATGGTATCATAAAGTAAAAGGATCAACTGCTTGTGATCAGAGTAAAGCAGATGCCGGCCAAGGGGTGCGGTGTTTGCTTTACTCTTTTTTTGTAAGAAAACGGGAGGCAATGTATGTATGACGTCATCATCATCGGCTGCGGCGTGACCGGCGCGGCCGCAGCCCGCCGCCTGGCCCGGTGCCGGCTCAAGGTGGCGGTGCTGGAGGCCCAGAACGACGTGGCCAACGGCACCACCAAGGCCAACAGCGCCATCATTCATGCGGGGTATGACCCCGAACCCGGCACCCTGATGGCCCGGCTGAATGTGGAAGGCAACCGCCAGATGGGCCCTCTGTGCGAGGAACTGGATGTGCCCTTCAAACGCACCGGCTCCCTGGTGCTGGCCTTCAGCGCCGAACAGCAGCCCAAGCTGGAAGAACTCTACCGCCGTGGAACCGCCAACGGCGTGCCCGGTCTGCAGCTGTTTTCCGGGGAGCAGGCCCGGCAGCTGGAACCCGGCCTTTCCGATGAGGTGACGGGTGCGCTGCTGGCGCCTTCCGCGGGCATCGTGGACCCCTGGGGCCTGGCCCTGGCCCTCATCGAAAACGCCGTCACCAACGGGGTGGAACTGCATCGCGGCTGCCCTGTCACCGCCGTGCGGGAAGAAAAGGGCGTCTTTGTGCTCACCACCCCCAAGGGCGAGTTCACCGCCCGGTATGTCATCAATGCGGCGGGGGTGGACGCCGACAAGGTCCGCGCCCTGCTGGAGACCCCGGACTTCGAGACCAAACCCAGCCGGGGAGAATATTATCTGCTGGACAAGACCGAAGGCAAGCGGGTGAGCCGGGTCATCTTCCAGTGCCCCGGCCCCGAGGGCAAGGGGGTGCGGGTGGCCCCCACCGTCCACGGTAACCTGCTGGCCGGGCCCAACGCTGAGCCGGTGGAGGACCGCCGGGACCTGGGCACCACCGCCGACGCCTTGGACTTTGTCCGCCGCCGTGCCATGCAGAGCGTGCCGGGGCTGGACCTGCGGCAGAACATCCGCAACTTCAGCGGCATCCGGGCCAACACCGGCCGGGGAGATTTCGTCATTGAGGCAAGCAAAGCCCATCCCCATTGGCTGGACCTGGCGGGCATCTGTTCCCCGGGTCTCAGCAGCGCCCCGGCCATCGCCGACTACGCTGCCGAACTGCTGGAAAAAGCGGGCCTGACAATGGAAGAAAAGCCCGGCTTTGACCCCCGCCGTCCCGCTGTGCCCCGCTTCCGGGAACTGGACCCCGAACAGCGGGCGGGTCTCATCCAAAAAGACCCCCGTTTCGGCCGGGTCATCTGCCGGTGCGAGACGGTCACCGAAGGGGAGATCGTGGCGGCGCTGCACAGCCCGGTGCCCGCCTGCAGCATCAACGGCATCAAGCGCCGGTGCAACGCGGGCATGGGCCGGTGCCAGGGGGGCTTCTGCGGCCCCCGGGTGCAGGAGATCATCGCCCGGGAACTGGGCGTGCCCATGACCGACGTGCTCATGGACCAGGACGGCACCTGGGTGCTGGCCTGTGAGACCAAGACCGGAAAGGAGGCCCACTGACCATGGAAAAACTCTATGAACTCATCGTCATCGGCGGCGGCCCTGCCGGTCTGGCGGCGGCCTGCCAGGCCTGGGAAAAAGGCCTGCGCCGCATCCTGATCCTGGAGCGGGACTCCGAACTGGGGGGCATCCTGAACCAGTGCATCCACAGCGGCTTCGGGCTGCAGCGCTTCCGGGAGGAACTCACCGGCCCCGAATACGCCGGGCGTTTCATTGAAATGCTGGCGGATACCGGGGTGGAGACCCGCCTGGACACCATGGTGCTGCAGATCGTTCCCGGGGAGCAGGGGGCACCCCATCAGGTGCATGCCGTCAGTGCCAAAGAAGGCTACCAGGTGCTGGAAACCCAGGCCGTGGTGCTGGCCATGGGCTGCCGGGAACGCACCCGGGGGGCCATCTCCATCCCCGGCGAGCGGCCTTCCGGCATCTTCACCGCGGGGGCGGCCCAGCGGTATCTGAATATGGAAGGGTATATGGTGGGCCGCCGGGTGCTGATCCTCGGTTCCGGCGACATCGGGCTCATCATGGCCCGCCGCATGACCCTGGAAGGGGCCAAGGTGCTGGCCTGCGTGGAGCTGATGCCCTATTCCGGCGGGCTCATGCGCAACATCGTCCAGTGCCTGCAGGATTTTGACATCCCCCTGTATCTCAGCCACACCATCACCGATATCAAGGGCCACGACCGTGTGGAACAGGTCACGGTGAGCAAGGTGGGCCCTGACCGCCGCCCGATTCCCGGCACCGAGATGGTCTTTGACTGCGACACCGTGCTGCTCAGCGTGGGCCTTATCCCCGAAAACGAGCTGACCCGTGCCGCCGGGGCGGATATGGACCGCCGCACCAACGGCGCCCGGGTGTATGAGAACATGGAAACCAGCATCCCCGGCATCTTTGCCTGCGGCAACGTGGTGCATGTGCATGACCTGGTGGATTATGTCTCCGCCGAAAGCGAGCGCGCCGGTGCCGCGGCGGCTGCCTATGTGCAGGGCAAGCGGGCCGAAGTGAACGCCCGCATGGTGGAACTGAAAAACGGGGACGGGGTCAGCTACACCGTGCCCCAGACCATCCGCGCCGACGAGGTGGGCAAGATGGTGGATGTATTCTTCCGGGTAAACCGGGTCACCGGCGCCGCCGCCATCGCGGTGCGGGACGGGGAGGGCAACTCCCTCACCGGGTTCCGCCGGGCACACCTGGCCCCCGGCGAGATGGAACATATCCTGCTGCCCGGGGATCTGGTGCGGCAGGCCGCCGGGCCCATCACCATCGCCATTGAAGAGGACAAAGGGGGGGCTGCACAATGAAAGAACTGGTTTGCATCGTCTGTCCCCGGGGCTGCCGCCTGCAGGTGGATGAAGAGAACGGCTATGCCGTCACCGGCAACAGCTGCCCCCGTGGGGCCGAGTACGGCAGAAACGAGCTGAAGAACCCCACCCGGGTGCTGACCACCACCGTGCGGGTCACCGGCGGGGTGCACTGCCGCCTGCCGGTCAAGACGGATACGGCCATCCCCAAGGGGATGCTGTTCCAGGCCATGGAAGCGGCCAACGCGGTTTGCGTGGAAGCACCGGTGCAGCCCGGGCAGGTCATCATCGAAAACCTGCTGGGGACCGGGGCCAATCTCATCGCCGGGCGGGGGATCGGGAAGGGGGGAGCCTTCCCAGACACAACCCCTCCGCCGCTGCGCGGCACCTCCCCTTACACAGGGGAGGCTTGCCGGGAGCGTCATTCAAATTCATTCCTTGCTCACCGGCCCCAGCCGGTGAGTAGGCCGTCGTAAGGTGGCCGCATCCCCGGGTCCAGGGCCGCAGCCCTGGTCGGCGTCCACCGCATCGAAACGGTGGCGCTTTTTCGCTTCCTTTTTGGCGACAAAAAGGAAGGACCCTACGGTGGGATGCCGCCATCCCCGCAAGCCGGACAGGCTTAGTCAGCTTCGCTGACAGCTCCCCTTACACAGGGACGCCGGTCTCTGACACAACAAACAAAAAACCTCCGGTTCCTTTTCGGGAACCGGAGGTTTTTTATCTTGTTACGGAGTGCTCGTCAAATCAGACGATGCCCTGCATCAGCATGGCGTCGGCCACCTTGGTGAAGCCGGCAATGTTGGCACCTGCCACCAGGTTGCCCTTCATGCCGTAGGTCTCGGCAGCGTTGGCAGCGTTGGCGTAGATGTTCTTCATGATGTTCTTCAGGCGCTCGTCCACTTCGTCGAAGGTCCAGGACAGACGCAGGGAGTTCTGGCTCATCTCCAGGCCGGAGGTAGCCACGCCGCCCGCGTTGGAAGCCTTGGCCGGGGCGAACAGCACGCCGTTGGCCTGCAGGTAAGCCACAGCGTCCGGGGTGGAAGGCATGTTGGCGCCTTCGGCCACGGCGTAGCAGCCGTTGGCCACCAGAGCCTTGGCGCCTTCCAGCGGCAGTTCGTTCTGGGTGGCGCAGGGCAGGGCGATGTCGCAGGCCACAGTCCAGATGCCCTGGCTGCCTTCCACGTACTTGGCGGAGGGCACGTAATCCAGGTAGGTCTTGATGCGGGCGCGCTTGACTTCCTTGATCTCCTTGATGACCTTGTAGTCGATGCCGTTCTCGTCCACGATGTAACCGTTGGAGTCGCTCATGGCAATGACCTTGCCGCCCAGCTGGCTGGCCTTCTGGTTGGCGTAGATAGCCACGTTGCCGGAACCGGAAATGACCACCTTGGCGCCGTCGAAGCTCTTGCCGTTGGCCTTGAGCATCTCGTCGGCAAAGTAGCACAGGCCGTAGCCGGTGGCTTCGGTGCGCACCAGGCTGCCGCCGAAGGTCAGGCCCTTGCCGGTGAGCACGCCGGTGAACTCGTTGCGCAGGCGCTTGTACTGGCCGAACATGTAACCAACTTCGCGGCCGCCCACGCCGATATCGCCGGCCGGCACGTCGGTGTCGGGGCCGATATGACGGAACAGCTCGGTCATGAAGCTCTGGCAGAAACGCATGACCTCGGCATCGCTCTTGCCATGGGGGTCAAAGTCGCTGCCGCCCTTGCCGCCGCCCATGGGCAGGCCGGTCAGGCTGTTCTTGAACACCTGCTCGAAGCCCAGGAACTTGATGACGGACAGGTTGACGCTGGAATGGAAGCGCAGGCCGCCCTTGTAGGGGCCGATGGCAGAGTTGAACTGAACGCGGTAGCCGCGGTTCACCTGTACCTTGCCGTTGTCATCCACCCAGGGCACGCGGAACATAACCACGCGCTCGGGCTCGACCAGGCGCTCGATCAGGCCGTTCTTTTCCAGCTCGGGGCGGGCCTCAACGACCGGCTCCAGAGATTCCAGAACTTCATCCACGGCCTGCAGGAATTCTTTCTGCTCAGCGTTGCGCTGGGCCAGACCCGCGTACACATTGGCCAGATAGGCATTTTTGATGGACATGGGGAACACTCCTTTAAGCTAATTTCTTTCACCGGTTTTTATACTAGCACGTCTGGAAAGCTTTGACAAGGTTTTTGCGAAAGTTTTGTTGCCGTGGTGGGGCCATGTGTGCGCGGATAAAGTACAAAATATACAGTTTCTGTAAATTTTCACAAAATATGTAGGCGCGATGTACATATGTGGTGTATAATGGACGAAAAGCCGGTTCGCCGGCAATCGAAGGTCTTACGGTTGTTTTTTTCAAGGAGGCAACTTCTTATGCAATCTGCAATTTCCGAGCTTCTGGCCCAGATGACGCTGGAAGAAAAGGCCGGGCTGTGTTCCGGGGCGGATTTCTGGCACACCAAGGCGGTGGGGCGCCTGGGCGTGCCCGCCATGATGGTATCCGACGGCCCCCACGGCCTGCGCACCCAGAAGGAGGGCGGCGGCGTCAACGAGAGCATCACGGCGGTGTGCTTTCCCGCCGGATGCGCCGCGGCTGCCAGCTTTGACCCTGAGCTGCTGCGCCGGGAAGGCGCGGCCATCGGCGCCGAAGCCCGGGCCGTGGGCGTGGGCGTGGTGCTGGGCCCGGCGGTGAACATCAAACGCAGCCCTCTGTGCGGCCGCAACTTTGAATATTATTCCGAGGATCCCTGCCTGGCCGGGACCCTGGCTTCCGCCTTTATCCAGGGGGTGCAGAGCCAGGGGGTGGGCACCAGCATCAAACACTTTGCGGCCAACAACCAGGAATACCGCCGTCTGACCTGCTCTTCCGACATGAGCGAGCGGACGCTGCGGGAGATCTACCTGCCCGCTTTTGAGAAAGCGGTGAAGGAGGCGGCC
>CALXHS010000127.1 GCA_944388165.1 uncultured Gemmiger sp. | reverse complement strand
TTTTAAATCCATTCCTTGCTCAGGCCCCCCAGGGCCTGAGTAGGCCGTCGTAAGGTGGCCGCACACCCCGGGTCCAGGGCCGCAGCCCTGGTCGGCGTCCACCGCCTCGAAACGGTGGCGGTTTTTCGGTTCCTTTTTGACGCCAAAAAGGAACAACCATCCGGCAAGCAGTCGTCTGCCAAGAAGCAAGAAACAAAAAAACAATTCCGGCGCAGCCGAAAGAAAACAGCCAAGTTGACAACCCCTCCCACCCCGACGTACAATAAAACAAATATACTCTCATCAATACCGCCGGAACCCCCGGCTGATACAAAGGAGTGCCGCGCCATGGCTCATATGGAAAAAACGCTCAGCAGTCAGGAAATCTTCAACGGCCGGGTCATCCGGGTCACCCTGGACGATGTGGAACTGGAAAACGGCAACACCAGCAAGCGCGAAGTGGTGCACCATCACGGCGGCGCCTGCGTGCTGGCCCTGACCGACGCCGACGAGGTATACATGGTCCGCCAGTACCGCTATGCCCTGGGCGAGGAAGTGTGGGAACTGCCCGCCGGCAAGCTGGAAAAGGACGAAGACCCCTTCGAGGCCGCCAAGCGGGAACTGGCCGAGGAATGCGGCGTCACCGCGGGCAAGTATGTGGACCTGGGTGTGCTCTACCCCACCGTGGGCTACGACAGCGAAAAAATCTATATCTGGGCCGCCCGTGACCTGCAGACCACCGGCCAGCACCTGGACCCGGACGAGTTCCTGGACGTGGTGAAGATGCCCTTTGCCCAGGCGCTGGATATGGTCCTTTCCGGAGAGATCAAGGACTCCAAGACCATTGCGGGCCTGCTGAAATACCAGGTCCTGCGTGACCGGGGGCTGGTCTGATGCCCACCGTTCGCCTGGCCCTGTGCGATCTGGCCAACGACTGGGACAAGCGCAGCAACTACTTCACCCGGGCCCTCGTGGCCAAGGGGTATGCCATCCAGTTCTGCGACTCCCCCGCCGACAAGCCGGACTTTGTCATCTGCGGCACCTTCGGGCACGAGGCGCTGAAATACGACTGCTGCCGCATCCAGTATTCCGGGGAGGACAGCTGGCCGGACCTGAACCTGTATGACTACGCCATGGGCTTCCCCAATTTCGCCTATGACGGCCGGTATCTCCGCCTGCCGCTGTACGCCATGCGGGACACCTGGGCCCCCGCCCTGCACAAGCACCAACACCCCGACGGGTATTATCTGGACCGTCCGGGGTTCTGCTGCTGCGTGGTCAGCAACGATTTTTCCGCCGAACGCAACTCCTTTATGGAGACCCTGATGCAAAAGGGCCTGCTGGACAGCGGCGGCGGCTACCGCAACAATGTGGGCGGCCCGGTGGCGGACAAGACCGCTTTCCAGAAAAACTACCGTTTCGCCCTGGCCTATGAGAACAGCGCCGACCCGGGCTACTGCACCGAGAAGATCGCCGACGCCTTTGCTTCGGGGGCGGTGCCGGTGTACTGGGGCGACCCGGAAGTGAAAGGGGAATTCAACCCGGATTCCTTCCTCTGCGCCGCCGACTACCCCGGCGAGGAATCCCTCATTGCCGCCATGCAGGCTTTGGCCGCCGACAAGGAAGCCTATCTGAAAGTCTGCCGCGCCCCCATCCTGGCCCCCGACGGGTCCAGCCGGGCCCAGAAATACCTGGATGATTCCCTGTGCGGGGATTTTCTGGATGCCATCTTCCGGCGCGGACCCCATCTGCGGCGCAACCGCAGCTGCTGGGGCAGCATCTACGAAAACGACCTGAAATACCATCTGCGCCTGGCCGAAGAAGCCGCCCATCCCAAGACGCTTTTCCAGCGGCTGCTGGGGCGCTGAAACCAGTATAAAAAGGAAACGCCATGCAAGACACCTACACCATCACCCCCATCGCCCGCATCCGCACCCAGTTTGCGGACAAGTTCGGCATCCCCCGGCAAAGCGGGCTGGTGGACGAACTGCGGGCGGACATCGTCTTTGAGGAGGCCTTCCGCAACGCCGACGCCCTGCGGGGATTGGAGGAATACAGCCATCTCTGGCTGATCTGGCAGTTCTCCACGGTGGTGGAAGCGGGGGCCGACGGGGCCAACTGGCGGCCCACCGTCCGCCCGCCCCGGCTGGGGGGCAATACCCGCATGGGGGTGTTTGCCACCCGCAGCCCTTTCCGGCCCAACGCGCTGGGGCTTTCCTGTGTGCGGCTGGTGAAGGTGGACCTGCACACCCCCGAAGGCCCCATCATCCGGGTGGCGGGGGCGGACCTGCTGGACGGCACGCCCATCTATGACATCAAGCCCTATCTGCCCTATGTGGACGCCCACCCCGATGCGCTGGGGGGGTTCGGCAGCCGGGAAGCGGGCCGCGCTTTGCAGGTGAACGACCCGGAAGGGCTGCTGGCTGTTCTGGACGACCAGACCCGGGAGGGCCTGGTGGGGGTCCTGCAGAACGACCCCCGGCCCGGGTATCAGCACGACCCCGGGCGGGTCTATGGCCTGCGGTTTGCGGGGTATGAGGTGAAGTTCACCGTCAACGGTGATGTGGCGACCGTTGTTTCGGTAAACAAAGAATAAAAAACCACCCTGTGGTGGGGACGTTTTGGTCCTGATACCGCAGGGTGGTTTTGTTTTTAGGCAAGCGGGTGCTTGCCGTTTAGTCCTTCCTTTTCGTGCCCGAAAAGGAAGCGAAAAGGGCCCGCCGTTCCGATGCGGCGGCCGCCGGCCGGGGCTGCGGCCCCGGACCCCAAGATGCGGCCACCTTACGACGGCCTATTC
>CALXHS010000126.1 GCA_944388165.1 uncultured Gemmiger sp. | reverse complement strand
AGGCTGTTGATCTGCGCAAACATTTTGCCCCTCCCCGTATCTTCGTTTCGTTTATCAGTATACCGTTTTGGTCCGCCCGGGGCAAGCAAAAAGTCCAAAAATACAGGAATAGGGCTTGAAAAACCATTGATTACGCCAAGATTCGATTGACAAGACCCGCTCAGATTGGTATATTTATGATAGTTAAGCAAAACTACCCAAAATATTCCATTGTAGGAAAAGCGCAGGTGTTCAAAATGTATAAAGAAATGTTTGACCGCTGGCTGGCCTTCGACCTCGATGACGCCGACCTGAAACCCGAGCTGGAAAGCGTCAAGGATGACGACGCTGCCATCCAGGACCGTTTTGCCGTTTCTCTGAAATTCGGCACCGCGGGCCTGCGCGGCGTGATCGGCGCCGGTACCAACCGGATGAACGTTTACGTGGTCCGTCAGGCCACCCAGGGCCTGGCCAACTGGGTCAAGACCCAGGGCGGCACCCAGACTGTGGCCATCAGCTACGACAGCCGCATCAAGAGCGATGTCTTTGCCAAGGCTGCCGCCGAAGTGCTGGCCGCCAACGGCGTCAAGGTGCGCATCTACAAGGCGCTGATGCCCGTTCCGGCTCTGAGCTTCGCCACCCGTTACTATAACTGCAACGCGGGCATCATGGTCACCGCGTCCCACAACCCCGCCAAGTACAACGGCTACAAGGCTTACGGTCCCGACGGCTGCCAGATGACCGACGAAGCCGCCGACATCGTCTATGCCGAGATCCAGAAGACCGACATCCTCACCGGCGCCAAGACCATGCCTTTTGCTGAAGGTATCGAAAAGGGCCTGATCGAGTACGTGGGCGATGACTGCATCCGCGCTCTGTACGACGCCATCGAAGCCCGCTCCATCCGTCCCGGCATCTGCAAGACCGCCGGCCTCAAGCTGGTGTACAGCCCGCTGAACGGCTCCGGCCTGGTGCCCGTCACCACCGTTCTGGACGAGATCGGCATCACCGACATCACCATCGTTCCCGAACAGAAGGACCCGGACGGCAACTTCCCCACCTGCCCCTATCCCAACCCTGAGATCTTCGAGGCTCTGCGCCTGGGTCTGGAACTGGCCGAAAAGTCCGGCGCCGACCTGATGCTGGCCACCGACCCCGACGCTGACCGCGTGGGCATTGCCGTCAAGTGCAAGGACGGCAGCTATGAGCTGCTCTCCGGCAACGAGGTGGGCGTGCTGCTGCTGGACTATATCTGCGCCGGCCGCATCGAGCAGGGCACCATGCCCAAGGATCCCGTCATGTGCAAGTCCATCGTCTCCACCCCGCTGGCTGACGCTGTGGCTGCCCATTATGGCGTGGAATGCCGCAACGTCCTGACCGGCTTCAAGTGGATCGGTGATCAGATCGCCAAGCTGGAAGCCGACGGCCAGGTGGACCGCTTCATCTTCGGCTTTGAGGAAAGCTACGGCTACCTCGCCGGTCCCTATGTCCGCGACAAGGACGCCATCATCGGCTCCATGCTCATCTGCGAAATGGCTGCCTACTACCGCGCCAAGGGCTCTTCCATCAAGGAAGAACTGGAGCGCATCTATGCCGAGTACGGCCGTTACCTGAACAAGGTGGACAGCTTCGAGTTCCCGGGTCTGTCCGGCATGGACAAGATGGCCGGCATCATGGCCGGTCTGCGGGAAAATCCGCCCAAGGAATTCGCCGGCGACAAGGTGGTCAAGGTCACCGATTACAAGAAGCCCGAAGAGACCGGCCTGCCCGCCGCCAACGTCCTGATCTACAAGCTGGAAAGCGGCGCCACCGTGGTGGTCCGTCCCTCCGGCACCGAGCCCAAGATCAAGACCTACTTCACCACCCTTGGCAAGGACCTGGCCGAAGCCCAGGCCCAGAAAGACAAGCTGGCCGAAGCCCTCAAACCCATCCTGGCCTGAACCTGAACCCACACGCCGGGGCCGCCCTTTTCCGGGGCGGCCCCGGTTTTGTGCGCTCGGGGACCCCGGCCCCTCTTTTCAAACGGCGCAAAACTGTATATAATAAGGAGAAGCTGTCACACAGCGGAAAGGAGCGCTCTGCATGCCCGGCGATCTTCATACACATACCACATTTTCCGATGGTTCCACTCCGGTGGCCAAGCTGCCGTTTCTGGTCAAGTGCGCCGGTATGACCCATCTGGCCGTGTCCGACCATGACGCCATCCGCAGTGTGCGCTATGCCTACGCCAACCCGGTGGTGGACGGGGTACATCTGATCCCTGCCACCGAACTCACCGCCTATGACTATGAGCGTGGCCACCGGGTGCACATCCTCTGCTTCTGGCCGGATGACTGCGCCGCCCTGGCGGATTTCTCCAAGCTCATGTCCGAGCGCCGGTATAACGCCGTCATGCAGAGCTGCCGGGAACTGGAGGAGATCTGCCCCCAGTTCAAGACCGCCGAAGCCCTGGAATTTGCCAAGGACAGCGGCACTTTGTACAAGGCTCACGTCATGCGGGTGCTATGGCAGTATGGCCTATCCGACGGCATGTACAACTCGGTGTACCGGTCCCTGTTCGGTCTGCGCCCGGTGCGGGGCAAGATCCTGCACAATCCCAAGTATGAAACGGTAGATACGGTGCTGGATCTGATCAAGACCTGCCGGGGCGTGGCGGTGCTGGCCCATCCCAGCGTGTACAAGAGCATGCCCCTGGCCCGGGAACTCATCGCGGCCGGGAAGTTGGACGGCGTGGAGATCGACCATCCCCGCAACACGCCGGAAGACAAGGAAGAGCTGACCCGCCTTGCCAGGGAAAACGACCTCATCGTCACCGGCGGTACCGACTTCCACGGCATGAACGCCAACAATCCCCGCCCCGTGGGGGCGTTTTACACCGCGGACGACCAGATCGCCCGCATCGAAGCCGTCGCCCGCGCCCGCAAGCGCTGAGCGGCAAAAAACAAAGGAGAGAAAAATCATGATCTACGAACGCAAGAATCAGGGCACCTGCTCGGTGCTGACCCGTGTTGACCTGGCCGAAGACCACACCATCCGCAAGGTAGAAGTCATGGGCGGCTGCAACGGTAACCTCAAGGGCATCAGCCAGCTGCTGGTGGGTATGAAAGCCGAAGACGCCATCCAGCGCATGAAGGGGACCACCTGCGGCCCCCGCCCCACCAGCTGCCCGGACCAGATCTCCCGCGCGCTGGAAGAAGCCCTGGCCCATCTGGGCTGATCCGCCCTACCTGACAACGAAGCAAAGGAGCCTGCCATGGACTGCTTCCGCTACCCTCTGGATACCGAACAGCTGCTACGCAAAAAGCGCCGCATCCGCCGGGAACTGCTGGCCCAGAACCCCAGCCCCCTGCACAAAAAAATCGCCATCCTCGGCGGTTCCACCACCAACGAGGTGGCTGACCAGCTGGGGCTGTTTCTGCTGAATTACGGCATCGAGGCGGAGTTCTATCAATCCGAATACGGCCAGTACTGGCAGGACGCCATGTTCGGCACCCCCGAACTGGACGAGTTCAAGCCGGATGTGATCTACATCCATACCAACTGGCGCAACATTGAGCATTTCCCCACCACGTCGGACAGCCCGGCCCAGGTGGACGAACTGCTGGAATCCGAATATGCCCGCTTTGAGAGCATGTGGCAGGCGTTGTCCCAGAAGTTCAGCTGCCCTGTCATCCAGAACAACTTCGACCGTCCCAATTACCGCCTGATGGGCAACCGGGACGTGTGGGACGTGCGGGGCCGCACCAACTTCATCTCTCGTCTGAACCAGAAGTTCTACGCCTATGCCGCCGCCCATGAGGATTTCTACATCAACGACCTGGATTACCTGGCATCGGACTACGGTCTGACCGCCTGGGGCGACGCCTTCTTCTGGCATATGTACAAGTACGCCATGTGCCTGGACGCCATCCCGTCCCTGGCCAACAGCCTGGCCAATATCATCAAGTCGCTGTCCGGCCGCAACAAGAAAGCCCTGGTCCTGGACCTGGACAACACCCTGTGGGGCGGCGTTGTGGGCGACGATGGGGTGGACGGCATCGCCGTGGGCCCCGAAGTGCCCGAAGGCCAGGTCTACGCCGAATTCCAGAGCTATTGCAAGGCACTGAAATCCATCGGCGTGGTGCTGGCGGTGGATTCCAAGAACGAGGAAGCAAACGCCCTGGCGGGCCTCAACCACCCCGACGGCGTGCTGCGTCCCGACGATTTCGTGGCCATCAAGGCCAACTGGGACCCCAAGGACCAGAACCTCAAGGCTATTGCCGCCGAGCTGAACCTGGGGGCGGACAGCTTTGTCTTTGCCGACGACAACCCGGCGGAGCGGGCCATTGTGGAAGCCCAGGTGCCCGGTGTGGCGGTTCCGGTGCTGGATGGTGCCGAAAACTACATCAAGACCCTGGACCATGGCGGTTACTTTGAAGTCACCACCCTGTCGGGTGAGGACCTGAAAAAGACCGAACTCTACCACGCCAACGCCGAGCGCCGCCGGGCTCAGGCGGCCTTCGCGGATTACGGCGCCTATCTGGACAGCCTGGAAATGACTGCCACCATCCGCGGCTTTGAACCGCTGTACATCCAGCGAATCGCCCAGCTGACCAACAAGTCCAACCAGTTCAACCTCACCACTCTGCGCTGCTCGGAGGATGATATCCGCGCCATGGCAGAAAATCCCTCCTGGCTGTGCCTGTATGGTAAACTGGTGGACAAGTTCGGGGACAACGGCGTGGTCACGGTGGTGGCCGGTGAAGCAGAAGGGGAGACCCTGCACCTTCGCTTGTGGCTCATGAGCTGCCGTGTGCTCAAGCGTGGCATGGAAGACGCCATGATGGATGCCGTGGTGGCGGACGCCGCCGCCCGGGGCATCAAGACCATCCGGGGCTACTATTATCCCACCGCCAAGAACGGCATGGTGAAGGAATTCTATGCCGGTATGGGTTTTGCCAAAACGGCGGAGGACGCCGACGGCAACACCACTTGGGAACTTGCGGTGGAAGGATACACTCCCCGTCATCCCCATATGCAGATCGAGCGCTGATTCAGCCGGACAAAAGAAGAACCACCCCGCCCGCCGGTATCGGCGGGCTTTTTCTTTTATATATAAGGGAAGGGTAAATGAAAAAAGCGGGAGACCGGTTGCGGTCTCCCGTGACAGATCATATGCGGCGCTGTGGTCAGTTCTTTTTTACCATAACATAATTGGTGAGCAGAATGCCGTGCCTTTCCACTGTCTGCTCTTTCACGACAGTATACCCTCTCTTTTCAAAGAAGGGCCTTGCCGTAATGGAAGCATGGGTGGTGAAGGGGCCTGGCGTCGATTGCTCCAGCCGGTCACACAGGGCGGTGGCGATCCCTTGTCCCTGATGGTCGGCGTGTACATACAGGCGGTCCAGATAGCCGTCGGCGGCCATGTCGCCGAACCCCACGATGCGTCCATTCATCACCGCAACCAAAGTGAGATGCTCCAGAAAGGACCGGTTCCATTGCTCCAGGTCCACCTGCCCGGTAGCCCAGGCGTTCAGCTGGGCGGGGGTGTAATCTCTGGCATTGACGGTGTGGACCGTGTTATAAAAGAGTTCGGCCATTTCCCGGCAGTCGGCGGGTTGATACTGTCTGATCTCCATGATGATACCTCGATTCCGGTTTTGCTGATGGTTCATTATAACATGCGGGTATAGCTTTGAAAAGGAGCCCTCAGGCAGGGGAAAATAGCCCCGGGGAAAAGGAAAAAAGCAGATTTTTTGAAGGATTTTTTTTGAATGACGATATAACGACAAACTTTTTTTGAAAAAACACTTGCATTTCTCTGAATCCTTTGCTATAATAAACAAGCACTCGACGAGAGATGCAAACAACCAAACAGATGGGAGCTTTCCCGAGTGGCCAATGGGGACAGACTGTAAATCTGCTGCGTAATGCTTCGGTGGTTCGAATCCACCAGCTCCCACCAAAAAAGACCCCGTAGAATCGATATTCTACGGGGCTTTTTTTGTTTAGGGACCCCGTTTAGGACCCCACTTTCGGTGGTTATCAATTATCAAGATACCTCCCTAGAATGTGGTCCACCTCTCCGGCAATGCGGGTATCATCATCGCACAGTTTGTGAGCATACACCCCCCTTGTATCCATACTGGCAGACTGGCCACACAATCTTCGTAGATCTCCCTCCGGCAGGTTCTGCGCCAAAGAGATAAAGGTGTGGCGCATTTCATAGCAGCTGATGGCTGTAATCCCATTAGAGCGTGCATAGGACTTCCATTGATGATACCGGCTCTGTTGGTTTATGGCTGGAAACAAAGGGCTTTCCGGGGCCGTAGGCATCCCGCTGGCGTGAAGTAGCTCCAGTTGTTGCTCAACAATCCGACGGGCAAACGAAT
>CALXHS010000125.1 GCA_944388165.1 uncultured Gemmiger sp. | reverse complement strand
ATCAGGCTGCCCGCAGGGCCGAGACCGGCCCGCCGGCGCGGAGTGTCGGGCGCGCGAGCAGACCTCGGCGGCAGCGGGCTGCTCAGCCAGACCAGCAGGCTCCGGCCCAGCAGCGTACCATCCACCGTGCCCAGCCTGCCCAGCAGCCGGTGCGGCAGCCCGCCGCCCGGCCTGTGTCCCGCACGGCACAGCCCGCTGCTCAGCCTGTCCAGCCTGGTGAAGAACAGCTGACCATGGCCCAGCGCCAGGCGCTGGCTTTGCGCCGTCAGGCTGCTGCCAAGCAGGCGGCTTCCGGTGCCCGGGCTCAGGTGCAGCACCTGGACCTGCGTTCCGCTCAGGGCGAACGCGCCGCCTATGACTTTGACGGTGACGCCGAATACGAAGCCCGGCAGGCGGCCCGCGCCGCCAAGACCGCCGCGGCGGCCCAGCCTGTGGACCAGGCTGCCCGCAGCGCAGGGGCTTCCGGCCGTGCCGGCGGTTCCGCTTCTTCCGCATCCGGTGCGTCCGGCCGCCGCAGTGGTGCCTCCTCCGGCGGTCAGCCTCCCAAAGGACCCGGCAAAGGCCGCAAGGGCGGCGCCGGTGACGGCGGCAGCGGCAAGAAGGGCGGCAAGAAAAAGAAAAAGGTGGCCTGGTGGAAGGTCCTGCTTTCCACCCTGCTGGTGCTGGTGCTGATCTTCGGTGCCACGCTGGCGCTCATCATGAACGCCCTGCGCCCCGAAACCGGCGGCAAGATCACCTTCAACCAGCTGCTGAACACCCCCAAGGAATATGCCGAAAAGGAGATCAACATCCTGCTGGTGGGCGTTGACCGCTCCACTGAGAACGGAAGCGGGGAGGACTCCCAGAGCAACGACGGCATGACCGATATGATCATGTGGATGCACTTCAACAACGAAACCGGTGAGTTGAAGATGCTCCAGATCCCCCGCAACATCTTCGTTACTACTGATGCCAGCTACTCCGGCAACTACCAGATCAACGGCATCGCCAAGACCCAGGGTTCCAACGGTTACAACGACCTCAACGCCCTGTGTGAGGAAGTCAGCAAGGAATTCCAGATTCCTATTGACGGTTATGTTTCCATCCGTATGGAAAAGCTGGTGGAACTGGTGGACATTCTGGGCGGCGTGTACTGCTACGTGCCCCAGGATCTGTCCTTTGACGGCAGCTATCTGGAACAGGGCTACCGCAACCTGGACGGCGCCGCAGCCGAATTCCTGCTGCGCAACCGTCACAGCTACGCCAACAGTGACCTGGGCCGTCTGAACACCCAGCGCTACTTCTACGCCGCCATGTTCGCCAAGCTGCGCTCCATGACCGCGTGGGACATCGCCAAGAACCTGCCCTTCTATTTGAGTATGGTGGATACCAGCCTGAGCATCTCCGACCTGGTCAGCGTGGCTGTCAGCATGATGAGCGTTTCCAGCGACAAGATCATGCTGGCCCAGGTGCCGGTGTATATGGGCGGCATCACCTACAACGGCAACGACGTGGTCGTGGTGGCCCGCCAGGAAGCCGCCGACCTGCTCAACACCTATTACCGTGAGAACACCGGCCCCGTGGACGCCAGCGAGCTCCAGGTGGTGGATAACGTGCTGGATATCAGCGGGCGCAGCCCCTCCGACCCCAACGTGCAGTTCATGGCCGCCATCAACGAGACGGTCACCGACGCCATTGAGGAATCCGGCGAGGATACCGGCAACGAGTACGTTTACGACACGCCCACCCCGACCCCCGCAGCCGAATCCACCACCGAGGGAGAGACTTCCTCGGAAGGCGAGGACGCCGCTGCGTAAGTGCAACTTTCTGAAGGAGAAATCATATGGACAGCAAGATTCTGGCCATTGAACTGGCCCGTGCCCTGGACGCCAAAAAGGCGCTGAATATCCGGGTCCTCAAGGTGGAGGACCTGACCACCGTCACCGATTATTTCGTCATTGCCACCGGCACTTCCACCACCCATGTGGGCGCCCTGGCCGATGAAGCGGACTTCATCCTGTCCCAGCAGGGTGTGAACCCTCTGCGTACCGAGGGCCATGACGGCAAGCGCTGGGTGCTGCTGGACTACGGCAGCGTTATCGTGCATGTCTTCACCAAGGAAGCCCATGATTACTATGATCTGGAGCATCTTTGGGCCGACGCCGCCGAGCTTGACACCGCCGAGTGGATGAAGCCGGCTGAATAAAGGCGAAACGCCGATCATTTTTGTAAAAACAGTGGGGAGAGATCAATCGTGAAATACGACTTCAAAGCCGTGGAAGCCAAATGGCAGAAAGTGTGGCGCGACGAGCACACCTTCCACGCCGAGATCGACCATTCCAAGCCGAAGTTCTACGGCCTGGTGGAATTTCCGTACCCGTCCGCCGCGGGCCTGCATGTGGGGCACCCCCGCAGCTACACCGCCCTGGACATCGTGGCGCGCAAAAAGCGCCAGTGCGGGTATAATGTTCTGTACCCCATGGGGTGGGACGCCTTCGGTCTGCCCACCGAAAACTACGCCCTGAAAGACCACATCACCCCCGAGATCGTCACCGAGAAGAACGTGGCCCGCTTCAAGAGCCAGCTCCAGGCTTTTTTTTTTAATGATACGGCGACCACCGAGATCAACACCACTGATCCCGAATACTACAAGTGGACCCAGTGGATCTTCCTGCAGCTGTACAAGCACGGTCTGGCCTACAAGAAGGAGACCACCGTCAACTACTGCACCGGCTGCAAGGTGGTCCTGGCCAACGAAGAAGTGGTCAACGGCGTGTGCGAGCGCTGCGGCAGCCCCGTGGTGCACAAGGTCAAGAGCCAGTGGA
>CALXHS010000124.1 GCA_944388165.1 uncultured Gemmiger sp. | reverse complement strand
ACACAGGCCGCCGGGAACATCCTTACCGACACTGTATCCCCCGTGGGCACCACCATCAACCTGTTTGATTACTGGATCACCACCCGTTTTGCCCCGGACAACGTCAACCCGGCGGATATGGACCAGGGCATCAACGCGGGCAAGCTGCTGCAGTTCACCGCCGCCGCCCCCCGCAACCCCAACGGCGGCATCAACGATTACACCGGCAGCGACAAGCCCCGCACCGGCATTGTGCAGAACACCCTGCAAAACGGGTATCCCGTGCTGTCCCAGGGGGACCAGTCCCTGGCCTACCTCTTCAACCCCAACCTGGCCAATGCGGGCAAGGCGTCCTTTCCCGGGGTGCGCAACCTGCTGCAGGTCGACGACCAGGGATATTACTACTATGACAGCGCCCGGAACTTTGCCCAGTATGATGAATCCACCAATTCCTTTGCGGTATACGACGCCCCCGGGGTGACCTCGGGCGGGTCCTCGGGGCAGGCGGGGCAGTTTTTCCCCTTCAACGTGTTCAGCCAGGTGCAGAACGTGGCCTCCAACAACTCCATACTGAACCATTATTTTGGGGTGACCATGATCACCCGCTTCGTGCAGCAGCCCTACGGCACGGTGGATGGCACTCCCGGCGGCACCCCGGTCACCTATGAATTCACCGGCGACGACGATGTGTGGGTCTTCATCGACGATGTGCTGGTGGGGGACCTGGGGGGCATCCACGACGCGGCTTCCCTGAAGATCGACTTCGCCACCGGGCAGGTGGAGATCAACGGCAGCCCCGACGGTACCATCCGGGACAAGTTCCTGGCCGCCGGGCGCACCTGGACCAACACCGGGTCGGATACCTTCGCCGACGATACCTACCACACCCTGAAATTCTTCTACCTGGAACGGGGCAACTTCGATTCCAACATGAAGCTGAAATTCAACCTGGTCTCCATCCCCCAAAGCGACCTCATCAAGATCGACCAGATCGGGGACCCGGTGGCGGGGGCGGAGTTCAAACTGTACTACGCCGCCGAGGATTACAGCTATGATCCCCAGGACCTCATCGCCACCGGCACCACCGGGTCCAACGGGTATTTTGTGTTCCAGAACCCCGACGGTACCCTGCTGAGTCTGAACAACCTGAAAAACGAATACGGCGGCGACGGCAAGACCGGCAAATTCGTGCTGGTGGAGAGCGTGACCCCCGAAGGCTACCGCTCGCCCCCGCAGATCGACCTCTATTTCCCCGAAGGCTACGACGAACTGGCTACCCTGCTTTCCGCCAACCCCTGGGATACGGGGGCCTATGCCAGCCCGGTGGTCACCGTCACCCTGCCGGATGACCCGAAAGGACTGGACGGCACCACCTACTCGTCGGATTCCGGCACCTACTTTGCGGTGGTGCTCAAGCGGCAGGGGGCTTCCGGGGACGGCAGCAGCGCCCAGAGCGACTGGTACCCTGTGTACGGGGACCCCATCACCGGATGGAAGGTGGAACCCTCCACCGGTATGGACGCAGTGCTCACCGCAGCCCGGACCAACCCGTACATATTCACCCTGGACAGCAGCGGTGCCTACAAGGACACCATCGACAACCTGCCCGGGGACATCCTGACCTATTACTATGTGCTGGCCTCCAACGGCAGGCTCACCCCGGACAACGCCCAGTATACCGTGGCCTTCTACCGCACCAGCGCCCCCAACCTGGCCGGGGCCAACGCCGCAAACACGGTGCGCCTGAACGCCGACGTGGACCCCGACGACCAGGAAGGCAGTTTTGACCGGGAATTTGCGGTGCGGCTGTTCGTGCCCAACATCAAGAACTATCTGTTCGTGCAGAAGTTGGGGGCGGACGGCCTGACCACCCTCACCGGGGCAAACTTTGCCCTGTACCGCGCCCAGGATGTGACCGACGGCCAGGTGAACCCCGGCGCCCAGCCCTATGACACCGTGACCACCGCCGACCTCAGCCAGGACCGGGGGGACATCATCACCCTGGCGGGGGCGGGGGTGTTTCCCAACACCCAAGCGGTGCTGCCCGCGGGCACCTACTACCTGCAGGAGACCAGCGCGCCCGACGGCTATGCTCCTTCCGCCCGGCTCACCGAAGTGGTGGTGGACAACACCGATGTATACGCCGACGCAGGCAGCCCGGGGGACGATGTGACGGTGCTGCGGGGCGTGGGCAAGGTGGTGCGCAGCATGCTGCAGTTCGCGGTGCCGGATGATATCAACGCCACCCTAACCGACATCAATGCCGCCTTGTATACCGCGGGCAGCTATACCCCCGGCACCGGCAACGACTGGGCGGTGTGGACAGCTTCTTCCCATCCGCCCCTGGAGCTTTCCTATTACAGCGGCAACCAGATCCTGGAATACGGCCCCACCATCCCCGGGGACCCGGTGTATTTTCTGGTCAATGCGGGCTGGTCCCGGCTGAAGATCACCCAGAACTATGCCGCCGGAACCGACCAGGACCTGAAGATCGGTCTGGGCAGCCAGAATCTCAGCGAACTGTTTTCCCGCAGCACCATCGTGCGCTACCGCAACGACCCCAACCGCCTGACCGTGACCAAGGAAGTCGCCGGGGCTATGGCGGACCCGGCACAGGACTTTGCCTTTACCCTGACCCTGACCCAGGCCGACGGCACGCCCCTTTCGGGGCAGTTCGGCGGGCTGGAATTTGACGCCGAAGGCACCGCTCAAACCACCCTGCGCCACGGCCAGAGCCTGGTCATCAACGGGCTGGAAGCGGGCACTGTCTGCACCGTCACCGAAGAACCGGTGCCGGATTACCGCACCACCGTGCAGCTGAACGGGGAGGAACCCCAGGAAACGGACACCATCCGGGTGGAACTGCCCCTGGGCGGCACCCGCATCCTGTTTACCAACGAAAACACCCTGCCCGCCCCCACCGCCACGCCGGGGCCCGCCGTTACTTCCGAGCCCACGGCGGGCCCGGATGGGCCGGAACCGGAAAAATCCCCCGCGGCGGTACAGGCCGCTGCCCAGGGGACAGCCGGACCGCCCGACACGGGGGACCTTGTGTGGAATACATGCTGGCTCACAGCCCTGGGCGCGGCGGCGCTGGGGGCGGTGTTCATCCGCCGCCTGCGCTTCCGCCGTCGCCGCCGGTAAAGGCCGGCTTTATCCGCCGTGCTGCTGTTTCAGCCGGGCCAGATAGTCGGCCAGCTCGTCGATGTCTTTTTCGGAAAGGGCGTTGGTCTCGGCCATGGCGGCCACCAGATTGCGGGCGCTGCCCGCGAACATCCGCCCCAGGGCGCTGCGGCTTTCCACCGGCAGGTATTCCTGCCGGGTCAGCACCGCCCGGTAGCGGTAACCCCGGCCCTCCCGTTCCCGGGTCACATAGCCCTTGCCTTCCAGCCGGGAAAGCAGGGTCAGCAGGGTGGTGCCCGCCCAGCCGTTGGCGGCCAGGGCTTCTTCCAGCCACGCACGGGTCAGGGGGGCATCCGCCTGCCACAGGGCCTTCATCACTTCCAGTTCTGCGTCGGGCAGACGCTTGATCTCCTGTTTCATGGCAAAATGCTCCTTTTTACTGGTATCCGTGGCAGACCAACCGCTGCTGCCCGCTGACCACCTGCCAGGTGTCGCTCTGCCATTGGCCGCATTGGGTGCACACACACTGGTATACGGTATATTCCGGGAAGATGTAATCTTCCCCGTAAGCCGCATGGATGCAGGGCTGTTTTTCCAGCCCGCCTTCCTGGGTGCCGACGGTGCGATTCTCCACCGGGCCGCCGCACAGCGGGCAGGTTTCGGGCAGGTTTTGGGTTTCCGCGCTGTCCAGCAGCCAGCAGGTCCCGTTCCAGCACAGGCCCAGATCCATGCAGCGGCCGGTGCCGTCCTGCCAAAGGCGCAGGCGGCGGGTGTCCCCGTTGCCGCCGCTGCCATACCCGTATCCGTATCTGTTCCCGCCGCTGCCGCCGCCATAGCGCAGCCCGGCGTCCATCCACCAGCCGCTGCCGGAAAGGTCGGCGGCCCGCTCACAGCGGATATACAGCTGGCCGTCCATCTCCGCCAGCATGGGCAGGGGGCCGTCCCAGTCCGGGAACAGGCTTTGCAGGGCGGTGTCGGTCAGGGTGCAGTTCAGCCCCGCCCGCACGCTGTCGGCGGTCAGGCCCTCGGCGGCCTTTGAGTATACTCCTTCCAGGGTGCCGGGGGTGCCGGGGGCTGCGGGCTGCCAGCCGGACCCGGTCTTTTCCCAGGCCAGCACCACCTGTTCCCCGGTGGTGCAGCGGTTGAGGTACAGGCAGTCCTGCAGTCGGGCATACAGTTCCTCCGTCAGGGCTTCGTCCTCCTCCGGCAGGGGCGTGGCCCGGGTGAGCCAGCGGGGGGCGGCCTGGCCGCTTTCGGGGGTATAAGACCCCCGCACCCGCCAGGTCTCGCCGTAATCATCGCTGATGAGCCAGAAGGTCCCGGTGGCGGTGCTGTTGGTGTCCACGGCATTGCAGTGGACCCGCAGGCTGCCGGGGGCAAGGTTCAGGTCGTCGGTGCCTGCCCAGCAGGTGTGGATGCCGGGGATGTCCTCGTAAGGAATGAGGGATTCCAGCCCGGAAAGGTCCATCTTTTCCCAGCTGGCGCCGCCGTCCACCGTCCGCCACAGGTCAAAGCCGTGGTAGTCGGTGTGGGGTGCCCAGAACCCCACGTTCTCGTTCATCCAGTAGAAGGGCTGGGTGTGCCATCCGCCCAGCTCGGTGCCGGCGGGGCAGCTCTGTTCGCTCATCAGCTGCCAGTCTCCGCCGTTCTGCCGCAGAAAACACAGGTTCTTGTCGGTCATGTGGCCGGGGGCGGTTTCGCGCTCCCGGGCGATGACCAGAAAGCCGGTTTCGGGGGTCAGCTGTTCGTAGTTGGCCACCCGGAAGGGCCCGTCCCCCAGAAGGGTGGTCAGGTCCAGGGTCTCGGCGGTGTAGGTGGCGCCGCTGTCCTCACTGTGCCAGAAACTCACCCCGCCTTCCCCGTCAGCCATGGCCAGGTCCACCCGGTCCCCCAGTTGGGTGCCGTTGTACAGGGTGTAGGAGACCGATTCCAGTTCCCCGGGCAGCGGGGCGGTCAGCTGGTGCCGTGTGGTGGAAAGCAGAGCCGGGTCCCGCTGGGCCGTGCCGCTGCAATCGGTGACCGGGGCGGCCGGGGCCGGTGTTTGCTGGGCGGTGGGAGAGGATTCCGGCAAAGCCGGGGTCAGGGCAGTGTCCTGGGCGGGGGTGCAGGCGATGAGCCCCACCCCCAGAGCGGCGCACATCCCCACGGCGGCCAGGGCCAGGCGGCCCCGGCGGTGGGGAGCAGCGTCCCACAGCCGGGCAAAGCGGAATTTCAGTTCCTTCTTGCTCAGGGCAAAACCGGTGGTCAGAGCGGGGGCGCGGCCCATGCGCACCGCCGCCAGCAGGGCTTCCCCGTAGGCACCCCGCCAGCGGGGGCTGTGCCCCGCCACTACCTGGGCGTCGCAGGCGGCTTCCATGTCCCGGTCAGCCCGGCGGGCCAGCAGAGTAACGGCCGGGTTGTACCAGTGCAAAGCCCGGGCGGCCAGCAGCAGGGATTTCAGGGCCAGATCACGGCGGCGCAAATGGGTGCGCTCATGGAGGAGCATCATGCGGGCGGCTTCGGGGGCAGGGGCCTGTTCCGGCACCAGCACCACCGGCCGCAGCAGCCCCGCCGCCACCGGGCTGGGTACCGCAGCGGTCAAGCGCAAAGGGACCGGGCGGTGCAGGGGGACTTCCCGGCAGGCATCCGCCCAGGCTTCGGCCCAGGGGCCCGCCCCGGGGCGGGAAAGCCGCAAGGCCCGGCGTCGCCAGGTAAGATAAGCCGCCCCCTGCCACAGCAGGAAACCTGCGGTACCCGCCAGCCACACCCCGGCCAGCAGGGTCAGCGGGTCGGGCAGGCGCAGAAGGGGAGCGGCGGTTTCCGGGGATTGGGCCGCAGCGGCGGAAGATTGAGCAGGCGTCGGAAGAGTGGTGTCCCGGTCATGGAAAAGACCGGCCTGCGCCGGGGCGGCGGGGGAGGGGACCTCCACCGGCTGCACCCAGGCGGCGGGAGTATGCAGCTGCACCGGGGCGCGCTGCTGCCAAAGGGGCAGGCTGCCCAAAGGCAGAAGCAGCAGTACCCCCAGCACCACCCAAACCCGGCAGAACCACCGCGCCGAATAGCGGCGCAGCAGCCGGGGGGCCAGGGCCAGCAGGGCCAAAGCCGCCAGCCCCAGCACACAGCCCTGCACCAGATAGTTGAGAAACAGCTGCGAAAGGGTCATGCCCGGCATAAAAAGCACCTCTTTCCGTATCATTCTACAAGAGTAGAAGCTCTTCTTTCCTTTATTCTACAATTGTAGAATAAACTTCGTCAATGGGCTTTATGCCCAAGAACGGCCAACGATTTTTGAGCAGGATGCACAGGAAAGACTTGACCCCGACGCCGGGACCTGATAAAATAAAAGTGTTAATTACTGGTAGTCGTAGTGAAGAAAAGTAGCGA
>CALXHS010000123.1 GCA_944388165.1 uncultured Gemmiger sp. | reverse complement strand
AGCAGCCCGCCGATGACGGCCAGCACCACGGCCAGAAAAATCAGGTTTTGCCTGGTGGAAGCTTTCATGGAATGTCCTTTCCGGGGTCTTCAAAGGTGAGGGTCAGGGCCTTGCCGTCGAACCCCGCCTCCTCACCGGGAAAACGGACCCGGGCGGCGGCCAGACCCGGTTCCGGGTCGGTGACTGCGGCGCTGTAATGGGTCAGCCACAAACGCCGCACCCCGGCTTCGGCGGCCAGGGCCCCGGCTTCGCCGCAGGTGGCGTGACCGTACAGCCGGGCTTTGGGGGCATCGGCTTCGTCGGCGTAGGTGGCGTCCATGCACAGCAGGTCCGCATCCCGGGCCATTTCGGCCAGTTCGGGGGTGGGGCCGGTGTCGGTGGCATAGAGGATGCGCAGCCCCCGGCGGGCGGGGCCCAGCACCTGATCGGGGGTAAAGCCCCCGGCGGGCTGTCCGGCCTGCAGGGTGCGCCAGAGCTGGACCGGGATGCCCAGGGCCTTGGCCTTGCCCGGGTCGAAACGCCCGGCCCGGGGTAAGGTGTAGGCATACAGGCAGCAGGGCACCCGGTGGTCGGCGGGAAAGGCGGTGACGCTGGCCCCGCCCGGCAAGGCCAGGACGCCCCGGCAGTCCGGGAAGGTGTGGCGGCACAGGGCAAAGGGCAGCGGCCCCGCCAGGGCCAGCACTGCGTCCAGCACCCCGTCCAGGCCCGGCGGCCCCGCCATCGTCAGGGGTTCGGTGCGGCCCAGGGCGGCCATGGATTGCAAAAGCCCCGGCAGGCCGAATAGGTGGTCCCCGTGGTAGTGGGTGAGAAACAGGGCGTCCAGCTTGTAGATGCTGGCCCCGTACCGCTGGGCGGACACCTGGGTGCCTTCCCCGCAGTCAAAGAGCAGCCCCCGGCCGCCCACCTGCAGCCACATGGCTGCCAGGGCGCGGTAGGGCAGGGGCTTTGTGGCCCCGGTGCCCAGCAGCAGCACCTCCACCATGGCAAACACCTCCCCATTTTTATCAGATGGAATCCACTTATTATACCACGGAAACCGCTCCCTGCCTACCCGCCGCCCTTGCATGCCGGGGGCGACAGTGCTACAATAAGGCAATCGGCAAATCTTTCCTGAAAAAAGCAATGAGGGGGCTTTTACCCATGGGAACCATGGAGATGGAATTTTCAAAGCGGCTGGACCTGTTCGGGCCGGAGATCTTTGCGGCGCTGAACGACAAGAAGATCGCCCTGGAGGCCGAAGGCCGCGAGCTGTATAACCTGTCGGTGGGCACGCCGGACTTTCCGCCCGCGCCCCACATCAAGCAGGCGCTGCTGGACGCCGCCGCCGCGGACGAAAACTGGAAGTATTCTCTGCGGGACCTGCCCGAACTGCTGGAAGCGGTGGGGCATTACTATGAGCGGCGGTTCGGCGTGCCCGGCATCACCCCGGACAAGGTCATGACCTATTCCGGCAGCCAGGACGGCATCGGCCACCTGGGCCTGGCTCTGCTCAACGACGGCGACACCGTGCTGCTGCCCGACCCTTGCTATCCCGTCTTCATGACCGGTATGCGGCTGGGCGGGGGCGTGCCCTGGTTCTACCGCCTGACCGCGGAAAACAACTTCCTGCCCGACGTGCACAGCATCCCCGAGGATGTGGCCCGCAAGGCCAAGCTGATGATCGTGTCCTTGCCCGCCAACCCGGTGGGCAGCATCGGCACCCCGGAACTGTACAAGGAAATTGTGGATTTCTGCCGCACCTATAACATTCTGCTGGTGCATGACAACGCATACAGCGACATCATCTTCGACGGGGCGGTGGGGCACAGCGTCTTCAACACCCCCGGCGCCGAGGACGTGGCGGTGGAATTCTTCTCTCTGAGCAAGAGCTTCAACGTCACCGGCGCCCGCATCAGCTTCCTGGTGGGCCGCCCCGACGTGGTGGCCGCCTGCAAGAAGCTGCGCACCCAGATCGACTTCGGCATGTTCTTCCCCATCCAGAAGGCGGCCATCGCCGCCCTGGAAGGACCCCTGGACAGCGTCCGCGCCCAGTGCGGTGTCTACCAGGCCCGGCGGGATGCTCTGTGCGGCGGTCTGCGGTCCATCGGCTGGCCGGTGCCGGACAGCCACGGCAGTATGTTCGTCTGGGCGCCCCTGCCCAAGGGCTGGACCAACAGCATGGATTTCTGCATGGCCCTGATCCAGGAAGCCGGCGTCATCTGCACCCCGGGTTCCAGCTTCGGGCCTTCGGGGGAAGGGTACGTCCGTTTCGCCCTGACCCTCACCGAGGATGTGATCCGTCAGGCGGTGCAGGCCATCGCGGACAGCGGGATCCTCACCGAGAAGGAATAAGCCTGCCCTGTGTACGCAAAAATACGGCCGCTTTCTGCGCAGCTGCGCGGAAGGCGGCCGATTTTTTGGAAAAAAGGGGCGGGGACCTGTCACAGAAAGGGCGGTTTCGGTGTACAGGAAGTGAGGGACCTCGAAACCGGAAAAAGGAGGGCTGGCCATGCCGCTGTTTGACCGCGACCGGCGGGAGAAAACACTGGCCCGGGTGTATCATCAGAATTATGACCGCCTGTGCGGGGTGGCCGCCGCGGTGCTGGGCGGGGACAAGGCCCTGGCCCAGGATGCGGTGCAGGAAGCCTGGCTGCGGCTGAACGCCCCCGGGGTGCGGGAGCGCATAGATCTTTCCGACCCCGACCGCCTGCGGGGGCTGCTGCTGGTGACGGTGCGCCAGCGGGCCCACCGGGCCCGGGAACGGCTGCGGAAGCTGCTGGAACAGGAGGGATACGATGACGAACCATGAATTTGACCGATTGCTGGAAACCGCCTGCGCCCGGGAAAACCAGGCGGAAACGGCAGCGGCCGGGCTGGCTGTCCGCCGGTCCTGCGGGCTGCTGCGCACGGCGGTCATTGCCGCCGTCTGTGCCGCCTTGCTGGCACTGGGGGTGGCGGCGGCCTGGCCCCGGCTGGAACTGGCCCGCACAGGGCGGGACACCTTTACCCTGAAGGCCGAAGATACCGGCGAAGCGGCTCCGGCTGTGACGGGCATCGAGGTTTCCGGCCTGCCGGAAGGGTATGCCATTGTGGAGAGCCATTCCGACCCCGGGGACCGCTGGGCCGCCGTGACCATTGCAACCCCGGACCCGGACGCAGAGCTGAAGGTGACCAAATATGCCCTGGACTGCGGGCAAGGGTATAAGATCGAGAAGGTGGGCGGGACGGTACCGGCTGACCTGGACCCGGTGGAACAGGTGATGGAGGAATATGTGGTGCTGGACAGCCCCGACGGCCTGACCCCGGAGGCGCTGCAGCAAGGCAGCACGGTGGTATACCCCGCCGCCGACTGCTACTATGTGGTGGATTACGTCGGGGTGGACCTGGAGGATGTTTGTACCATCCTGGCAGGAATACAATAAAAAAGAGCCGTTCCCGGCCGGGAACGGCTCTTTTTGTGTCAGACAGGAAAAGAGGGGCAGGATCAGCCGGGCTGCTTGCCGATGTAGGCCAGGATGCCGCCGTCCACGTACAGCACCAGGCCGTTGACGAAGTCGGAGGCTTCGGAAGCCAGGAAGACGGCGGGGCCGCCCAGGTCCTCGGCTTCGCCCCAGCGGCCGGCCGGGGTCTTGGCGATGATGAACTGGTCGAAGGGATGACGGGAGCCGTCGGGCTGGATCTCACGCAGAGGAGCAGTCTGCGGGGTGGCGATGTAGCCGGGGCCGATGCCGTTGCACTGGATGTTGTAAGCGCCGTACTCGGAAGCGATGTTCTTGGTGAGCATCTTCAGGCCGCCCTTGGCAGCGGCGTAGGCGGAGACGGTCTCACGGCCCAGCTCGCTCATCATGGAGCAGATATTGATGATCTTGCCGCCGCCCTGCTCGATCATGTCGGGGATGACGGCCTTGGCCACGATGAAGGGAGCGTTCAGGTCAACGTCGATGACCTGGCGGAACTGGGCGGCGGTCATCTCGCACATGGGGA
>CALXHS010000122.1 GCA_944388165.1 uncultured Gemmiger sp. | reverse complement strand
CGGAAGGGAGTATCCGCCCCGTTTTCGGGTTGATTCTGCCCGCCGGAAAAGCGTATTCCGGCCGGCACGCACCACTATAGCAAGTTTTTTTCCGGGTGTGTACAGCTCACGCACAATCTGCACTTTTACCATCAAAATCAGCAAAAGCGGTTGATTTTATTCACCCAAAATCGTATGATATATACCAAATTACCAAAAAACATGCTGATTTTTCTACATCACCCCCGGGAGGATTTACCGTTCCCTTCTCCCAGGCAGGAGGTTTTGTTGGCCTATGATCCGTTATATCGCGCTGTGCGGCCGTGACCGGCAGGAGAATCTGCAGCTGCTGCAAGGGCTTGCCCCGCTGAAAAAACATGGCGGGCTGGAATTCGTCTGTTTTGAATCAGGCCGGACCCTGCTGGAGGAATACGCCCGGGGACGGCGGTTCGACCTGATCCTTCTGAACGTGGGCGAGGACGGCACCGGGCTGAACGAGGCCATCCAGCTGCACCGGGTGCACCCGGCCATGAGTCTGCTTTTGCTGGCGGACGATGAGCGGTGGGCCATTCCCGGCTATCGCACCCGGGCCTGCGGGTATCTGGTGCGGCCTTTTTCCGAAACCCTTCTGCGGGAGGAAGTGTGGCTGGCCCTGACCCACTGCGAGACCCCGGATTTCTATTACAGCTTTTCCAGCGAGGAAGGCACCGTGCAGATCAAGCACAGCGAGATCTACTACTTTGAATCGGACGTGCGTCGCATCACCCTGGTGGGCGAAGGCGCCAGCTACCAGTTCAGCGGCCGGATCAGCCAGATCGCCCAACAGCTGGAACCCTTCGGCTTTGCCCGCACCCACAAAAGCTATGTGGTGAACCTGCTGCATGTGGAAAACCTGTTCCGGGATGTGCTGACCCTGGCCAACGGCAGTCAGGTGCCCTGCAGCCGGATGCATCACCAGGAAGTGACCCGGCGCATCCGGGAACGCCAGCCCTCCAGCGAGCTGTGGGCCCCGCCCCGGGCTTAATGCCGCCATACATTCCTATACGGATAGAAAGCACCGCCCGGATTTCTCTTTCCGGGCAGTGCTTTTTCATAGGACAGTGTCTCACAATGTTTATTTTTTGTATACTGACAGAACCGTTTTTCTATATTATAATGGCAGATAGCATTTTGAAAAAACGCGGGAAAGCGAGTGTTATCCGATTCATGAGCGCCACACAAACCAACGACAAGGAATACCTTTTTGAGCGAATGCCGGTCCCCGGCGCCGTCATGCAGCTGTCTCTGCCCATCGTGATCAGTTCACTGGTCACCATCCTGTACAACCTGGCGGATACCTTCTTCGTGGGCATGCTCAACGACCCGGTGCAGAACGCGGCGGTGACCCTGGTCTACCCCGTGGTGCTGGCTTTCAACGCCGTGAACAACCTGTTCGGCGTGGGTGTGTCCAGTGCCATGAGCCGGCACCTGGGCTGCAAGGAGTATGAACAGGTACGCACCTGCTCCGCCTTCGGCTTCTATGGCGCACTAATCAGCGGGCTGTTCTTCTCGGTGACGTGCACCCTGTTCCAGATGCCCCTGCTGGCCTTGCTTGGCACCGACGAACAGACCCTGGGCGCCACCGTGGGATACATGAGCTGGACCGTCTGCTGCGGTGCTTTGCCTGCTATCCTCAACGTGGTGCAGAGTTACATGGTGCGCAGCGAGGGCAGCACCCTGCACGCCAGCATCGGAACCATGAGCGGTTGTATCCTGAACATTGTGCTGGACCCCATCTTCATTCTGCCCTGGGGCTTCAACATGGGTGCCGCCGGTGCCGGTCTGGCCACCTTCCTTTCCAACTGCGTTGCCTGCCTGTACTTTATCGTGCTGGCCCGCATCAAGAAGGGCAACACCTATGTGTGCATGAATCCCTTCCAGCTGCGCAAGCTCAACGGCAAACAGGTGCGCAACATTCTGGGGGTGGGTATTCCCGCCGCCATCCAGAACCTGCTCAATGTGCTGGGTACCACCATCCTGAACAGCTTCACCGCGCCTTTCGGGGCGCCCGCCATTGCCGCCATGGGCATCAGCCAGAAACTGTACATGATCCCCATGCAGATCGCCCTGGGCTTTTCGCAGGGCATCATGCCGCTGGTCAGCTACACCTATGCCAGCGGCAGCCGCAAGCGGATGAAGCAAGCCATCCTCTTCGGTCTGAAGGTCATCGTCTGCTTCCTTCTGGTGCTGACGGTGGGGTATATGATCGGCGCCCCCGCCATGATCCGCTCCTTCATGGACAGCAGCGAGATCGTGGGCTACGGCACACGGTTCCTGCGGGTGATGAGCCTGGGCTTTGTGTTCCTGTGCGTGGACTTCCTGGCCGTAGGTGTGTTCCAGGCCCTGGGCATGGGGCGGCAGGCGCTGATTTTCGCCATCTGCCGCAAGCTGGTGCTGGAAATCCCCTTGCTGTTCGTGATGAACTGGCTTTATCCCCTGTACGGCCTGCCCTTTGCCCAGCTGATCACCGAAGTGTTCCTTTCCATTATGGGACTTATCATGCTGCGGCGGGTCTTCCGGCAGAGCGAACATCACTGAACGGTCCTATCAAACTTCAAAGCGGCCTCCGGCACAGCGCCGGGGGCCGCTTTTGCATGGGTACCCGAAAAAGGCAGTGTCAGTTGTCAAACAGGCCCAACAGATACCCGTAGCCCTCCGCTTCCATTTTGGCATAAGGCACAAACCGCAAGGATGCACTGTTGATACAGTACCGCACCCCGTTGGGGGATTCCGGGTCGTTGGAAAAGACATGGCCCAGGTGAGAGTCCCCTGCCCTGCTGCGCACCTCGGTGCGGTACATGCCATAGCTGTCGTCCGGCAATATTTACAAGTCCGAAGACCTGTTTGCATGGGGTGCAGCACATCTCCTCAAAAATTTAGAATTATTCCAATTCCAATATGCAGAAGTCCTCTCACCCCGTCAAGGCATTCGCCCACACTGGGCAAGATTCCGTCGGTTTTTCTTGTTGACTGCCGAACACCCTATCAGACTCCACCATCCGGAGGGCAGGGGCCCGGGAAAAGAGGCCGTTTCTGGGACTGTATATTTCTTGCACAGGGCGCGGGACAGTACGACTTTTGTCGTGAAACAGTGCTTTTTTCGCCGAAAAAGTCCAAAAACCAGACAAACCGGCCCCGGGGCGAAAAAAAGAGCCACCTTACATCATTCTTAAATGCAAAATGCTCTCAACGATTGTAATTTTATCGAAAATATGCTAATATTTTTTCATAGCACCAACAGCGGGCCGGGCATCCGGCCCGCCGTCGATGCCGGTACCCAAGGCAAACCAGGCACCCCGCAGGCTGATTTTCCACAAGGTCCCGGGGTTGCGCTCCTGATACAAAGCCAAAGGAAAGGATCAGATGTTATGGCAAATAAGAAAGCCCAACCGAAAAAGCAGGCAGCTGCGGCAAAACCCGCTCCCGCCGCCGTGACCAAGCCCGCCGCCGAAAAGGCTGCTCCTGCTGCCAAGAAGGCGGAGCCCGCCGCCGAAAAGACCGCTCCTGCTACCAAGAAGGCCGAGCCCGCCGCCGAAAAGGCCGCACCCGCTGCCAAGAAGGCGGAGTCTGCCGCCGAAAAGGCCAAGCCCGCTGCCAAGAAGGCGGAACCCGCCGCCGAAAAGGCCAAGCCCGCTGCCAAGAAAGCAAAGCCTGCGGCCAAAAAGGCCAAACCTGCCGCCAAGAAAGCCACCCCGGCCCCGGCGACCGAGGAGCCCAAACCTGTTGTGGAAGAGCCGAAGCCTGTTGAGCAGGAACCGGTTCAGCCGAAGGAGGAAGCACCTATGGAACAGCCCTATACCACCCCGCGCAGAAGCATTGCCTTTATCGGTTCGGAATGCCATCCCTTTGTCAAGACCGGCGGTCTGGGCGACGTGATGTATGCCCTGCCCCGGGAACTGGTGAAGCAGAACTGCGATGTGCGCGTGATCCTGCCCCGGTACGCCTGCATCCCCCAGAAGTACCAGGATCAGATGGTCTACCGCGGTGAATTCTACATGGACCTGGGCGAGACCGGCCGCAGCTACTATGTGGGTATCATGGAGTATATCTGTGACGGCGTTGTGTATGACTTCATCGACAACCAGGAGTTCTTCTCCGCCGGCAACCCCTACATCAGCCTGGTGGACGACATTCCCAAATACTGCTACTTCAGCAAGGCCGCTCTGGCTGCGCTGAACTTCATGAACTGGATCCCGGACATCATCCACTGCCACGACTGGCAGGCCGCGCTGGTGCCGGTGTATCTGCGCACCCTGTTCCAGGATTCCCCGGTGGGCCGCGCCAAGACGGTGCTGACCATCCACAACCTGCGCTTCCAGGGCATCTACAACATTCCCACCCTGCGTTACTGGACCGGTCTGCCGGAAGAAGTGTTCAGCATGGGCGCACTGAAGCAGGGTTATGAGGACGCCAACATGCTCAAGGGCGGCCTGGCTTATGCCGACCGCATCACCACCGTCAGCGGCACCTATGCCTGGGAGATCCAGACCCCCGAATACGGCGAGCAGCTGGAAGACCACCTGCGTTACCACAGCTACAAGCTGCGGGGCATTGTGAACGGCATTGACTACGGCATGTGGAACCCCGCCACCGACCCCGCCCTGGCCGTGAACTACGACATCACCAACGTGCTGGACCACAAGTGGGAGAACAAGCTGGCCCTGCAGCAGGAACTGGGCCTGGTGCAGGATCAGGGCAAGTTCGTCATCGGCCTGATCTCTCGCCTGACCAACCAGAAGGGTCTGGACCTGGTGAACGCCATCGTGCCCGAACTGATGGACGGCAACACCCAGGTCATCGTGCTGGGCACCGGTGACAAGCAGTATGAGGATACCTTCCGCTACTACGAAAACGCCTACCGCGGCATGTTCAGCGCCTGCATCCAGTATGACGAATCCCGCGCCCACCGCATTTATGCGGGCGCCGACGCCCTGCTGGTTCCCTCCCGCTTTGAGCCCTGCGGCCTGACCCAGCTCAACGCCATGCACTACGGCACCCTGCCCATCGTCCGTGAGACCGGCGGCCTGAAGGACACCGTGGAGCCCTACAACATCTTTACCGGCGACGGCAACGGCTTCACCTTCGACCAGTACGACGCCGGCCTGCTGCTGGACGCCATCAACCGCGCCAAGACCGAATACTTCGTCAACCGGTATCACTGGGACGAGGTGGTCCAGCGGGATATGGCCAAGGATGTTTCCTGGCAGAACTCCGCCAGCCAGTACAAGGACCTGTATCTGGAACTGACGCCGTGGTAATCTGCGCCAACCCACTGCGCTTACACTGAAACAGCAAAAACCGGCAGACACGCTGTGAACTACACCCCATTTGTTAGACAGTATGATATACTGAATAACAAATGGGGTGTTTTACTATGCCGAAAGGAATACCAAACAAAAGGAGAACCACACATGATTCGTGAGATCTGCAAAGACGAGGCCTTTCTGGCCCAGAAAGCCGAACCCGCCGGGGCGGAAGACCTGGCCGTGGCAGCCGACCTGCTGGAAACGCTGGAACACCACCAGGACGGCTGCGTGGGCATGGCCGCCAACATGATCGGGGTGAACAAGCGCATTATCGCCTTTGACAACGAAGGCAGCTACATGGTCATGTTCAATCCGGAGATCCTGAAAAAATCCAGCCCCTACGATACCGAGGAAGGCTGCCTTTCCCTGACCGGTGTACGCCCCGCCAAGCGGTGGAAGACCATCAAGGTGCGCTGGCAGAACGAGAAGTTCCAGGAACGGATCAAGACCTTCACCGGCTGGACGGCCCAGATCATCCAGCATGAGATCGACCACTGCGAGGGGATCATCATATGAAAAAGTGCCGCATCACCGTCATGCGCATCACCCGGTATGAGGACCTGATGGCCCGGTATGAAAATCCCATCGCCCACGCCTGCGACATGCGGGAAGGTCAGTTCTTTATTGCCAACGGGTGGGAGAAACCGGAGGGATTCTGCCAGAGCGCCTGGGATACCCTCTCCCCTTTTGTGCTGGCCCTGAGCCATGGCGGTGAAAATTTTTATGACGGCTGGATGAAAGATCCCAGGTCCGCCATGCTCTCCTGCAACGACGGCTTCCGCCCGGTGAGTTTTCTGGTGGAAGCCCTGGACGAAGACGCCGAATAAGGAGGTAACCCATGTTTGAAAACAAAGTGGCCGTCGTCACCGGCGGCGCCAAAGGCATCGGCAAGGCCATCGCGGAGGAATTCCGCAAGGCCGGGGCCAGGGTATGTGTCATTGACCTGCTGCCTAACGACTATTATGTAGGGGACCTGGCGGACCAGCAGGTGCTGGAGGACTTCGCCCGCAAGGTCATTGCCGATTACGGCCATGTGGACTATCTCATCAACAACGCCCTGCCCCTGATGAAGGGCATCGACGCGTGCAGCTATGAAGAGTTCAACTACGCCCTGCGGGTGGGGGTCACAGCGCCTTTCTATCTGGCCAAGCTGTTTGCCCCTCACTTTGCCCCCGGGGCAGCCATCGTGGACATCTCCTCTTCCCGGGACCGGATGAGCCAGCCCCAGACCGAAAGCTACACTGCGGCCAAGGGCGGCATTTCCGCCTTGACCCACGCTCTGGCGGTGAGTCTGGCCGGGCGGGTGCGGGTGAACGCCATTGCCCCCGGATGGATCGATACCGACTATACCGTCTACGAAGGCCCGGACGCCTTCCAGCAGCCCGCCGGGCGGGTGGGCAATCCCCTGGACATCGCCAACATGGTGCTCTATCTCTGTTCGGACAAGGCAGGGTTCATCACCGGGGAGAACATCTGCATTGACGGCGGCATGACCCGCCAGATGATCTACCACAACGATTTCGGCTGGACCCTGCAAGGAGGAGACCAATGAAAACCGCTGTCTGCTACTATTCCCGCCACCACGGCAACACCCTGAAGGTATTGCAGGCCATGGCCGCCGAAGGCAGCATGGACCTCATTGATGTGACCACCCGGCAGGCGGTGCGGCTGGAGGACTATGACTGCATCGGCTTCGCTTCGGGCATTTACGCCTTTGACTTCCAGAAATCCGTGGTGGAATTTGCCCGGCAGTACCTGCCCCAGGGCAAACCGGTGTTCTTTGTGTACACCTACGGCGGCGCCAAAGGCCGCTGTGCCAAAGCCGTGAAGGCAGTTGCCGCGGAAAAGGGCTGCCGGGTGCTGGGGGAATTCAGCTGCCGGGGCTTTGATACTTTCGGCCCCTTCAAGCTGGTGGGCGGTATTGCCAAGGGGCATCCCAATGCCCGGGACCTGGAAAAAGCCCGCCTGTTTTACCGCAACCTGCGTGTGACCTTGAAATCCTTCATCGTAAAATAAGCCGCTCTTGGAAAACTGCAATGGAAAACGCCGGGGAAAGCGATGGATAAACCGCTTTCCCCGGCGTTTTCTGTATGGTTGGTGGGTCAGTTGATCTCTTTTTTCATGACGGCGGTGCCTGCGGCGTTGATGCCCACATGGCAGGCGATGCTGCAGGGCAGGTGGGCATAGGAGACCTTGATGCCCGGGAACTCTGCCTGCACCATCTTGCGCCAGCGCTTGGCCTTCTCGTCGTTTTCAAAGGTACCGGCGGTCTCCACCCGCAGTTCCTCATCCGGCACATTGGCAAACCGGGTGGTGCGGTCCTTCTTGATAGCTTCGATCATCTTCATTTCCGCCTGCTGCATACCCCGGGCCTTGGCGAAGGTGTCCAGCTTATCCCCTTGAATGGTCAGCACGGGTTTCAGGTTCAGCACGGTGGCAAAGGTGGCGGCGGCAGGGGTGACGCGGCCGCCCTTTTTGAGGTATTCCATGGAATCCACCGTGATGTAGATGCTGGCGTCATAGGCCCGCTCTTCCAGGTATGTCTTGATGGCCAGGGCGGTCATACCCTGCTGTGCCAGCTTGCAGGCGCTGCGCACGGAGGCTTCCTGGGTGAGGGAAATGCGGTGGTTGTCCACCACCTGCACCTTGCCGCCGTAATCCTTGGCCAGCTGGATGGCATTGAAGCAGGAGGCGCTCAGTCCGCTGGACATGGGGATATAGACCACCTCGTCATAGCCATCCTTGAGGATGCCCTCCCAGAATTCCACCAGCTGCCCCGGAGAGGGCTGGGAGGAGGACAGGGACTTGTGGGCTTTCATGGCCGTATAAAGCTGTGTATTGGTAATGTCGATACCTTCCAGGTATACCTTGCCGTCCACAATCACCGGCATGGGCAGCAGATACACACCGCTTTTGCGGGCGTCCTTTCGGTTCATGCTGCTGTTTGTATCGGTTGCGATCGCCACTTTCATATATGTAAGAACCTCTTCATTCTCTCTTCGCATCCCGCCGTCCGGGCCATGCCCGGCAGAGGATGTCACCATTGACAGGGAATTTTTCCATGGTACAATACGAGACAAGTGTATCACATTCGTGTAATCACATCAATTCCCGGTCATGAGACAATGCACAGGGTTCTGTTTCACATTGCAAAGGAGAGCGCCGCCATGGATAAGAGAAAGGAAGAAAATCTGCGGGTGAAAATCAATATCACCAACACCCTGTTCCGGCTGATGGAGAAGAAGAGCCTGGCGGAGATCACCATCACCGAACTGGTGCAGGGGGCGGGCGTGGCCCGGGCATCCTTTTACCGCAACTATGAATCCAAGGAAGATGTGCTGGTCCCCCTGATCCGGGATGTGCTGGAACTGTTCCGCCATAACGTCCGGGAAAGCCCGGAAGGGCTGTATGCCCGCGAGAACATCCTGATGAGCTTCCGGTTCTTTTACCGGTACCGCCGGTATCTGCTGGACCTGTACCACTGCGGTTTTGCCAGCCTGATGCTGGAGGAACTGAACCATTTCCACGAAAGCATGGAGGGGACCATGCCCTCCTCTTCCATGGAGCGGTATTCCTTGTACATGTACATCGGTGCGCTGTTCAATACCACCGTCACCTGGCTGTCCGACGAAAATCCCGTTCCGCCGGAGGAGATGGCCGACTTCTTTTACCGGAAGATCCACACCCAGTCCTCTCTTCTGCCCCCGAACAGGACCTGAGCCAAAAAAGGCCGGGAACCTTTACGGTTCCCGGCTTTTTTGTGGATGGAAGGCTTACCGGCGTTTCCCCTGCCGCCGGGTGAAATCCTGCTCAATGGCGTCTTTCCAGTGTTCGTTCAGCGGCACGCTGCTGCGCACCGCGCTCACTGCCTGACAGACGGTGGCATAGTTCAGTCGGGTGCCCTCGCTGTCGCAGTGGTAATTCACCGCCCGGTCGGCACTGATGCCCAGCTGTCCCGCCGTTTCCACTGCGTCGATGTTGGCGCCCAGGAAGAGAAACTCCCAGCCGTACTTTTCCTTCTGCCGACGGATCATCCGCTGTACCTGCGGGGCCGTATACCGGTGGCTGGCATTCTCCATGCCGTCGGTGGTGATGACAAAGAGGGTATGCCGGGGCACGTCCTCCTTCCGGGCATACTTGTGGATGTTGCCGATGTGGTGGATGGCCCCGCCCACGGCATCCAGCAGCGCGGTGCAGCCCCGGACGTAGTATTCCTTTTCGGTGATGGGCCGGACCTTGTCCAGAGGCAGACGGTCGTGGAGTACCTCGGCTTTGTCGTCAAACAGAATGCTGGAGACAAAGGCTTGTCCCGGCTGCTTTTTCTGTTTTTCCAGCATGGCGTTGAAGCCGCCGATGGTGTCGCTTTCCAGCCCGCCCATGGAACCGCTGCGGTCCAGGATGAAGACCAGTTCGGTCAGATCTTGTTTCATAAGAAAAACCCCCTGTTCTGTGTTGTTTGGTTTACAACCACAGTATAGGGGGATTTCGGTTTGCAGAGGTCGCACACCGGGCGACAAATGCCGTCAGCCCAGCAGGCTCTGGTCGAAGGCGAACAGGGCTTCGTTGATCTCAAAGATGTTGTAGTTCCGGTGGGCGATGAAATATTCCACAATAATATCGAACTTGCTGGCGTGGGAGAAAGCAAAGCCAGCCTTTTCCAGTAGTTCCCGGGCTTCTTCCAGGGGCAGTTCCAGGGCCACGGCAAAAGCCATGGCGGTGGGCTTGGAGGGCTTGTAGTGCACGTCCGAGCGGATCTTGGAGAAGAGTTTGCGGTCGATGTTGGCCTTTTTGTAGCACTGGGCGTCGGTCATGCCCTTTTCGTCGATCTTGCGCAGCAGCATCTGGGAAAAGCTCTCGTCCAGCCTCTTCAGCGCTTCGTCCAGAGAGACGGCCTGTGCGGTGCGGGGACCGGGCTCCCACAGCCGGGCAGGGGCAGCGCCAGGAGCCGGTGCGGCGGCCAGCGCAATGCTCCTGCGGTATTCTTCTTCCTCACTGCCGGTGTGGTCCTCCACATAGCGGTCGTCGATATAGGCGGCAATGTCCGCAAACAGCTTCCCGCCGATGGTATACGCCGCCCGGTCAAAGACCACCAGGTAAACGGTCATATCATGGCCGAGCAGAAATTCCCCGATGGTATCCACCGCCACCTTCAGTGCCTGGTCTTTGGGGTAGCCGTAGACTCCCGAGGAAATAAGGGGAAAGGCCACCGTCTGACAGTGATGTTCCCGGGCCAGTTCCAGGGAATTGCGGTAGGCTGACACCAGCAGGTCTTTCTCTCCATAGTGGCCCCCGCGCCAGACGGGCCCCACCGTGTGGATCACATGGGCGGCGGGCAGGCGGTACCCTTTGGTGATCTTCGCCTGGCCTGTGGCACAGCCGCCCAGGGTGCGGCATTCAGCCAGAAGTCCCGGCCCTGCAGCCCGGTGGATGGCGCCGTCCACGCCCCCGCCGCCCAGCAGGCTTTCGTTGGCGGCGTTGACGATGGCGTCCACCTTCATGGTGGTGATGTCGTTGCGTACAATATACAGGGGCATGGAAACACCTCCTTGATTCCTGATTTCATCATACCACGAACCCGGCCGGCTGACAATCGGAAGGATGCCGCAAAATCTTGGCCTCCGTTGTCTCCACAACGGATTTTTGCCCCATAAAAGCCTATACTGGTAACATAGCGAAGGGGCACGAAGCCCCCGCAAAGGAGGAATGAAACATGGATCTGGAAAACCGCGCTTTTCTGAAACTGCGCCCGGTGCAGGACACCAGGCTGACCCAGCTGGTGGAACCGCTTCTGCTGCCCGAAGAAAAAATCGTACAGCAGTACCAGGGCATCCGCGACGGAGTGGTCTTTACCGACCGGCGCATCATCGCACTGAACATCCAGGGGGTCACCGGCAAGAAAAAGATGTTTGCCGTGCTGCCTTATCACCGCATCCAGGCATACGCCGTGGAATCTGCGGGACTGCTGGATTTTGACAGTGAAATGAAAGTCTGGCTGTCCGGTCTGGGGTGCGTCACCCTGGAATTTCTCTCCGGTTCCGATCTGTTCGGCCTCTGCGCCCTGATGGACCGGGTCATTCTGTAAACCGCCGCACAACTGCGGCAAGAAAGGAACGTATTATGGTATCGTATTTCTGGGAGCGCAGTGCTTCCGTCTGGATCGCGCTGCTTTACATCCTCATGGGCGGGCTGCTGCTCGCCTACCCCACCGCCACCAGCACGGTGTTTGTCTGGGCCCTGGCAGGCGGCAGCGCCTTCTACGGATTCAGCCACCTGCTGCGCTATCTGCAGACCCGCAAGAGAGGTTCCGCTTCTCCGTCCGACCTGTTCCTGACGGTGCTGCCCCTGGCTTTCGCTGTCTTTGCCCTGGTCTGGCCCCAGACCCTGCTTTCCTTCCTGCCGCTGGTGCTGGGTTCCCTGCTCCTGCTGGACGGCATCGGCAAGATCCCCCTGGCCTTCCTGGCCGTCAAGGCGGGCACTCCCGACACCGTTGCCCTGATTCTGTCCGCCGTGCTGCCGGTGGTGCTGGGTGCCCTCATTGTAGTCAATCCCTTCCAGACCGTGCAGCTGGTGGTCCGCATCTTCGGCCTGGGGCTGATCGCAGACGGCATCGTCGACTTCGCCGTGGTGTTCACGGGACGCCATTCCCAGGCGGGCTGAGGCCCCTGCCCGGGCAGAAACGTCCTTCACAATTTGGCAACGGATTCTTTCCACTTTCTTCAAACTGCTTTTATAACCCCGTCACATATCCGGGGTATCATATAAACATACAAACAAGCGGCAACGAAATATCCGACCCGCTTCCCACTGCATCCGGCCATGCCAGAGCAATAGCTCCCGGCTGGTAGCAGACGACAAACAAGGCCTCGCGCCATTGATATAGATGCAAAAAGCCACGGGAACACGATTCCAACGAATCGTACTTCCGTGGCATTTGCTTGTTTCGGGCACTTTTCAGTGCCCATTTTTGTATATTTGCATTGTAAAATACAGTTCGTATACTCTCTGGGGAATTTAAGGCTCGTCAAAGCCTTCCAGAACGCCGCAGCCGGTACCCACAGGCTGCCCCTGCAGCAGGCGGCCTTTCACCTGTTTCTGCAGGGTGGTGGTTTCTGGCAGCTCCTCCGTGGGGATGTCGTTCCGTCCGAATATCCATTGCATAAAGCCGGTGTTTTCCTGGTCCCAGCAGGTCAGGCGGAAACAAGTCCGGAATCGGTTGATCTTGGAATCCGGCGGCAGCAGTTCCCCCAGCGCCGGGGAGAGCAGCCAGGAATCGATGCCGATGGGGCGGGGTTGGTTTTGGGGGAAAAACCCCCGGGCAAATTCGTCGAACCTCGCCAGCGATTGGCGGCAACAGAGCAGCGAGATGTCCGCGTCCGAAGGCACGTGCAGGCTGACCGCCCGGCCATCCTGCACCCATTCATATTCCAGTTCCCCCAGGCGGAAGAGGGTCAGGGACAGCTGGCGGTATACCCAGAAGCCCCGGTCAAACCCGTATCTGCCATAGCTGGCTTTGTGCTCGCCCACAAAGCGGGAAAAGCACTTCATGGTATCCAGATAGACGCCTTCGTCAATCCCCCGCCGTTCGTACTCTGCGCGAGTGTACAAGGCAGCTTTCAGCAACCAGGTCAGCATATCCAGTCCATGCGCTTCCGTTTTCCCCTGCTTTGCCAGCTGCCCCCAGGCTTCGGCTGCAGTCTGGGGCCGGGTGAGAGCCCGCAGGGTTTCTTCCGGTGGAAACTCCCTGACGCTGAGCACTTCCCGGCACACCTCCGGCGGCAGTTGGATGGCCCGACAAAGTTCCTGCAGATCCACAAAGAATCCCCCTCTCTTGTTCAGGTCCATTGTACCACAGGGGATGGACGGAAACCAAGCCCCGGGGACGGATTCTTTCCATCGCTTTGGCGGCGTTCGGCAGCAGAAGCTGCGCCACAACCCCTGGTAACCGGCGTCTTGTTTTGTACTGCCCGGTTCGGGCAAGGCAGATCAAAGGTCTTCCGACCCCAAAAGCTGTTCGGTGGTGTTCATTCTGTCCTTGCGGCGCAGCAGGACCAGGTATCCCGAACACAGCACCAGGCTGACCACCGCCGTGGCCGGGATGGCCAGGCTGATGAGGAACATGCCGGTGTTGGGCAGCTGGCTGAGGAAGTAGGACAAGGGAATGCGCACCAGGAAGGCGGCAAAGATGCCCTGGGCCATGACAAAGGTGGTGTGTTCCCGGCCGTTGAAGTAACCCAGCATGCAGAAGATCAGGGCATTGAGAATGTTTTCCACCGAGCCGCCCCGCAGGTACTGGGCGGTGGCGGTGATCACGGCGGCATGGTGGGTGAAAAGGCTTGCCAGGAATCCGCCGCCGAAGCAGGTGAACAGGAACATGGCCGCACCGAAGAAGATGGAGACCTTCTGGGCAGCGAAGAGAGCTTCCTCCGCCCGCTTCTTCTGTCCGGCGCCCATGTTCTGGGCCACAAAGGCGGACAACGCCGACATGAAGGACATGGGCACGATGGACAGGAAAACAAAGAGCTTTTCGGAGATGCCCACCCCCGCGGAAGCCACCACCCCCAGGGTGTTGACGATGCTGGTGATGATCAGGAAGGAGAGGCTGGTGAGGAAGTCCTGCAGGGCAATGGGCGAACCCAGGCGCAGGATACGGCCCATGGCGGCGGTGCCCTTGTGCCACTGGTCACGCACCGAGAAGGGCAGCGGATGCCGTCCCATATACACCAGAGAAAAGACCACACTGGATGCCTGGGCGATGATGGTGGCCAGGGCCGCCCCGGCAGCGTTCAGGCCCAGCCCGGCCACAAACATCAGGTCCAGCACCACATTCACCAGGCAGGCGATGGACACAAAGAGGAAGGGAGAGCGTGAATTGCCCAGGCCACGGAAGATGCCGCTGATACCGTTGTAGGCAGTGATGAAAATGATGCCTGCGGAACAGATACGCATATAGCGCAGGGTCTCGGGCACAGCTTCTTCCGGCACGTTCATCACCTGCACGATAGCGGGGGTCAGAATCAGCATGGCCGCGGTCAGCATCACCGCCGCCAGGGCAAAGAGGCGGATCTGCCCCGCCACCACACGCCCGGCCCGGTCATGGTCCCCTGCCCCCACCGCTTTGCCCACCAGAACTGTAACGCCCATGGTCAGGCCGGTGATGAGCACGGTGAGGGTCTGCATGATCTGGCTGCCGGTAGCCACGGCGGAGACGCTGGCAGTGGACGAATACCTCCCCACCACCATCAGGTCCACGCCGCCATAAAAGGACTGGAGCAGCTGGGAGAGCATAAGGGGAAGGGCAAACTGCAGCAGCGGCGGCAGTATGGGTCCGGACAAAAAGCTGTTGGTCGTTCGGTCAAGGGTGTTCATGGGGTTCCTCCTGCATTCAGACAACAAAAAATCGCCAGCAAGCATACACTTGTTGGCGATAATGTATCAAACGAAGCCCCTATTGGAGCGTATGCATTATACCACCTTCGGGCACAAAGCACAAGGGGGGTATTGGCGAGAGGCAAAAAGCGGGTTGGCTTCCCGCGTTCTGCTGCCGTAGACGGTTTGCAGCCGCTGGAAGGCGGCGCGGATCTCTGCCGGGATCTCCACATGAGCAATAAAGTCTTTGCCTGCCGGACCGTAGCCTTCGGCGTCATCGGTCAGGCGGGGGATCTCTCCCATCAGCAGATTCACATAGCGTTCCACATCCCACATGCCGTGGATAAGCCGGGTGTATTCCGGGCGGCCGTTTGCCGCTGTGACCTCTGCGCGGTAGGCGGCATAGTTGATGCAGGTGATGCCGGGGGCATGCCTGCGCAGCCCGGCTTCCATCCGGGCCTGCATGGTGGCATCCTGGCAGAGGATGATTCTGCGGCAAGGAATGTTCCGCTCCCGGAGCAAGTCCAGCAGAAAGGTGATGTTGTTGCCGCAGTTGGTGGAGGCAGTTTCCAGCGCATCCGCATGAAGACCGTACACCCGGGCCAGGTACCGGTCAAAGATCACGGCTTCGGGCTGATCCGCGGTTTCTATATCCGGGTACTCCTGCCGCACACGGCTGCGCAGGGTCTCGGTGGTGTGGCCGGCCCCGCCCACAATGATATACTTCCGGGCCGCGCCGTCCTTCATGGCCCGGGCCAGAACATCCCCGCCGGCCAGGATACTTCCCCCGAAGAGCACCATCACGTCGGCCTGGTCCAGAGAGAACCGCTCCCGCAGGCAGGCCGTGGTCAGTTCCTCCACGTCCCGTTTTCCACAAAAGCGCCCCAAAATGTTGATATCCGCCGCCGTCTGCCGGGTCATATGCCTGTACCTTCCTTTCCCGGAAATATCAGCTTCATTGTACTCCATCCGGATGCGCCTGCCTAGACCTGGACACAAAATAAAAACGCATCCTTTTTCTTTCCGGTACGGATACAGGCGAGTCCGAAAACGTCCTTTCAGAGTCTTGTCACCGGCGAAAGGCAGGTTTATAATAACAGTACAATGTTTCGTTTTATGCGGAAAGGGATGTTCGGATTCTATGGAAAAAGAACTGGATTTGAGCCTGCTGAAAAAAGGGATGCTGTTCCGCAACATGACGGACGAGGAGATCCGGCAGTGTATTGCGGCCATGTCTCCCCACCGGGTGCAGTACCCCCGTCGGACGGTGGTGGCCCAGGACGGAGACCTGTTCCCCGAGATCGGCATCATTCTTTCGGGCAGCCTGCACCTGGCCCACATCGACAGCAACGGCAACAACAACCTGCTGTATGTGCTGCAGGCCGGGGACACGGTGGGCGAGGTGAACGCCGTAGGGCGGTACCGCCTGCACCTTTCCATCTCCACCGAGGAACCCACCGAGATTTTGTACATGAGTGTGGACCAGCTGCTGCGGAAAAACGTACTCACCGCCCCCACCCAGATCCGCTTTTTGCAGAACCTGACCCTGGCGGTGGCCCAGAAAGACCAGTACCTGACCCGCAAGCTGGAGGACAGCGTCCGCCGCAGCATGCGGGAACGGCTGCAGGATTATCTTTCCGCCCAGTACCACAAAGCGGGCAGCCGCACCTTTGTCATTCCCCTGAACCGGCAGGACCTGGCGGACTTTCTCTTTGTGGACCGCAGCGCCATGTCCAACGAACTGTGCAAGATGCGGGACGAAGGGTTGCTGCGCTTTGACCGCAGCAAGTTTGAGCTGCTGGTGGAAATGCCCATCACCGAAAACGAGCCGGACCCCAACGATGAATAAACAAAAAAGCGCATTCCGCTTGTAAGACGGAATGCGCTTTTTATATTGTCAGGCGTCCACCCGACGGCCCCTCTGGTCGGCGAGGGTCTCCACCAGCACCGCCACACCGGATACGATGAGGTAGATGCCCCACACGGTGCTGACGGCCATCCAGCCGGTGATGGGCCGGATGACGATGAGGTTGCCCACCACCACGTTCAGCAGCCCGCCTGCCAGAACCCAGCCGTAACCGGGAACCTCCAGGTCCTTCATCTCGGCGTAGAGGATGATCTGGGCGATGCCCTGCAGCACCGTGAAGAAGGCTACGGTGTTGGCCAGCAGGGTCAGGGCGATGGCGGCACCCACGGTGGTCTGGAAGGTCATCCAGAGAGCCAGCAGGGCGAACCCGATGAGGGCAACGCCCCCGATCAGCGTCCACAGCCCTCTCTGTTCTTTGGGCGTTTCAAAGTAGGCGTAGAGCTGTGCGGCGCCATACACCGCGAAGCCGATCATCAGGATGGCGGTAAGGGACCACCCCAGCAGCAGCGGGGCCAGCAGGGCCACCGCGCCGATGCCGATCATCAGTGCCCCCGCGGCCATCCCGCCGGTGAAGACCCGGCGGCGGGCTGCCTGTGCGGCCTGTTCAAAAGTTGCGATCACAGTTTGTTTCATGGTGTTCCTCCTCCGGCGCAGGCCGTTCAGATCAGTTGATAGGTTTCCAGCAGTTCTTCCAGGGTGGTGCCCCGCACCTCTTCCAGCCCTGCGTGCAGGGCCAGCTTATAAGCGATAGGCAGCTTCATCTCGGTGAGTTTGCGGCCGTCCAGCAGGTAGTGGGCGGCATTGAGCAGGCAGCGCAGGTCATAGGCCGAAGCGTAGACTTCCGGCACGCCCCGTTCCACATCCAGCAGGGTGTAGACCGCTTCCATGGCCGTGCGTACCGAGTATTCCACCGTGAAGACGGTATCCCGGGGCGTTTCGGTGAACTGGCCCAGGAAGGCGAAGTTCACGCAGCCTTCGGGGACGATGTCGGGGCGGTCCCCCGCTTTGCGCGGCATGAAGAAGGCGGTGATATAGGGCATCATGCAGGGTACGGTGTTGGCGGATTCATGGGCCAGGCGCTCGATCTCGTTTTCCGGCACGCCCAGATGGTAGAGCCATTCCATGCAGATCTCGGCGCCGGTGCACTCGCTCATGGGTTTGCCCACGTAGTCGCCGGGGCGGTCCGGGTACAGGCCGTAGATCCAGCCCACCAGCTGGTCCTTCGGCTGGTCTTTGAAGTGGGGCTGACGGTTGAAGGTCCAGCTCATCAGCCAGGCAGAATCCTGGACGGTGACGATACCGCCGGTGACGACCTTGCCCGCGTAGGGGTCCCGGCCGCAGACCTGCTGCACATAAGGGGCGATACGGTCATCCAGCAGGGTGACGGTGGCGGATTCCCACTTGGTGGCATCCACGTCGGAGCAGAACACCTCCGGGCGGCCGAACACGGGGTTCTGCACCGCGATGTTCTTCCACAGCTGCCAGCTGGACCCCTGGCCGGATTCCACATCCAGCACGGGGGCGTGGTCGTTGTCCCCCAGGGCGCTGCTCTCGGTGCAGGAACCGTTGGTCACAAAGACCAGGTCATTTTCGGTCAGGTCCAGGGTCTCTTCCTTACCGTTGCGCACCAGAACAAGCTGGTGGGCCACCTTTTTGCCGGGCAGGAAGTTGAACAGAACGTTCTCCACCCGCACACCGTATTCGAACTTCACATCATGTTCCTGCAGGTAGGATACCAGAGGCAGGATGAGGGATTCGTACTGGTTGTACTTGGTGAATTTCAGGGCGGAAAGGTCGGGCAGGCCGCCGATGTGGTGGACGAACCGCTGCAGGTAGCGCTTCATTTCCAGGGCGGAGTGCCAGGTCTCGAAGGCGAACATGGTCTGCCAGTAGAGCCAGAAGGTGGACTGGAAGAACTCGTCCCCCAGCACCTGGGCGATGGTCTTGTCGTAGAGTTTTTCGTCCGGAGTGAGGAAGAGATTCATCAGTTCCAGGGCGCTTTCATCGGTGAGGTTGAAGCGGTTGCCGGTCTCGGCGCTGCGCCCCCGCTGAAGGGTGGCCCGGTTGTGGGAAACATTGGGATCGTCCAGGTTCAGGCGGTAGAACTCGTCCAGCACGCTCTCCCCCGGATTTTCCAGCGAAGGAACCGAGCGGTACAGGTCCCACAGGCATTCGTAGTGGTTTTCCATCTCACGGCCGCCGCGGATCACGAACCCGGCTTCAGGGTACAGGATACCGTCGCAGGCGCCGCCGGGCACCCGGGCCTCTTCCAGAATATGGATGCGGCTGCCCTCCATGCCGGCATCCCGGATGAGGAAGGCTGCGGCGGCCAGGCTTGCCAGCCCGCCTCCTACCAGCCACGCTTGTTTTTCTTCGACGCCTTCCGGTTTGCGGGGACGGACAAAGGCTTCATAGTTTCCATTGGTATAGTACATCATGTACCTCCTGTGTGACGGCGGCATGCCGTTTTGTTGTAAAGTTTGGAATTGAAAGACCAAGCGCCTTTCCCATTGGAACCGCTCATGGCGGTCATACCGATAACGGCATGGGCTGGACTTATGTTTTCAACGTATCTATATCATACTGCATCGGGGCCGGGATTTCGGTTTGTTGGACAACGGAACCGGTGCTTTCCCGAAATTCCCGCCCCGGCAGTGCAGTTTCGCTTCAGGCTGCGTCGGCCACGGGCAGTTGCATATTCTGGTAGCGTACCTGCAACACAGCATCGCTGTACCAGGTATCCAGCACCTGTTCCACCCGGTTGGAGGGTGCCGCCCCCCGGTCCCGCTCTTCCATCCGCAGCAGGGCGGCGGCGGAAAGGCTTACATCTGCCATGAGCAGCACGGCTACGGTCAGGGCTGCCAACTGTCCCCCATGGCGGGGGATCTTTTTCAACAGGCGGAGCAGGCCGGGGGCCGCGATGCGTACCCAGAACACCGCCGCCGCGCCCCAGAACAGGGCAAACCAGAGATTGGTACGGCCGTCCAGATTGAGGGGAATGTTGGAGTAGTCCCAGAACAGGCGGTTGGTGGCCAGTTCCAGCACCAGGCTGGCCAGGTATTCGAACCCGCCGCCCAGCACCGCACCGGCGGTGAACAGGGCCAGGTTCCCCTTGCGGGCCAGTGGGAACAGCGCCAGGGTCATGAGCAGAGCGCCCAGGCCCCACACCAGGCTCAGCGGTGCATACAGCAGGCTGCTGCGGCTCATGAGCACCCCTCTGGTGAGCCAGACGAAGACGGTTTCGAAGCAATCGCCCAGAAAGGCACTGCTGACGAAAAGGAAAAATATCTCATACCAGCCCAGACCGGCCAGTTCTGCCCGGGAGCCGGTGCCCCAGCTCCAAATCAATACCGCGGCTACCGCCGCCAATACCCATACTGTCATTTGTACACCTTGTCCTGTCTGCTTGTAAGAACCGATTCATCACCAGGTGTGCCTGTAAGCGGCAGCGGGCGTGCTCTTTGTTCTGTTGTCCTCTTTTGCAGGGCGGCTTTGCCTGCCCTGCCCTGTTTTTGGCGGGTGGAGAGAAAAATAGGGCTGCGTGTCTGCACACGCCGCCCCGTTGCGGTCATTCAGCGCAGATATTCCAGATACTGCGCCATCTTCTGCATGGCTTCGGAAGCGGTTTTAAGAGGGAACATCTGGAAGACGTGCCACATTTCCGGCCAGTACTGCAGGACCACCGGCACGCCGGCTTCCTGCATGCGCTGCTGCAGTCGGGTGGAGTCATCCCGCAGGATCTCCCGTCCGCCCACCTGGATCAGCGTGGGCGGCAGCCCCCGCAGGTCGGCGAAGAGGGGTGAGTAGGCGGGCAGGCTCCAATCAGCCTGGGGCGCAAAAGCCCCGCGCACCGCCTCGATATATTCCATAGTGAGAAGAGGGTCCTGGTCACGGCATTCGGTATAGCTTTCCCCCGACGCAGCCATATCGGTCCAGGGTGAAAACAGTACCAGCCGCCAGGGCAGCATACGACCTGCGTCCCGCAGGTCCAGAGCCAGTTCCAGCGCCAGATTCCCACCGGCAGAATCACCGGCCAGGATAATCTCTCTGGCACCCCAACCCAGAAACATCAAATGCTCCCAAATCAGGCGTGCGTCCTCCAGCGCTTCGGGGTAAGGGTGTTCCGGTGCCAGACGGTACTGGAACGCCAATACTTCATACCCGGTGGCCATGGCCATCCTGGCTGCCATCAATCGCGCGTACCCCAGGGTACCGCTTGTGTATCCGCCGCCGTGGCAGTAAAGGATCACTTTACTGTGGTCGTGGCCGTGTTCCGGCCGGACCCAGGCTGCGGGGATGCCCTCCACTTCAAAGGGTTCCCAGCTGAACCCGATGGGCGGCGTCATAATCCTGCCCAATGCCTCTTGTCCAAGGCGCTGGCGTTTCAGGTCGTCCGGTTCCACCGAACGGGGGGATGTGATCCCGTGGGCTGTGCGCAGTGCCGCCAAAAGGGCTTCGTCTGCTGTGGGGAGTCGGTCGAACTTGATTTTTGTATTCATATGCTTTTCTGCCTTTCTTGTAGGGCTGTGTTCTTTCCTCGCCCTGTAGTCACAGTATGCGCTTTTTTACCCCGGAAAGCGGTTGTCTGCCCAACGGAGCCGGGCAGAAGCTGTTTTCTTTCTGTTCCGGGGGCTTTCGGGTGCAAAAAAATGTTTTGCCCCAAGAAGTTGACAATTCAACTTTTTGAGGCTATACTTTAAAGGTTGCTTTTTTGCCATGTAAAAAAGGAAAGGAGTTCCCATGGTAGAGCGGTTCGAACGTTTTTCCCTGGCCATTGCCGAAATTTCCCGCTGCTGGCACAAGCTGGCCGGTGAGGAGATGAAGGCTTACGGGCTCAAGGGTGCCCACGCCACCTATCTGACCGCCCTGTACCGCCATCCCGAAGGCATCACGGTACCGGAGCTGTGCGAGCTGTGCCTGAAAGACAAGTCCGACGCTTCCCGGATGCTGGCCATTCTGGAAAACAAAGGCCTGGTGCGCAAGGAAGGCGGATACGGCGGCCGGATGGTCCTGACCCCGGCAGGCACCGAAGCCGCCCTGCAGGTGCGCAAACGGGCTGCCCGGGCGGTGGAAGCGGCGGGCAAGGACCTGACCGAGGAGGAGCGGGCTGTCCTGTACCGGGCGCTGGATTCCATCAAGGACAACCTGCGCGCTCTGACCAGCGAAGGAATTCCCCAATAAGAGGATGAGAGAGAGGACGTATTCATGAACGCTGTTGAAACAAAACCGAAAAGAAACCTGAAAAAGATCCTGCTTGGCGTGCTGGCTGTGATCGTGGTGCTGCTGGTGGTGGCTGTTGCCGCTGTTTTTGCGGTGTGGCACAACGAGATCGGCACCGTGGCCAGCATCAAGATGCTGCGTGACCGCAACGACGATCATCTGGACGGCGCGGTGTATTCCATGAATGTGAAAGGCGACTTCTATCTGGATGATTTCGTGGCCCAGGGCGGCGTGAAGAGCGACAGCGAGCTCATCGGCTTTATCACCGACAACATCACCCATGGCGTGGTGGATCTGAATATGTCCGCCCCCGAGATCGGCTGCTCCTCCTTTACCGCCACCGCCGAGAACGGCGACGTGTTGTTCGCCCGCAACTACGACTTCTCCAAGACCAACACGATGCTGGTCTTTACCGAAGCCAACGAGGGCCGCCATGCCACCATCTCCACCGTGGACCTGCAGTTCCTGGGTGTGGATGTGGACCAGAACATGACCAGCCTGATGGACAAGGTCATCTGCCTGGCCGCCCCCTATGCCCCGCTGGACGGTGTGAACGACGCCGGTGTGAGCTGCGGCATCTACATGACCTACCAGGGCGGCGAGACCACCGTGGCCACCAGCCAGGACACCGACAAACCCGACTTTACCTCCACCACCCTGCTGCGCCTGATCCTGGACTACGCCGACAACGTGGAGGAAGCGGTAGAGATCGCCTCCACCTATGACCTGCACGACTCCGCCAACACCTCCTACCATTACATGGTGGCGGACGCCAGCGGCAAGAGCGCCATCCTGGAGTGGACCACCGACGGCGCCACCGACGCTACCGACAACGACGGCGCCACCCGCACCCTGAAGGTCATCTACAACGACCAGGACAGCCACATCGGTGAGCGGGAAGCCGCCAGCGATTACCAGGTCATCACCAACTTTGTGCTGCAGCCCGGCTACTACGACGGTGTTCCCGCTGAGGAGAAGAAGGGCGCCGACCGCTACGACCGCCTGTATGAGGAACTTCAGAAGACCAATGCCCTGGTGGCGGACGAACAGGGCGCCATGGACATCCTGAGCATTGTGGGCCGCCGCAGCTGGAACAACGACGACAGCAACGGCTGCACCGTGCACAGCGCCGTGTATAACCTGACCAAGAAGAGCGTGCTGTGGGTCTCCAACGAAAATTACGATGATCCCACCGCCATCTACACCTTCTCGCTGGAAGGGTAAGGCAGATACATAAAAAGCGTGAAAGGCCAGGCCTTTCACGCTTTTGTTTTTTGCTTTCAAATGAAAAAGCCCCGCCGGAGCTTGCGCTTCGGCAGGGCTTTTTCACTTAACGGAGAAGATGGGAGGGAATCGGGATTCAGGCCTGAGGCAGATGCCACTTCCAGTCCAGGATCTCAGGCATATCCTGGCCCACTTCGTGGATGTAGTTCTTGTGCTCCACCAGCTTGTCGTTCATCTGCTGGATGAGGTAGGCACCGCGGTTGCCCAGCTGGGGCAGATGCTGGATGGCATCCTTGACCAGATGGAAGCGGTCGATCTCGTTCTGCACACGCATATCGAACGGCGTGGTGATGGTGCCTTCTTCCTGATAGCCATGGACGCTCAGATTGCGGTTGGCGCGCTCATAGGTCAGTTCATGGATCAGGGTGGGATAGCCGTGGAAGGCGAAGATGATGGGCTTGTCCTTGGTGAACAGCGCATTGTAGTCGGCGTCGGACAGGCCGTGAGGATGCTTGGTGTTGGGTTCCAGCTTCATCAGGTCCACCACGTTGA